>JBFGRM010000066.1:0-11017 GCA_041563675.1 Nitrospiraceae bacterium | reverse complement strand
CTGCAAGCCGCCGCCACACCAAACATGGACGCCCTGGTCCGGTCGGGGGAGGTTGGCATCATGGTCGTCCCCTCGGACGGACCCGTGGAAGGACACGAGGCCATGACCTTGGGCTTGTTAGGGTATGATCCGCGGAAGTACCCGGTGGGTCCGGCGCCCTTTGAGGCCTCCGGTCTCGGCGTGGCGCTGGGAGACCAGGACGTCGCGTTTCGCTGCAGCATGGTGACCCTCAAGCCGCCTGCTCCGCCGGGTGCCCAGAAGGGCGGATCGCCCTACCCGGAAATGAAAAAGCTCCACCCCCAGGCGGTCATGGATGACGACTGCGCGGGCTTGATCACCACGGAGGAGGCCCGCGACCTGATCGACGCGGTCAACGAGCAGATCGGGTCCGAATCGGTCCAGTTTTACCCCGGCGAAGGGCACCGACACTTCATGATCTGGGTGGGCGGCAAAGCCAAGGCCCAATGCACGGACCCGCACGAGCTGGTGGGGCACCCCATCGGCAAGCATCTGCCGACGGGCGATGGCGGGGACATTCTCCGCAAGATGATGGAGGCGGCCCTCATCATCGTCGGGACGCATCCCGTCAATGATCAACGGCTCGACGCGGGGCTCAAGCCGGCCAACTGCCTCTGGTTGTGGGGTCAGGGACGGGCGCCGAAGCTGCCGAGCCTCGCGGACCGTTTCCAGGTCACCGGGACGGTCCTGGCCACCAGCGATCTCGTGCGGGGCGTCTGCGTCTGCGCGGGAATGGAGACCGTGGGCCCGGAGGAGTTCTCGAACGACGGCGAGCCGGCTTTCGCCAGCCAGGCGCAGCGGGCGCTGAAGGAACTGGAGAAGAAGGATTTGCTCTACGTGCATGCCGCGGTATCCGAAGCCGACGGACAGCCAAAGGCCAAGTGTGACGCGGCGGCGGCATTCGATCAGCACATGGTCGGTGTCCTGATCGACGGCCTCAAAAAGTTCGGCGAATACAGACTGCTCCTCGTCGGGGAGCAAGGGATGCCGACGGGCAAGCCGGCGCGACCCGTGACACCGGCTCTCTACGCCTTCGCCCAGAGCGCGGCGCGTGGACAGAGTCAAGCCCGCGGCTTTAACGAGGCGGACGCGGAAGCCGCGCAGAGCGGAGCCCGGGATGCGACGAAGTTCCTGACGCGACTCCTGGGTAGAAAGTAATTAGGTAAGTGGGTAAGTGCGTAATTAGGTAATTTCGCAGATAAGAGAAGGCCGAGTTTTTAGTTACCCACTTACCTATTTACCCAATTACGGGATTTCCGAAAATGGCGCTGTTAGTTCACAAGTACGGGGGCACATCGGTCGGTACGATCGAGCGCATTCACGCGGTCGCCGACCGGGTCGAGAAGGCGCGACGGGATGGACACCGGCTCGTGGTGGTGCTCTCGGCCATGAGCGGAGAGACGGATCGGCTGCTGCGTCTCGCGCATGAAGTGACGCCGTGCCCGGATGAGCGCGAGCTGGACATGCTGTTGTCCACCGGTGAGCGCGTGACGATCGCCTTGCTGGCGATGTCACTCCGAGGCCGGGGGCTCGACGCACGCTCGTTCACGGGGCGCCAGGTCGGTATCGTGACGGACAGCGCCCATACGCGGGCCAAGATCGCCAGGGTGAGCGCGGAGCGCATCCACCAGGCGTTGGAAGAGGGCATTGTCCCGATCGTGGCCGGCTTCCAGGGCATCAACGAGCAATCGGACGTCACGACCCTGGGGCGCGGCGGCTCCGACTTGACGGCGGTGGCTCTGGCTGCAGCCCTCAAGGCGGACCGATGCATGATCTTCACGGATGTCGAGGGTGTCTACACGGCCGACCCCAACATCGTTCCGCTGGCCCGGCGGCTCGAGAAGGTGTCCTACGAGGAGATGCTGGAGTTCGCCAGCTTGGGCGCCAAGGTGCTCCAGACACGGTCGGTTCAATTCGCCGCCCAGTACGGCGTCCCGGTCGAGGTCCGATCCACCTTCAAGGAGGGACCGGGCACGCTGGTGACGAAAGAGGATGCTGAAATGGAAAAAGTCGCGGTTGCAGGCGTCACAGGGGATCGCAATCAGGCCAAGATCACGGTGCTCGGGGTGCCGGACCGTCCGGGCATCGCCGCGCGCATTTTCGGGCCCGTGGCCGAGGCGAACCTCAATGTGGACATGATCATCCAGAACGTCGGCCAGGGCTCGTTGACGGATCTGTCCTTTACCGTGCCGAAGGCCGACCTTCAGAAAGCCATGACCATCACGAACCGCGTGGCGAAGGAGATCGAGGCCAAGTCGGTTGAGGTGACGGAGTCGATCGCCAAGGTCTCTTTGATCGGGGTGGGGATGCGGTCCCACTCGGGAGTCGCGTCCCTCATGTTCGAGCGGCTTTCCAGCGAAGGCATCAATATCATGATGATCAGCACCTCGGAGATCAAGATCTCCTGTGTGATCGAAGAAAAATACCTGGAGCTGGCGATGCGAACGCTGCACTCGGCGTTTGGACTCGATCAGGCTAACGCCAATTAAAAAGGAGCAATTCAAAAGGAAACAATGAAGAGGCAGAACCGAAATCATCACGACCTGGAACCTGAAACCTAAAACCTGGAACGTTCTGATTCCTGTAGTTAGGCAGAATTTGTATGACACGCAAATCAACGAGTAAGACAAAGAAGAGGCGACGAGCGGCGCATCGATCCACACCCCTTCCTCCTCAACTGCTGGAGACCTCGCTCGAGATTTATGACACGACCTTGCGCGACGGCGCGCAATCCGAGGACGTGAGCTTCTCGGCCGACGACAAGGTCCTCGTCGCGCAGAAGCTCGACGAGCTGGGTGTGCAATACATCGAGGGCGGGTGGCCGGGCGCCAATCCGAAGGACATCGAATTCTTCCGCATGATCAAGACCATCCCGCTGAAGCATGCCACCGTCATCGCGTTCGGCAGCACGCGCAAGGCCAGCAACCCCGTGCACAAGGATCCGAACCTGGAGGCCCTGCTGGACTCGGAGACCACGACGATCACGCTCTTCGGCAAGAGCTGGTCGCTCCATGTCACGGATGCCCTGGGCATCTCCTTGGCGAAGAACCTGGAGATCATCGGTGACTCCATTGGGTATCTCCGCGACAAGGGGAGACGGGTGTTCTACGACGCCGAGCATTTTTTCGACGGGTACAAGGCCAATCCCGATTACGCGCTCGAGACGATTCGGCGTGCCGTGGCCGCCGGGGCCGAACGGGTCATCCTCTGCGACACGAATGGGGGCGCGATGCCGTGGGAGATCAAGCGCGTCTGCGAGGAGATCCGGCGGGAGTTTCCGGTGCCCCTCGGCATCCATGCCCACAACGACACCGAGATGGCCGTGGCCAATTCGCTCGTGGCGGTGGAGGCCGGCGTGGTCCAGGTGCAGGGCACGATCAACGGGATCGGCGAGCGGTGCGGGAACGCAAACCTCTGCTCGATTCTGCCGAACCTTCAGCTGAAGACCAGGCGCGAGGTGATCGGCGACCGGCTGTCCAAGCTGCGCACCGTCTCACACTTCGTCGCGGAGATCGCCAATCTCGTCCCCGACAAGCATCAGCCCTATGTCGGGGATTCCGCCTTCGCGCACAAGGGTGGCGTGCACATCCATGCGGTCATGAAGAATCCCGCCACCTATGAGCACATCATTCCCCAGTTGGTCGGCAATCGGCAGCGCATGCTGGTCTCGGACTACGCGGGTCGCAGCGGGCTGCAGGGGAAGCTCGAGGCGTTCGGCGTGAAGCTGTCGAAAGATCACGCCAAGCTGCAGGAGCTGGTGACCCGGCTGAAGGACCTCGAGAATCAGGGCTTTCAGTTCGAGGGGGCCGAGGGCTCCTTCGAGCTGCTGGTGCGCAAGGCCCTGGGCAAGCACAAGCCTTCGTTCGAGCTGGTCGGCTTCCGGATCAATGTGGAGAAGCGCCGTTCAGACGAGGCGCCGCTTTCGGAGGCGACCGTCATGATCAAGGTCGGCGACGCGATCGAGCACACCGCCGGGGTCGGCGACGGCCCGGTCAACGCGCTCGACCACGCGTTGCGCAAGGCGCTGGAGAAGTTCTACCCCCAACTCCGCGAAGTCAAGCTCCTGGACTATAAGGTGCGCGTCCTGGCGGCCTCCAAGGGGACCGCCTCCAAGGTCCGGGTGCTGATTGAATCTGGGGATCATAAGGAGAAATGGGGCACGGTCGGGGTCTCGGAGAACATTATCGAGGCCAGTTGGCAGGCTCTGGCCGACGGGATCGAGTACAAGCTCCTGCCCCGGGATCAGGACAAGACATGATCTTCGCCCGGGCCCTGGAGCCTGAAATGGCGGTCTGGACGAGGAAATCGGCTTGACATGTTCGGTAACCTCACGTAATTTATGGGAAAATTTCCCATCTCGGGGAGGCGAGGCTCGCGGTAGAGCCGGGAGCGGGGCGTGGCGCCAGGGGGGAACGGCATGAGAAAGTCAGATATCGCCAACGAGATTTTTGAGAAAGTCGGGGTTTCCAAAAAGGAAGCGTCGGATATCGTGGAATACGTTCTCGACCTGCTGAAGTCCGTGCTCCAAAAGGGAGAGTCGGTCAAGATCGCGGGATTCGGGAATTTCGTCGTGCGCAGCAAAGGAGCAAGAAAGGGACGCAACCCCAGGACCGGGCAAGAAATCGGGATCACGCCACGTCGGGTCGTTACCTTCCGTCCGAGCCAAGTCTTCAAGAAGTTCGTGAATTCCTAACCGGTTATACTTCATTGACCGGGCGAGCCTCGGGGTATGTCATGGCGGCTGAGCCCAGGTTAGGTAGCAAGGTCTTTTACAAAATCGGCGAAGTCAGTCAGCTCACCACGCTTCCTGCCTACGTCCTGCGCTTCTGGGAATCCGAGTTCAGCTTTCTCAGGCCGAAAAAAAGTCGAGGCGGACAGCGGCTCTATGTCCAACGGGACATCGAGACGATCTTTGAGATCAGGCGCATGCTCCACGAGGAGGGGTACACCATCGCGGGCCTCAAGCGGTTCTGGGCGCGACGGGGGAGAAAATCCGCGAAACCGGTCAATCCCCATGAGGTGGCGAAGCGCCTCCGTGGAAATCTGGAAGCCATTCTCCGCATCCTGGATGCCAATAAGCGGGCACGGGAGCGTTTGGAAGTCATTCCCGGCGGCCACAGACGGGCCGAGACGAAGCGGTGATCAACAGGGTAAGATACCATCGAGAAAGGTCGGGGCGTAGCGCAGCCCGGTAGCGCACTCGCTTGGGGTGCGAGAGGTCGGCCGTTCAAATCGGCTCGCCCCGACCATCAATAAGAGTGTCGAGTTCTGAGTGCCGAGTGCTGAGAAAAAGATCACCGCTCCAGTGAGCAGCTTCTCCTCATCACGCGGCACTCAGGACCCAGCACTCAGTACTGTTCAAGAGCTGCCGAGGGCAGCTTTTTTTATGTGTAGCGCTCCGTGAAGATTCTGGTGACCAATGACGACGGGATCGACTCTCCGGGTCTCCATGCCCTGGCGTCCGCCCTCCGGGCGATCGGAGAGGTGTATGTCGTGGCGCCGGATCGTCAGCAGACCGCGGTCAGCCATGCACTGACCCTGCACAAGCCGCTCCGGATCTCGCGCCTCGACAAGCGGGTCTATGCGATCAACGGGACGCCGACGGACTGTGTGAATCTGGCTCTGAAGAAGGTCCTGCGCCAACGGCCGGCGCTGCTCGTCTCGGGCATCAACAAGGGCGTGAACCTTGGCGATGACGTCACCTACTCCGGGACCGTTGCGGCTGCGCTGGAAGGCGCCATCATGGGGGTGCCCTCGATTGCGGTGTCGCAGGAGGGCCAGGAGACATTTCGGTTCGACCTGGCCGCGAAGTACGCCCTCCGCGTCGCCCGGGTCGTCGTCGAGCGCGGCATGCCCGAAGAAACGTTGCTCAACGTCAATATCCCAAACCGCCCGGCCGCGGCCATCAAGGGGGTCCGCATCACGACGCTCGGGCGGCGCCGGTTTGACAACCCGATCGTGGAGAAGACGGACCCGCACGGCCGGAAATATTACTGGATCGCCGGCACGCGGGTTGCCTGGGGGACGCGTCCCAATTCCGACCATGTCGCGTTGCGGCGCGGCCTGGTCTCCGTGACCCCGATTCACCTGGACCTCACGCACCACGAAGTGATGTCGAGCTTGAAAGGCTGGGAGGCCCTGCTCGAAGCGCGCCGCCCCAGGTCCTGACCGATCGCACGTCGTCATGCTCAAGGTGCACAACACGCTGACGGGGCAGAAGGAAACGTTCACGCCGCTCGAGCCCGGGCGCGTGCGCATGTACGCCTGCGGTGTGACCGTGTACGATGAATGCCATCTCGGGCACGCACGCAGCGCTTTGGTGTTCGACGTGGTTCGCCAATACCTCCGCTACGCCGGCTACGACGTTACCTACGTGAGAAATTTCACCGATGTCGATGACAAGATCATCGCGCGGGCCGCGCAGGAAGGCGTCTCAAGCCAGACGATTGTCGAGCGATATCTCGCCGCCTACCAGCGCGACATGTCGCGCCTTGGACTCGAGCCCGCCACGGTCGAGCCCAAAGCCACCGAGCACATGCGTGACATCGTCGCGATGATCCAGACGCTCATCGCGAAGGGGCACGCCTATCCCGTCGACGGGGACGTCTACTACGCCGTCTCGTCGTTCCCCGCCTACGGGCGCCTCTCGAAGCGCAATCTCGAGGAGTTGCTGGCCGGGGCGCGCGTGGAGGTGGACGAGCGGAAGCGCGACCCGATGGACTTTGCGCTCTGGAAGGCTTCGAAGCCCGGCGAGCCGGCATGGGACAGTCCCTGGGGCCGGGGCCGTCCGGGCTGGCATATCGAGTGCTCCGCCATGTCTGTCCGGCACCTGGGCGAATCCTTCGATATCCACGGCGGCGGCATGGATCTCATCTTTCCGCACCATGAAAACGAGATCGCGCAATCGTGCGCGGCCACCGGGAAGGAGTTCGCGCGATACTGGCTCCACAACGGCTTCGTGCAGATCAATCAGGAGAAGATGTCCAAATCCCTCGGTAATTTCTTCACGATCCGGGAGGTCTTCGAGAAGTGGGACTACTCGGATCGCGTCACGGGCGAGGTGCTCCGCTACTTTCTGCTGGCCACGCATTACCGGAGCCCCCTGGACTTCTCCGATCAAGGCTTGCTTGAAGCCAAGCGCGCCCTGGATGCGTTCTATGATCTGTTCCGGCGCCTGCGTGAGACGACGGCGGCGGAGGGGAGCGGCGACGGCAAAGTCGAGCCGGCGCTTGAACGGCTCGAGCAGGGCTTTCGACAAGCCATGGATGACGACTTCAACACGCCCGCCGCGCTCGCGCAGTTCCAGGCCTTGCGCGGGGATGCCAATCGGCTTCTCAAGGCCGGGCTGTCCCGGCCGACGGGTGAAAGGCTGCGCAAGGCCTTCACCGCCACGGGGCGGGTGCTGAACCTGTTCCAGCTCTCCGATGACGACTGGGAGTTCAATCCCCGGCGCGGCGTCCGGCCGTCGGGCGGAGAGGATCGCGCGGCGACCCGCGCACCCCTCTCCGATCAAGAGATCGACCGACTCCTGGCCGAGCGCTCGCAGGCCCGACGCGACAAGAATTTTGGCCGGGCCGACGCAATCCGCAAGCAGTTGGCCGAGGACGGCATCACCATCGAGGATCGCCCGGATGGCACCACCCGGTGGAAGCGGTGACACCCCCGCATATCTGTACGGCATCCACGCTCTCAGGGAAGCGCTGCGCTCCCGTGCGCGCCCGATTCTGCGACTGAGTGTCATTCGGAAGGACGGGCAATTTGCCGACTTGGTGCGGCTCGCGCGCGAAGCCGGCATCCCCGTTCACGTTGAGCCCCGGGCGGCGCTCGATCGCCTCGTGCCCTCCGGCAAGCATCAGGGCGCCCTGGCCGTCGTCGGGGCGAAGGCGTATGTCGAGGTGGAGGACATCCTGGCCCATGCGCGGGGACGTCGGGAGCCGCCGTGCCTCGTGATCCTGGACGGGATCGAGGATCCGCACAACCTGGGCGCGGTCCTCCGCAGCGCGGAGGGCGCCGGAGCCCATGGTGTCTGTATTCCGGAACGACGGTCGGCGGGGCTGACGGGCACGGTCGCGAAGACGTCCGGGGGGGCGGTGGAGCACATGAGGATCGCCTGCGTCCCCAACCTGTCCCGTCTCATCGAGCAATTGCAGGACAGCGGGCTCTGGGTGTACGGCCTCGACGCGGACGCGCCGAAGGGCTACACGGCGCTCGATTTTCGGGGACCCTGTGCGATGGTCTTCGGAGCGGAGGGGTCGGGCATTCGGCACGGCGTGCTCGCAAAATGCGATGAGCGAGCCGCCATCCCCATGCGGGGAAAGGTCGGCTCGCTCAATGTGTCGGCGGCGGCCGCCGTCGTATTGTTCGAGATGGTTCGCCAGCGGGCGGGGGACACGGTCAGCGGACGGCGATCATCCCTTCCTGGATCGCAGCCTTGAGGAGCTGGGCGGTGTTGGACACCCGAATCTTCTTCATCATATTGGCGCGGTGCGCCTCGACCGTCTTCACGCTGATCTTCAGTCGGTGGGCGACCTCCTTGTTCTTCAGACCGGTCCAGATGAGCTGAAGAATCTCCTGCTCCCGCTCCGTCAAGGCTTCCGGACGCTTGCGACGGGGAGGGAGCATGGACACCCGGTGATTGTTTCGACCGCGGTGCGAACTGCTCTTCATGGATCTTGGCATGGACGTCAATCCTTTCTTCCAATTCGTTCCGGCAAGACTTTCGTATTTACTCGCGAGGTATTTACCCTGACAGTAGAATTCTAACAACCACATTCCCTGTCTGTAAATCCTCGGGAAACAACCTTTATGAACATTTTATATCCATTGCAACTCCTCTCGCCTTGTCGAGGCCGCAAGTAGGCATCGCGCACGGATGGGCATCATGCTGTTCCAGATCGTGAGTGCATCCCTCTTCGGGGCCGTCGTCGGCAGCTTCCTCAACGTCTGCATCCACCGGCTGCCCAAGCATGAATCCATCGTCTGGCCGGGGTCCCAGTGCCCCTCCTGTGGCGGTGCCATTGCCTGGTACGACAACATTCCGATCGTGAGCTACGTGATCCTGGCCGGACGGTGCCGGCGTTGCGGCGGGTCGATCTCCTGGCGCTACCCCGTCGTCGAGGCTGCCAACGCCGCCGGCTACGCGGCCATTCTCTGGTGGTTCGGCTTGTCGTGGGAGGCCGCGGTCTACGCCGTCCTGTACTCCGCCTTGCTCGTGGTGACCGCCATCGACCTGGTGCATTACATCATCCCCAACGTGATCACGCTGCCGGGCATTGTGCTGGGCCTGGTCAGCTCCGCGACCGTGCTGCCCGTCGGGATCCTCAATGCCGGCCTGGGTATGGTGGTCGGAGGCGGTCTTCTGTGGGTACTGGCCTGGCTCAGCCCCTATGTCTTCGGCAAGGAAGGCATGGGAGGCGGCGACATCAAGCTGCTCGCCATGATCGGCGCGTTTCTGGGGTGGAAACCCACGTTGCTCACGATCATGATCGGCGCGCTCGTCGGGTCGGTGGTCGGCGTGGCACTGATCGCCCTCAAGGTCATGCGCCGTGATCAATACCTGCCTTTCGGCCCCTTCCTGGCCTTGGGGGCCTTGGTCGCCCTCTTCTTTCACCAGGATCTCATCGGCTGGTATGTCGGGTTGATCGGTCCCCACTAGCCCGCTGGCACAGCCCCGATCCCCCTCTCGCCGTATCTCGACGCTCTCACTCTGTATCCGAAGCGAAACGCGATCGCTCCGCGACAGGGCTCGTCCCACCTGAAGGTCGCCGACCCTCACGACTGAACCCCCCGCTTTTTCAGCGGTCTTTGGTCGGGTTCGTCTGCAGGCTGCATCCATGACCGCTGGCACAAGCCTTGGAAACGGTGCAGTCCGGGGTCATGAGGGCCGCGATCGGACAAGAGGGCAAGACGCTGGTGGAAACCATGACGATCGTGTCCATCCTGGGCATCGCCGCCATGATGACGGCGGAGGTTCTGCTCCCGGCGACGAGGCACAACCAGGCGCAAGCCGTTCGCGCGGAGCTGGCGGGCGAGTTGCGCGTGGCCCGTCAATTGGCGATGACAAGGGGACATCCCGTGCGCGTGCGGCTCGAGGCAGGCCGATCGCGGCTGACGATCGAATCCGTTCAGAGTGGTGCCGTGCTGAGGGCGCTCGATTTTACGGGACGGGGTGTGCGGATAGACCGCGTCTCGAATGGGCCGAGTGTCGTCTTTTATGGCAGCGGCCGCGCGGCGACACCGGCGACCGTTACCCTCAGAAGCGTGGATGACGGCAGATTCTACACGCTCACCGTCAGCATCACCGGTCGGGTCACGCTCAAGTAAAAAGTAAAAATGAAAGATTAAAAAGTGGAGAACCGGAGCTAGGAAGGAAGAGAAATCGATGCAGGGCAATCAACTTTTTCCTTTTTCAATTTTCCTTGTTAATTGCCGACGGGCCGAGGGCTTTTCATTGGCAGAAGTATTGGTCGCGATGGTGCTGCTGACGCTCGGCTTGCTCGGGACCCTGAGCGGTTTCCGGTGGGCACAGGAAGAGCTCAATGACGGGGAACAAGCTTTGCGCGCGCTGGCCCTGGCTGAATCGCGGCTCGAAGCCAAATGGGCGAGCCCCTGGCAAAGGCTGCTGCAGGATGATGCGGATGCAGACGGGGTGGACGAGGTCCGCATGCGGGACGACGGCGGGGGAGATGACGAGCACGCCGGGGATGGGCGCTACACCGGGAGCCGGACCGAGGGCGGGATCCACCTCAAATGGACCGTCCAGCCGGATCGTCCGGGTCCGTTCTGGCAAGTGGGGTCCGTGCTGATTCACGTGCAGGCGCGGTACCAAACGGCTGGCGGCCACTGGCGCCGGATTCAACTCGAAGCCCTCCGCGCCAATCCGAACTATATCGGATATCGGTAGAAGAGGGGCGCGGGGCGCGTGGCACGAGGCAAGTGGATAAGAAGGTATTCCGACGTTGAAGGCCACTCTTTGATTGAGCTGTTGGTCGCGATGACG
>JBFGRM010000065.1:0-11110 GCA_041563675.1 Nitrospiraceae bacterium | reverse complement strand
GCGCGCGGTCCATGATGGTGAAGCTGTCGGCCTCCGTCGTGTAGGGACCGAAGTTCATGGCCCCGAGACACAGCCGACTCACCTTGAGCCCCGAACGACCTAGCCGGACAGATTCCATGACGCCATCCTCGGTTCAGCGCGACACACCTGCTCCGGTTCCCCGAAGGGGGTGAGCCGGATGATCGCGGAGCCTGACTGTCGACGAGGATAACGAGTTTGCCTTTTCGTGACAAGGTCCTGGGGCCTCGCTATAATTGGCGCATGGATGCGATGAACTTCGCGGAGCCGCGGATTCCGGCCTTGCCGGACGAGCAGCGTGTCGCCGAGACCATCCGGAGCAAGTTGCCCTTCCGGGCTGAATGTACGCGCCTCACCCCGCTCGAAGGAGATGCGTCGAATCGCCGCTACTTTCGCGTCCAGCTGGGTGAAAAGCCTCCACACTCGGTCATCCTGATGCAGCTGGCGGACCCTGAAGGCTTCAAGCAGTCGGAAGAAGCCGTCAGCGGGCCCGCCGTGGCGATCGCCGAGCTCCCGTTCGCCAACGTGCTCCGTCACCTGGCACAGGCGGGCGTCGCGGTGCCGACGCTCTACCATTATGATGAAGCCGCCGGGCTCCTCTACCTCGAGGATTTCGGCGACGTCACCCTCGCCGAGGCCTGTCGCCAGGCGGAGGATGCCGAGCAGGCGAAGCTGTACCGCGCGGCGGTGGACATGCTCGTCCGCATCCATACCAAAGCCTCGTCGCCGGCGAATCCCGGCTGTATTGCCTTCCATCGGAGCTTCGATGCCGCGCTGTTGGATTGGGAGTTCGAGCACTTTCTCGAGTACGGGGTGGTTGCGAGGAACCGCAAGCCGATGTGCGCGAATGACATGGAGGCCATCAAGGCCGAGTTCCACCAGCTCACCGCGCTGATCGCTTCTCAGCCGCGGGTGTTCACGCATCGCGACTATCACTCACGCAATCTCATGGTCCCCGGAAAACAGATCGGCGTCCTCGATTTCCAGGATGCCCTCCTCGGACCGGCCACCTACGACCTCGCGTCACTCCTGCGTGATGCCTATCGCGAGCTGGACGAATCGCTGATCGAGGAGCTGCTCGCCTACTATCAAGACCAGGTGGCCAAGCACCGGCGCGTGTCCGCCAATCGACTGGGGTTCCGCCGCTTGTTCGACCTCACCAGCATTCAACGAAACCTGAAAGCGGCCGGGCGCTTCGTGTACATCGAGCGGGTGAAAAAGAATCCGAAGTTTTTGGAGGACATTCCCCGGACGCTCGGCTACGTGCGCCGCAATTTCCTCCGGTACCCGGAGTTGACCACCCTCCACAGGCTCCTCTCGCGCTATGTGCCAGAACTCCAATAAAATGGCACTGGGCTCGGGGCCAGTGGCTCGCGGCAAGAGCTCAGACGCGAGCACAAGCTGGCTAAATGATACTTGCCCCGCGCCCCGCGCCCCGCGCCCCGCGCCCTTCTTCTTTTTACGAGCGCTATGAAAGCGATGATCTTGGCTGCGGGCTTAGGGACTCGCCTCCGCCCGATCACCAACACCATCCCCAAGCCGCTCCTCCCCCTTGCGGGACGACCTCTCATCGAATGGAATCTCTTGCTGCTCCGACGCTACGGCGTGACAGACGTCATCATCAATGTCCATCACCGGGGGGAGCAGATCGAGCAGGCCCTGGGGGATGGCTCTCGGCTCGGCATGGCCCTGCGCTTCTCGCGCGAGCCGGTGATCCTGGGGACCGGCGGAGGGCTCAAGCAGGCTGCGTCGTTTTTCGGGAGCGAGCCGTTTTTCGTTCTGAACGGCGACACGGTCGTGGAGCTCGATCTCGAGGCAGTACGGATGAGGCATGAGGCGGGGCGCGCCGTGGCGACGATGGTGTTGCGAGAGGACCCCGACGTCGAGCGGTGGGGACCCGTGGATGTGGATCCCGAGGAACGGGTCCTGCGCATCAACGACCGCGGTCGCCGGAAAGACGCGGCGGTGACTCGACTCATGTTCGCCGGGGTCCACGTGATGGACGAGAGGCTGTTGCGACCGCTCCCGCCCGGAAAAGAGTCGTCCGTCATCGACGCATACGTACGAGCCCTCGAAGAGGGAGCCGTGATCCTCGGCTATAGGATGGCGGGGTACTGGTCCGACATCGGTACCGTGGAGGCCTACGAGCAGGTGCAGAGGGACGTGGAGAGCGGGCTCGTACGGCTGACCGAGAGGGAGCGTTAACTGTGGGGAATCAGTAGCCGCGCTGGATGACGGCCGTCAGACGTGTCTTGCGGAGAGAGAGCGTCTCGAGTTGGTCGGCGCTCGGACGCTGGCGTCCGTTGGCGGTCGGGCGGAACTGCTTCTCGAGGCGATCGATGATCTCGAGCGCTTCCTTGGCCTGCTGGCCGCGTTCGAGAACGTCGAGCATGCGGAAATAGGCCGGGAGCACGAGCTCGAGATCGCGGTCGGTCTTGGCCTGATCCACGACGGTGCGGTACTTGGTCACGGCCCTTGCCTGATCTTTCCCCTCCGCCCGGATGGCCTCGATCATGCTGACCGCCACGAGGTCGACCGTCGCTTTCGGGTTTTCATCCCACGCCACCTTGAGCAGGGCGTCGAATTTGTCGCCGGACAGCTTGACTCGCTTGGAGGTGGAGCTCATCACCTGGGAGAGCAGGCGCTGGGCCTGGGGCCAGGTGCATCGCAACCCGATCAATTGGCAGCGGCATCCCGCTGGATTGGTGCATGCGCCGTGCGAGAGGGGCGCGAAGCTCTTTTTCGCGGCGACCGTCGGAAACACCGCCGTGCCGTTGGCTTCCCGGCAGGCCGGACAGGTGTTTTCGTCCTCCGGCGTGACATGGATGAAGAGTCGGGTCCCCGATTTGTCCCAGAAGCTTTTCGCCTCGATTCGGCCGGCGACCACCTGTATGTGGTGCAGTTGCCAGACGAACAGCAGGCCGAGCACGGCCAGGAGGTAAGGGACGTAGTCTGGGACCAGTATCGGCATAGAGCTCCGGACCTGGAAGGACCTTCCGTGAACGAGTATACCATTCCATTTTGGACTTATAAGTTATTGAAAGTAGTACGCTATTTTTCTTGTGTGGGGGTCGGATTTCGTCGGATTCGCGTTTGTGCTGAGCCTGGGCGGCCTCGGAAACCTGGGGGGGTATGGCAGGCTTGGCGATGGACGCGGGCCGATCACGTGATTCGCCATCGCCCACAGCGGCAGGGTCCGCGTCGCGGGGAGGCCAAGCGGATCAACCGGACACATTCGGCGCGATATCGGGCTTAAAACGGCGGAGCCGCAACGCGTTGCCGACGACGCTCACGGAAGAGAGGGCCATGGCGGCCGCCGCCCAGATCGGGTTCATCAGGCCCGCCGCGGCCGCCGGTATGAGCAACACATTATAGATAAAAGCCGCAAAGAGGTTCTGCTTGATGTTGCGCGTCGTGGCCCGTGACAGAGCTATGGCGGCCACGATTCCCCGGAGATCTCCTCGGATCAGCGTCACGTCCGCCGCCTCCATGGCGACGTCGGTTCCCGTGCCGATCGCCATGCCGATGTCAGCCTGAGCCAGCGCGGGCGCGTCGTTGATGCCGTCACCCACCATCGCGACAACCTTACCGGCCTGCTGGAGCTTGCTGATTTCCCGCGCCTTCTGATCCGGAAGCACCTCCGCCAGGAGGTGCTCGATGCTGAGTTGATTGGCAATGGCTCGGGCCGTGCGCTGATTATCACCGGTGAGCATGATGACCTCGAGCTTCAGGCGACGGAGGGCCTTGACCACGGCCAGCGCATGGTCCTTCGGTCTGTCCACCACACCGAGCACACCGAGCACCCGGCCGTGTTTGGAGGTGCCCTTCGCCGGGGAGCGCGCGGCCAAATACATGGGCGTCATGCCGGCCGAGGCCAGTTGGGTCCACGCCTCCTCATCCTGTGCGGACACCTTGCAGCCGCTCTTATTCAGGAGGGCGCGATTGCCCAGGTACACCTCCCGATCGCCGGTCTTGGCTCGAACCCCCTGGCCCGGGATGGCGGCAAACTCACTGGAGGGCTCCACCTTCACATTGCGCGCCCGCGCATAGCGGACGATCGCGTTGGCCACGGGATGCTCCGAGTTGCGCTCCAGCGAGGCGGCCAGGGCGACGACGGCGTCCTCGGTCCAGCCTTCCATTAGGGCGACGACGGCGCCGACCTCGGGCTCGCCCTTGGTCAAGGTGCCGGTCTTGTCGAGCACGATGGTGGTCACGTGCTGCGCCCGCTCCAGTGCTTCTCCGCTGCGGATCAGGATTCCGGATTCCGCACCCTTCCCGATGCCGACCATGATCGAGGTGGGGGTGGCGAGGCCGAGCGCGCAGGGACAGGCCACGATCAGGACCGCGACGAAATTGATCAGCGCGATCGTGAACGCAGGCGCAGGTCCGAAGATGAGCCAGCCGGCGAAGGTGAGCAGGGCGATGCCGACGACCGATGGGACAAAATACGACGCAACCCGGTCCGCCAGCTTGGCCAGGGGCGGCTTGGCCGCTTGCGCCTGATCGACGATGGCGATGATGCGCGCGAGGGCGGTCTCCGCCCCGACCTTCGTGGCCTGAAAGGTCAGGCTGCCGTTCAGATTCAGTGTCGCGCCGATCACCGCATCACCCGGTTTCTTGTCCACGGGGAGACTCTCGCCCGTCAGCATGGACTCATCCACCGCCGACGCGCCGTCGCGCACGAGGCCGTCGACCGGAATTTTCTCCCCCGGCCGAATGGTGACGAGGTCGCCCACCTGGACCTGCTCGATCGGAAGATCTTCCTCCCCCCCATTGCGCAAAACCCTCGCCGTCTTCGGCTGGAGGCTGGCCAAGGCTCGGATGGCTTCGGACGCGCGTCCCTTGGCGCGGGTCTCCATCAGGCGCCCGAACAAGATCAACGTGATGATGGCGGCCGAGGTATCGAAGTACACCGCCGGGGTGACACCGCCCGCCTGCAATAAGGCGGGTTCGACCGTGGCGACGACGCTGTACCCGTAGGCCGCGGAAGTCCCCAGCGCGATCAGGGTGTTCATGTCGGATGAGCCGTGCCAGGCCACGGCCAGAGCGCCGCGATAAAACTGCCAGCCGGCCCAGAACTGGATCGGTGTCGCCAAGGCGAGCTGCGTCCAGAACGAAACCGCCTGCGAAACGGGGAGGCCGAGATGTTCCGACATCCCCAGGATCATGATGGGAATCGTCAGCGCCGCGGCCAGGGCGAAACGAAACTGTAAGCGCCGCTGCGCGGATCCGTGCGGATCCTCTCCCCGAGCGGGCCCTGCCCGCTCGTCCTTGGCTGCGGCGATCGGGGAGCCCGGCGTGTAGCCGAGGCTGCTGATGGCCGACGCGATGCGCGCGGCGTTCGTGACCTCGGGCAGGAACTCGACGGTGGCTCGCTCGGTGGCCAGATTGACGGAGGCCCGCGAGACCCCCTCCACTGCGGCCAGGCCGTGCTCGATCCTGGCAACGCAAGACGCGCAGGACATGCCCTCAATGGGAATCGTCAGCTTGCTCGACGCGGCCCCGGGTGCCGTGCGCGTCGCCACACCCGCGGCCGGACGGGTTTTTTTTGGGCTCAGGGTGACGAGCGACACCGGCGCAGGGGCCTCCATCTCGCCCATGCCCTTCGGACCTTCACGGAGAACCCGCTCGGGGTCCTGCTCGAAGGTACGCTTGCAGCCCGGCGCGCAGAAATAATACGTCGTGCCGGCGTGGGCCGTCCTCGCCGGCGCCGTCTTTTCGTCCACTGTCATGCCGCAGACGGGATCGATGGCCATCGCATCCTCAGTCCATGTGTTGCAACCAGGGCTGTTGAACCGGTCACGAGTTCAAATTGTACACCCAGGATGACACAAACCGCCAAGAGTCCATAGAACCTCCCAACAGACACCACTCCCTGCTCAACTCCCAGGACTCAGCCTTTCCTGAGGAACACCGGCGGACCCGATATTAACCGCGCGGGGGATGAGCGGACAGATTCTTCTGCCGGATGAGGCGGGCCAAGTATGTGCGTTGGAGTTGGAGCCGTTCGGCGGCCCGGGTTTGATTGCCGTTTTCGAAATGAAGCGCGCGCATGATCAGGGCGCGACTGTGCTGATCCATGGACTCGTGATAGGGCAGGTCGAGATATCCCTCGGGGTCGCCCTCGTTTCGCGACAGTTGGTCCGTGCTGAGTGCGAGCACCTGGGGGTCGATCGCATCGGTCGGGCATAACACGACGGCCCGGGCCAGGGCGTTGTCGAGCTCGCGGATGTTGCCGGGCCAGGCGTAATGGGCCAGGGCGGAGAGGGCGCGCTCCGTCAAATGCACGCTTGGTCGCTTCGCGTCGCGCGCGTGCCGCCTGAGGAAGAACTCCGCGAGCAGGGGAATGTCGTCCTGTCTCTCACGAAGC
The DNA here is from genome assembly GCA_041563675.1 of Nitrospiraceae bacterium. Lineage (GTDB taxonomy): Bacteria > Nitrospirota > Nitrospiria > Nitrospirales > Nitrospiraceae > JBFGRM01. The sequence continues at coordinate 4,722 of JBFGRM010000065.1, read as the reverse complement.
GGCGGCAGGTTGAGGGTGACCACGTTCAGGCGGTAGAAGAGATCCTCGCGAAATTGTCCGGCCCGAACGGCTTGCTTGATGTCCTTGTTGGTGGCCGCGATCACGCGGATGTCGACCTTGATGGTCCGGGTGCCGCCGACCCGCTGGAACTCCCTGTCCTGCAGCACGCGCAGGAGCTTCGCCTGAAGGGACAGCGGCATGTCGCCGATCTCGTCGAGGAACAACGTCCCGCCCTCGGCCATCTCGATCTTGCCCTTTTCCATGCGATCGGCGCCGGTGAAGGCACCTTTCTCATGTCCGAACAGTTCGTTCTCCAGCAGTGTATCGGTCAGCGCGACGCAGTTGATCACGACGAACGGCATCGCATGACGCGGGCTCCATTGGTGCAGGGACCGCGCAAAGAGCTCCTTGCCGGTTCCGCTTTCGCCGAGCAGGAGCACACTCACGTCGGAGTTCGCCGCCCGGCGGGCGCTTTCGACCACGGAGACGATAGCGGGGCTGTTCCCGATGATAGAGGCATAGCGGGTCTCCATTTCCGAGCGGAGGCATTCGACCTGACGCTTCAGCGACTCCCGCTCGAGCGCCTTTCCAATGACGATCGAGAGATGATCCATGTCGAACGGCTTGGTGACGAAGTCATAGGCTCCGGACTTCATCGCTTCGACTGCGGCGGTGATCGTCCCAAAGGCCGTCATCACGATGACCGGAAAGTCGAGCTCGGACCGCCCCTGCTCCGAGCCCGTTGCGGCGGTGGATTGCCCCGGGACCGCCGCCCGCCTGCGTTCCATGATGGTCTTGAGCAAACCGAGACCAGCCAGGCGGGGCATTTCCAGATCGAGCAGAAGCAGGTCGGGGGAATCCTGATCGACCAGTTCGAGCGCGTGCACGCCATCCTCAGCGGTGACGATCACGTACCCGAGCGATTCGAGGCGATCCCTCAGGAGTGTGATGATGTCCGGATCATCGTCGACGATCAGAATTTTTCCTCTCATGGCCCATCCTCGTCCATCACGTGCAGCACCAGCCCGGTGAGGGGCTTGGGAAAAAAGTAGGTCGATTTGTGGGGCATCCGCTCGCCCGCCGAGGCCACCGCGCTCACCTCGCTGACCCGGGTCGGGTTGAGGAGGAACGCGGCCCGGCCGGATCCATGCAGGACGAGGTCCAGCGCTTCGTCGTCGCTTTTCGTGTGGATGACGGTGTGCTCGTCGAGCTCGGCAGGGCCGATGCGGCTGAGCAGCCTGCCGTGCAGCACCGAGACGTCCAGGCGGTCGCGTGGCGAGTCACCCAGCGTCGCCTCCGCCTCGTGGCGAAAGAAAAACAGATAGTAAGCCGAAGCGCCCTGCAGCGCCAGGCCGAAGACTTTGGCCTGCGTGCCACGCTCCCGCAGCGTCTTTAGGAATCGCCGCCGGCCGCCGGCCTCACCCTGACGGTCGAACGGAATCTCTTCGCAGGTAAACTCCGCGCCGAGGCGATCACGGATCTCTTGAATGGGTGGAAGCGCACTCTTCAGCACCCGGTGGGTCGGCAAGACCGTGAGCCCGGGGTCTTCCAAGCCGGCACAGAGCATCAGCACCCTGTCGTAGGGCCGCCGCAGGGTCCCGGCCGAGCCGCCCTCTTGCTCCCGTCGCTGTCGTTGATAAGTCAGGGCGGTTTCATAGCGATGATGTCCGTCGGCGATGAACAGCGGCTTGGACCGCAGCTCGGCGGACAATGCGGCCAGGGCCTGCGGGTCGGAAACGGCCCACAGTCGGTGAATAAAGCCGTCGTCATCCGTGAGCTCGATGCGTGGCTTCTGCGCCGCGATGGCTTGCTGGATCGTCCGGTGCGCGCGCTGCTCGGGGTCCGAGAACAGCGAAAAGATGGGGCTGAAATTCGACCGGCAGGCGGTCATCAGATGCAAGCGATCCGCCTTCGCCGCGGAGCGGGTGTTCTCGTGGGGGAGCACGCGCCCGGGTCCGAAATCCTGCAACTCCATGAGCCCGAGAAAGCCGGTCAGCACCTTGTGCGCGGACGGGCCCTGGCCGTCGGGGACGACGTATTCCACGGTGTAAGGATAGACCGCCGGCACGCTGTCACGACGCAGGGCACCGCTGGTGAGCCATTCCGCCAGGTACTGTGCCGCGCGCGTATAGCGATTCCGGTCGGGGGTGTCTCCTGGCTCCTCCTGGCCGAGCTCCAGACGAATCACGTTTTCGGGGTGACGGGCGTACAGGGCTCGTTGGTGGTCGCCGTCGATCACATCGTAGGGCGGTGCGACCACCTTGCCGATGTCGCCGACGACGTCCTGATCGTAGAGCACGCCGCGGAACGGTAGCAGATTAGCCATTTCCGGGTCTCACGAATGGTGAAAGGTGAAAAGTGAGAAGTGAGAAGTGAAAAGCGTGTGGGAAATGCGAAAGAGGCAGCGCGCGAGAAAACCGTTTGGCCTCAATGACCCCTTCCTTTCACTTTTCACTTCTCACTTTTCACAGCGTTAGAGATATCTCGTCACTTCAAAGCGAAGAAACTCCGCGATGTCTTCGGCTGTCAGGCCGGCCTTCTGCCGCACCAGGGCGAGTTGCTCCTCGACCGAATGGATCCCTTCGATGTCGGGCAGGAGCACCCCGTGCTTCCCCCCCGCGCGGGCCATCACACCGTAGCGCCGATGATCCAGCAGGGTGAAGTCGGTCACCGGCTCCGGACGGCTCAGCACGTCCACCGAGATGAGGAGCTCCGCGAGCTCGAAGGACTGCACCGGAGGAAATCGCGGATCACGGGTTGCCGCCGCGATGGCGTTGCTGATCACTTCCTCGAGCAGCGTGGGTTTCGTCGGCTCGGTGGTGCCGATGCATCCCCGCAGCTCCCCCCCTCGCTTCAGGCACACGAACACGCCCGACCAAGGCGTTGCATGGAGGAGCTCCGTGGCGGCCTCCGCAAGGGGGGCCAGCTCCCGCTGCTCCTCGATGAACACCCGGATGGCTTCCGAGGCCACGGTGACGAGCGGGTGTCGTTGCTCAACCATGACGAAACTCACGCCGAGCACGCGGCCGCGCGTGAACCGCCGGCGTGAGCCGTTCGATCAAGATCGTGAGAATCGTGGGGATGTCTAATGATCGCGGCTGACCAGGTAATCAGCCACCACCATCAGCGCACGTTTGGGGGCCGAGTCTTGGAATCGGGAGAGGTCTTGGCTGGCTGCCTCGACGAACGCGCGAGCACGCTCCATCGCATAGCCGAGGGAGCCGTACTCCTGCATGAGTGCGAGAATATGGAGAAGGTCCGCGTCCGTCACCTTACGGGTCTCCATCCGGTCCGTGATCATGCGCCGATCCTCCTCGGAGCAATGCTGCAGCAGATGCAGCAACGGCAGGGTGGCCTTGCCTTGGCGCAGGTCCTGACCCAGCGATTTTCCGAGGCGATCACCGTTCGCCGCATAATCCAGCGTGTCGTCCGCCAGCTGGAATGCGATCCCGAGATGCTGCCCGAAACGGAACAGCTCCGCCTGCCCGTCCTCGGAGGCGCCGCCGATGATGGCCCCGATGCGGCAGGAGGCGGCAATGAGCCCGGCTGTCTTGTGCTCCACGATCCGAAGATACTCTGTCTCCGTCAGTGCGGGATTTCCGTTGTAATACAGTTGCAGGACTTCACCCTCGGCCATCTTCCGACAAGCCTCGGACAGGACCTCGTTGATGGCCTGATTGCGAAAATCGACGATTCGGCAGATGGCCTTGGAGTACAGGTAGTCCCCCACGAGAATGCTGATCTGGTTGCCCCAGACCTTGCGGGCGGTCTGCCGACCCCGCCGGAGATCGGCGTCGTCGACGACGTCGTCGTGTAACAGGGTCGCGGTGTGGATATATTCGATGAGGCAGCCGAGGAGATAATGCTCGCGATCCGTGTAGCCGCAGAGGCGGGCGCAGAGGGTCAACAGGAGGGGGCGGATCCGCTTTCCCCCGCTGCTCAGAATATGCGCCGCCACCGTATTGACCAGGGCCACCTGAGAATCGAGATTCTTCCGTACCTGATCCTCGACCCCCTCAAGTTCCTCGCGGTAGGTGTCCCAAATGTCCGCCATCGTTTGAGGGGCGGAGATCGCAGGGCCGTCGCGCATAGTGCGGGGGATACTAGGGCACCGATTCAATTAAAGTCAAGCCGACGGGCGGCCAAAGAGCGCCGATTACCTTGACAGGTCGTCGTCCCTTCCAGTAAGTTGGCAATTCAATTTTTCCAAGGGGTTTGGTGTGCGTCCCATGCCTCGGCGGGGCCGCCTCAGCCGCCCACGACAAGGCCGCACAGGCACTTCCACGACAAGCTGATGAAGCCCATAACTCACAGGACGATACCGGGATTCCCCCGCAAGCAGGGACTCTACGATCCCAGTCGCGAAAAGGATGCCTGCGGGATCGGCTTCGTGGTCAATATCAAAGGGCACAAGTCCCACGACATCGTCCGTCAGGGACTCCAGGTGCTCGAGAATCTCTATCACCGGGGCGCTCAGGGGTGCGATCCGTGCACGGGCGACGGCGCCGGTATCCTGCTCCAGCTTCCGCACAACTTTTTGAAGCGGGCGGCGGCGGACGTGCAGGTCAAGCTGCCGAACGCCGGGGAGTACGGCGTGGGCATGGTTTTTCTGCCGCGCGAAGTCGAGTCGCGGAAGCAGTGCGAGCTGTTGTTCGAGCGCGTGATCCGCGAGGAGGGCACTCGGCTGCTCGGCTGGCGGGACGTGCCGGTCAAGAGTGAGGC
>JBFGRM010000064.1:0-11294 GCA_041563675.1 Nitrospiraceae bacterium | reverse complement strand
GGGCGGTTGGTACTGTGGGACTACGTCGGTGATCCCGACGAGGAGCATTACATCGATTTCCTGAAAAAGCGACCGGATTAACTGGCAGCGAACACAGCCGAGTGGCGGAGAGCAGAAGGAAGGCGATGGAATCATCCCCTGAACGAATCTTCGACGTGGCCAGCAGCTTCATGGCGGCGAAGCACCTGTTCGTGGCGAACGAGATCGGGCTCTTCGAGCACCTGCGGGAGCGCCCGGCCGGTCTGGACGAGCTGGCGCGGCGGACCCAGGTGCCGAAACGAACCCTGAGGATCACGGCCGATGCGATGGTGGCCTTGGGCTTCATCGAGCGAAACGGCGATCTGTATCGAAACACGGATGTGTCCGCCACGTACCTCAGCGGCGGCTCGCCGGCGGACCTTCGCCCCTTCCTGCGTTTTTGGAACAGGATCAGCTATCCGCGCTGGGCCAAGCTGGAAGATGCGGTGCGACGCGCCGAGGCGGTTCATGGGGCCTTCCAGTTCACGCCGGAGGAGACGAAAGTGTTTTCCGAGGGGGTCGAAGCCATTACAGCCGGCACAGCCCGGGCACTCGCAGATCACTATGACTTCGACAAGCACCGGAAACTCCTCGACCTTGGCGGAGGGACCGGCAGCTTTCTCAAGCCGATGCTGGCGCGACACCCTTCGCTACAGTGCACCCTGTATGAGCTGCCCTCCGTGGCCGCCGTCGCTCGAGAGGCGCTGGCCCGGCAGGGCCTTTCGGACAGAGTCGCGGTCGTGGACGGAGACTGCTTCAGGGACCCGCTTCCGAAGGACCATGACGCGATTCTCCTCGCCAATGTCGCCCATCTGCTTTCGCCTTCCCGCAATGTCGAGCTGCTCCGACGGCTGCGGGCGGTCTCGCCCGCCGGCGCGCGCCTCCTGCTCGTCGATTTCTGGACCGACCCGACCCACACCGAGCCGGCGTTCGCCGCCCTGATGGCCGGTGAATTTCTCCTCGTCAGCGGCGAAGGGGACGTCTACAGCGAGGATGAGGTCAAGGGTTGGCTGGCGGAGACGGGATGGAAGGCGCTGGAGCGAAAACCGCTGGCCGGCCCTTCGAGCCTGATGGTGGCCGAGGCCTCAAAAAGTTAGCAAGTGAGCACGGTCTTAAATCATCCGTGACCATGATCAAAGTCAAGATCTGCGGCATCACGAACTCCGAGGACGCGCGGGCGGCGGTCGAGGCCGGCGCCGATGCGCTCGGCTTCGTGTTGCACCGCAAGAGCCCGCGCTGCGTACCAATGGACGTCGTCAAAGCTATCGTTGCGGCGCTGCCGCCCTTCGTCCTGCCCGTCGGTGTCTTCGTGAACGAGGAGGCGGCGACGGTGCGCGAGGTGATGGACCAATGCGGCCTGGCCCTGGCGCAGCTTCACGGCGAGGAAACCGCCTCCTACTGCGAGACCCTGGGCCGCCCCATCTTGCGCGCGATTCGGCTGCGGGGGCCCGGGGATCTGCTCGCGCTGGCCGAATACAAAGGACGCGCGCAGGTCCGCGGGTTTCTCGTGGATGCCTTCTCGGAGAAGGAATACGGGGGAACCGGCCAGGTGGCGGACTGGGGGCTGGCCGCGGAGGCGGCCAAGTCGGCCCAGATCCTGCTCGCCGGCGGGCTGACCCCCGAGAACGTCCAGGAGGCGATCCGGCAGGTCAGGCCCTACGGCGTCGACGTGAGCAGCGGCGTCGAGGCGTCACCGGGAAAAAAGGACCACGCCAAGGTCGGGGCGTTCATCCGGGCCGCCCGACTTGTCTCGTAGTCGGACGGGGCGGTATACTGCCGCGCCGGATCATCGAGGCCCGCAGGACGGGTCACACAACGAGTCTCACACCGTGTCGCAGCCAAAGCAATCGAACAGAGCCGTGCCCGACAAGCGAGGTCGTTTCGGCGCCTACGGCGGCCGCTACGTGCCCGAGACCCTCATGCCGGCCATGCTCGAGCTCGAGGACGCGTACCTCAAGGCGCGGCGCGACAAGAAGTTCCAGAAGGAGTTTCACGACCTTCTCTCCCGCTATGTCGGCCGGCCCACCCCGCTCTACTTCGCCCAGCGCCTCACCAAGCGGCTGAACGGGCCGAAGATCTATCTCAAGCGCGAAGACCTCTGTCATACCGGCGCCCACAAGATTAACAATGCCATCGGCCAGGCCCTCCTCGCGCGACAGATGAAGAAGCCGCGCGTGATCGCCGAGACGGGGGCGGGGCAGCATGGGGTCGCCGTGGCGACAGTCGCGGCCATGTTCGGGCTCAAGTGCGAGATCTACATGGGGACCGAGGACATGCAGCGCCAGGCGCTCAACGTCTATCGCATGCGGCTCCTCGGAGCCACAGTGACCGGCGTGGATGCCGGAAGCCGCACCCTCAAGGATGCGATCAGCGAGGCGATGCGTGATTGGACGACCAACGTCAGGACGACGCACTATATCCTCGGCTCGGTCCTCGGTGGCCATCCCTATCCGATGATGATCCGTGATTTCCAGTCGGTGATCGGGGAGGAGACCCGCCGGCAGATCCGCGCCGCCGAGAAACGCTTGCCGGATTGCCTCGTGGCTTGTGTGGGAGGGGGCAGCAACTCGATCGGCTTGTTCTATCCCTTCTTGAAGGACAAAAAGGTCAAGATGATCGGCGTCGAAGCCGGCGGGTTGGGCGTGGGAAGCGGGAAGCACGCGGCGCGATTTTCCGGAGGCTCGCCGGGCGTGCTCCACGGCACGATGACCTACCTGCTCCAGGACAGCGAGGGGCAGGTGAGCTTGACCCACTCCGTCTCGGCGGGCCTGGACTACGCCGCGGTGGGACCGGAGCACAGCCTGTATCACGATTCGAAACGGGTGTCCTACACCTCGGCGACGGACGACGAGGCCCTCGCGGCCTTCGATCTCCTGTCGCAGGAGGAAGGTATTGTCCCGGCCTTGGAGAGCGCCCACGCCATCGCCGAAGTAGTCAAGCTTGCGCCGAAGATGAGCAGACGCAGCATCATCGTCGTCAACCTCTCCGGCCGCGGCGACAAGGACGTGCAGCATGTCGCTCGCCTCAGAGGCGTCACACTCTGAAGACGGAAATTGGGTAAATAGGTAATTAGGTAATTGGGAATGAGACACTCTTGCGATCACAGCCCCGGTTGGGACCGTAATGCGTTTCAATTACCTATTTACCCAATTACCCAATTACCAATTTGATGAATATGAATAGATTGGAAGCTACTTTTCAGCGATTGAGGGCGAAGGGCGAGAAGGCGCTGATTGCCTACCTGATGGCCGGCGATCCGACGCTCCAGGACACCGAAGCCCTGGTGGTCGAGCTCGAGAAGGCCGGCGCGGACATCATCGAGCTCGGCGTCCCGTTCTCCGATCCCATCGCGGACGGGCCGGTCATCCAGCAGGCGGCCGAGCGTGCGCTGCGTAGCGGCACCTCGCTGCGGCGTATCGTGGATCTGGTGGTCAGCCTGCGCAGGAAAACACAGGTTCCCCTGGTGCTGATGGCCTACTACAACACGATCCGCGCGATCGGGGAAAAGGCGTTTTGCCGGCAGGCCGCTGCGGCGGGGGTGGACGGGCTCATCGTGCCGGACATGCCGCCCGAGGAAGCCACCGCGCTCGATGAGGGGGCGGGAGAGAGCGGGATTGCGCTGATCTTCCTCTTGGCGCCCACCAGCACGCCGAAACGAAGGACTTCGGTGGCACGCAGGTCGAGCGGGTTCATCTACTACGTGTCGCTGACTGGAATCACCGGCGCGAAGCTGAGCGATATGGAGGACGTGCGCCGAAACGTCGAGAAGATTCGGCGCGAGACCAAAACCCCGGTCGCCGTGGGCTTCGGCATCGCCACCCCTCAGGAGGCTGCCCAGGTCGCCGAGTTCGCCGACGGCGTCATCGTGGGCAGCGCGATCGTCCGCCGCATCGCCGAGCACCACCAGGCCCAGGATATGCCGAAACGTGTCAGCGAATTCATCCGATCGCTCAAAGACCGCATGAGTACCAGCGTGCCCGCTTCCTCCTGAGTTCTCTCCTCGATTCAAGCCTGCACATTCCCTGTAGCCCGAGCCTTGGAAAAAAAAACGGGCATTCCTCTTTTTCGACCCATCATATCTCTGCTCGTGGTGGGAAGTAGAAAGAGGAATGTCCGCGTGTCTGTCGGGTGGCCTAGAACGTCAGGCCGAGGGAGAAGCCGACGAGGGCGCCACGCTCGTTGAAGTCGTAACCGCCGGCGATGTCGAACTGCAGCGCGAGGAGCTTCAGGCCGAGCCCCGCCGTCGGGGTCACCTTGGATTTCGCATCCTGCACGTTCTTCAAGGCGCCGATACGCAGCGCAATCACGTCGAAGAGGAGCGTCTGCTCCGCACCCAGACTGAGCACCTGGCTTTTCTGGCCCGGGATCAGCGTTTTGTTAGAGGTGATATCGCCGTCGAAGGCGATCGTCAGGGAGTCATAGGGGTTGAGCGCGAGGCCGGCGCGCACCTGGGGCACGAGCTTGAACTCGCTGCTTCCGGGCGCCTCAAAGGTTGGCTCTGTAAGGTCCTTGCCGACCACCCCGATGCGAAGCCACGAGGTGGGCTGATAGACCGCACCTACGTCGAGACTGAACTCATGCGTAATGTTCGCCTGCCCGAGATCGTCCTGGAGCTGGAATGCCTCGTCTTCCGCAGAGAACACGTTGACCCCGTTTGAATAGGCGGCCCCCTGAATGATCTTCGGCGTCACGCCGATGGCGATGGTCCTGTCCGCGAACGCGACCGCGTAGGACAATCCGATCTGCCTGGCTTCCAGCGCATTGGCTTGTAGCTCACCGTTCACCACGAGCTCCGACCCGCTGACGGAGGCGGTGAGCGGCGTCGGGGTGAACAGGCCGCCCGTGGCGACGTCCGAGACGCTGATGCCCACGGCTGTGTCATCAAACGAGTTCTTGAAATAGAGCCCCCCCGCCGCCATTGCCGAGACCGACGTCCCGTTGAGCCGATTCAGCAGCCCCTGCAACGCCGCCTGGTTGCCGGCCGAGATGTCCGACGTGTTGATGTTGTTGATGTCGTCCAGGATGTCGAGCATGCCCGCGCGGTCGGTCACTTGGGCCGATCCCTGGATGCGGACGTCGACCCCGTCGGTAAGGGCGAGAGCGGCAGGATTCCAGTACGTGGCGAGGGAGTCGGTCGTCGAGGCGACCCCGGCTCCCCCCATGCCCATGGCCCGGGGACCCGTGATGACGAACTCGACGGCTTGGGCGATGTCACTGGTGAGGACAAGGACGAGCACGGCGCCGAGCAGCGCCCGAATGGCCTGGCCTGTGGTCCGCTGGTTCATAGGCTTTCCCCCGGGTGGAATGGAAGGCACCGGTATAGAAAGCGTAGAAGGGCGGACCGATTCCGTCAAATAAGTAACGATTTCATGACACTCTGCTCCGAATGTATATCAAAAGATGAGGTTTTTTGGTCGTGGAGGGGGTGCGCTAGGCGTTGGTGATGCGGCCGTCTTCCATATGAATGATGCGGTCGGCCTGGGCGGAGAGCTTCTCGTTGTGGGTGACGATGACGAAAGTCGTCCCGTTGGCCCGGTTCAGGTCCCGCAGGAGCGCAAAAAGGTCATCCCCCGTGTGCGTGTCCAGGTTTCCGGTAGGCTCGTCGGCCAGCACGAGGTCGGGGTGCTGAATCAGGGCCCGCGCGACGGCCACCCGTTGCTGCTCGCCGCCGGACAGCTCCCCGGGCTTGTGGTGGAGCCGGTGCCCCAGATTCACCCGCCCGAGCAGCTCCGATGCCTCCCGCTCGACCTCCGACATCGACCGCCGCTGGACCAGGGCGGGCAGGCAGACGTTCTCGAGCGCGGTGAACTCGGGGAGCAGATGATGAAACTGGAATACGAAGCCGATACGGCGGTTTCGAAACTCCGCGCGCGCTTCCTCGGAGAGCTGGAAGATGTTGGTGCCGTCGAAGAGCACGGTCCCCGAAGTGGGCTGCTCCAGGGTGCCGATGATGTGGAGCAGTGTGCTCTTGCCCGCGCCGGAGGCGCCGACGACGGACACCAATTCACCACGGCGGATCTCGAGCCGGATTCCGCGCAGAACCTGGACCTGGCGGTCGCCCATCGGAAAGGATTTGTACAGGTCGTGGATCGTGATCATGCGGAGGGTCGGTTCATCCTGGCTATTCGTAGCGAAGGGCAGCGGCCGGGTCCAGCTTGGCCGCCTGCCGTGAGGGCAGGAGGGTCGCGGCGAAGCTGATGAACACGGCCGAGATCGACACGAGGGCCACGTCGAGGGCCTGAATCTTCACGGGCACGCGTGAGATGTAATAGACGGTTGGATCAAAGGTCCAATAGGTCTGAATCAGCCAAAGGAACGTGTAGCCCAGGGGGATGCCGATGGCCGTACCGGTCAGGCCGATGACCAGGCCGTTGAGCATGAAGATCCGCATGATCGACTTGCGCGTCGCCCCCATGGTCTTGAGAATGGCGATCTCCCGCTGCTTCTCGGTCACGATCATGGTCAGGGTGCTGACGATGTTGAACGCCGCGACAACGGTAATGAGCACGAGCAACAGAAACATCATCGTCTTTTCGAGCTTCAGCGCGGAGAACAGATTCTTGTTGAGCTGCATCCAATCGCGCGCCACGAAGCCGAACCCGAGGGAGGCTTCGATCGAATCGGCGATCCGGTCGGCACGGAAAATGTCATCGACCTTGACCTCGATCCCGGTAACCCTGTCGCCCATGTTGAAGAATTTCTGCGCCTCCTCCAGGGCGATGTAGGCGAGCGAGGAGTCGTACTCGTACATGCCGGACTCGAAGATCGCGACGACCTTGAACGTCCGGATCTTGGGCACGATGCTCACGGCGCTGACCTGTCCTACCGGTGAGACCACGTTGACGGTGTCCCCGACATAGGCCCCGAGCCGCCGGGACAGCTCCTTCCCCAGGACGATGCCGCGCGAGACCGGGGTCGGCGCGAGCTCGCCCGACTGGCCTCCTTGGAGCTCGGCTGGGGATGGCGGGCTCGCCTCGACTGCCTTGAGGTCCATGAGGCTGCCGGATGAGATGTTGTTGCCCAACTCGGTGACCTCGACCTCTCTGGCCGGATCGATGCCCCGCAGCACGACACCCTGCACCGCCGCCTGTGAGGACAGCAAGACCTGGCGATAGACGAAAGGGGTCGCCGCGACCACGTTGGGTAGCGCCGTGACATCCTGGACGAGCCGGTCGTAGTCCGCCATCTCCTCCCGGTGGCGATCCTGGACGATCACGTGGGAGGTCGTGCCCAGAATTTTCTCCTGCAAGTCCTCCTTGAACCCCGTCATGATGCCCAGGGTGCCGATCAGCGCTGCCACGCCCATCGTGATGCCGGCGATGGAGACGACGGTATTCAACGAGATCGTGCGCTGGCGCCGTTTGGCTCGCAGGTACCGCAGTCCGATGAAGATCTCGTAGGGGAGCGCCACGCTACTTCTCCGGCCTGAGCTGGGGAAAGAGGATCACGTCGCGGATCGAGGCCTGGTTGGTGAACAGCATCACCACGCGGTCGATGCCGATGCCTTCGCCGGCCGTCGGCGGCAGCCCGTACTCGAGCGCGCGAATATAGTCTTCGTCGAGATAATGCGCCTCCTCGTCACCCGCCTCGCGCTGAGCGACCTGCTGCTCGAATCGTCCGCGCTGGTCGAAGGGGTCGTTGAGCTCGCTGAAGGCGTTTGCGACCTCCAGTCCTGAGATGTACAGCTCGAACCGGTCGGTCAGGCCGGGATCCGAATCCTTTCGCCTGGCCAAGGGGGAGACCTCGGTCGGGTAGTCCGTAATGAAGGTTGGCTGGATGAGCTGACGCTCGACGGTTTCCTCGAAGATATTGTTCAGGATCGCGACGAGACCAGCCTTGGGATCGACGGGAACGTCGAGCTGCTTTGCCGCGGCAATAGCCATGTCTCGATCGCGGAGCACCTTGGCGTCGAGCGTGTTCACCTCGAGGATGGCCTGTCCCCAGGACCACCGTCGCCAGGGCGTGGCGAGCTGGATCGTCGTGCCCTGGTACTCCAGCGTCGTGGTCCCGAGCACCTCCCTTGCCAGGTGACTGAACAGCTCTTCGGTCAACGCGATGAGGTCGGTGTAATCCGCGTAGGCCATGTAGAACTCGAGCATCGTGAACTCGGGGTTGTGGATCGTGGAGATGCCCTCGTTTCGGAAATTGCGGTTGATCTCGAATACTCGCGGGAAGCCACCCACCACGAGACGCTTCAGATACAGCTCGGGCGCGACGCGAAGGTACAGGTCGGTCTTGAGCGCGTTGTGGTGCGTGACGAAGGGCCGCGCCGTGGCGCCGCCGGGGATGGGTTGCATCATGGGGGTCTCGACCTCGAGGAACCCCCGATCGTTCAGAAATTGCCGGATGGCGGTGATGATCCGACTCCGGGCGGCAAAGATCTGCTGCACCTCCGGGTTCGCGATGAGGTCCACGTAGCGCTGGCGGTAACGGGTCTCGATGTCCGTCAGGCCGTGCCACTTCTCAGGAAGGGGCCGGAGGGCCTTGCCGAGGAAGGTCAGCGACCTGGCCTCCACCGTGAACTCATCGGTCTTGGTTCTGAAGAGCACCCCGCTGACGCCGATCCAGTCGCCGATGTCGATCTCCTGGCAGACCTTGTGCTGGTCCTCGCCGAGGATGTCCTTCTTGAGATAGACCTGCAGGCGGTCGGCGCCGTCCTGAAGCAGCGCAAAGGCGGCCTTTCCGAACCGACGGAGCGCCACGATCCGACCCGCGATCGTGCAGGCAATCTCTTCTCGCTGGAGGACGTCCTTGGACTTGGCGCCATGCGCCCGGATCAGGTCGCCCGCTCGCGCCGAGACCTGAAACCGGCTCCCGTAGGGCTGGACGCCCAGGGCCTTCAGGGCTTCCAGCTTCTGGATGCGTTGGTCTCGTTGTTCGTTCGAATCGTCCATAGCAGAAAAAAACGTTTCAGGTTCCAGGTTCCACGTTCCAGGTCATAAGATCAAGCCTTCGGCGTGCACTCCGGGACCTGGAACTTGAAGCTTGAAACTTGGAACTTTCTTAACGACTTCCCGCGGTCGATTGCCCCGCTTTTTTCAAGTACGCGTCGATGAATCCGTCCAGATCCCCGTCCATCACGGATTCGACGTTTCCCACCTCGTAGTTGGTCCGGTGGTCCTTGACCATTTGGTAGGGCTGGAACACGTAGGAGCGGATCTGGCTGCCCCAGGCGATGTCTTTCTTCTCGCCCACGATCGATTGAAACTCCTGCTCCTTCTTCTGTCGCTCCACCTCGTAAAGCCGGGCTTTGAGGATCTTCATGGCGCCCTGTCGGTTCTGGAGCTGCGACCGCTCGTTCTGGCATTGCACCACGATGTTCGTCGGCAGGTGCGTGATGCGGATCGCGGTCTCCACCTTGTTGACATTTTGCCCGCCGGCGCCGCCCGCCCGAAAGGTGTCGATCCGAAGATCCTTGTCCTCGATCGCGACCTCGACGTCGTCCTCGAGCTCCGGATACACGAAGACGGAGGCAAATGACGTGTGGCGCCGCTTGTTGGCGTCGAACGGCGAGATTCGCACCAGTCGGTGCACGCCGGCCTCGGCCTTGAGGTAGCCGTAGCTGTAGGACCCGTTGATGCTCACCGTGGCGCTCTTGATCCCGGCCTCGTCCCCGGCCTGGAGATCGAGCGTCTCCACCTTGTAGCCCTTACGCTCGGCCCACCGCACGTACATGCGCAGGAGCATTTGCGCCCAATCCTGCGATTCCGTCCCGCCCGCTCCCGGATGAATCGCAATGATGGCGTTGCTTGCGTCTCGCTCTCCGGAGAGCAGCATCTCGATCCGAAGCTGGGCGAGTGACGTCTCGAAGCTTTTCAGCTCGCCCGCCAATTCCTTGGTGAGATCGGCATCTCCGCTCTCCTGGGCCAGCTCAGCCATGGCCTGTAAATCAGCCAGGCGCCGCTCGATGTCCGTCCACCGTTGGACTTCGCGTTCGAGCGCGGCCTTTTTGCGACTGACGCGGGCGGCTTGTTGGGGGTCTTTCCAGAAGTCCGGCTGAGCCGTGTCCTGCTCGAGGGCGTGAAGCTCGGTGGTCAACTTGGGGAGGTCAAAGATGCCCCCGCAGCTCGTCGATCTGGGCGCCAAGGCCGCGAAGCGTGCTGCGCAGTTCGTCCAACATGGGATACTCCAATCAGGCTAAAAACAAGTTTCAGGTTCCAGGTCCCACGTCCCACGTCAGAACTCGTGATCTTCTGCAGGGACCTGGGACCTGGAACGCTCTTCATCGGCGTCTTCTAAGCGCCGCTGAGCACAAAAGTCCCGCGATTATAACACAGCCGTACGCGAAGACATCACCGAATCGCGTATAAAAGGTCGGGATCCGCCCGATGGGAAGCACGCCCTTGAGCGCAATCTGCTCGAAGATCGGCGAGGCCGTCACGATCCGTCCGGTCGGATCGATGAACCCTGAGATGCCCGTGTTGGCGGCCCTGGCGAAGGCGACGCGGTTCTCGACTGCCCGCAGCACCACCATGCCGAAGTGCTGGAAGGGCGCGACGGACCTGCCGAACCATGCATCGTTCGTGATCGTGGTCATGAAGTCGACGCCCTTCGCGGCAAACCGCCGGACGAGGTCGGGAAAGATCACCTCATAGCAGATCACCACGCCGAAGGTAATCGGCTCGTCCGGCGGTTGCCGGGGCAGGTGCAGGATCGTCGGCTGCGCGCCGGGCTTGAAATCGCCGATCCCCACCACGAGCTTGTCCAGGAAGAACAAAATGCTGCGCAGCGGGACATACTCGCCGAACGGAACGAGGTGTTGCTTGTCATAGCGACCGATGATCTGCCCCTGCTCCGACAGGAGGTAGGCGCTGTTCAGAAGGTAGGGGCGCCCGTCCGTTTCGTAGCCCACTGCGGGGCTCCCGAACAACAGCGGAGTGGCGCGTGCTTTGACAAGGTCGATCACGGCGGCCTTGTAATCAAGCTCGCGTTCGAACAGAAAGGGCGTCGCGGCCTCGGGCCAGATCACCAGGTCCGTGTCCTCGGCGGCCCAATCGGTCAGTTGCTGATAGCGCGCCATCGTCTCACGGGCGAAGACCGGGTTCCACTTTTGAGCCTGATCGATGTTGGCCTGCACCAGGCCGATGCGGAGCGAGCGGTCCATTCCCGCGATCGAGCCGCTCTCCCTGACGCTGAGCCACGCGAGCCTGGCGTATCCGTAGCCCAGCGTGAGCAGCACGACGAGCGCAACCGAGCCGACGGGGATCCAGGGTGGGGTGCCCGCCTCGAGCCCCCGCCACCGGGCGGAGACCCAGAGCCCCAACTCGGTCAGCCCG
>JBFGRM010000063.1:0-11319 GCA_041563675.1 Nitrospiraceae bacterium | reverse complement strand
ATGTACGACTTCGCCAACTCGGCCTTCACGACCCTCATCATCACGGTCGCCTACAGCGTCTACTTCGTTCAGGTCGTGGCCGGACACCTTGCGTCGGGTGACGCCGAGTTTTATTGGACATGGGCCTATGCGGCGTCCATGATCGTCGTCGCCGTGCTGTCTCCCAGCCTTGGTGCATTCGCCGATGCCCGGGCCCTCAAGCGTCGGTTTCTGGTCTGGTCTACCCTGGTCTGTGTCGGCTGCACGGCACTCCTCGCCTTCGTACAGGCGGGGGACATCGTCGCGGGTCTTTTGCTTTTCGGACTCGCCAACATCTCGTTTGACCTCGGGTTCGTCTTCTGCAGCGCGTTTCTGCTCGAGATCACCACGCCTTCAGCCATGGGGCGCGTGTCCGGATACGGGTGGGGATTGGGATACGTTGGCGGGCTGCTCTCTCTCCTCGTCGCCTACCCTTTCGTGGTCGGTGGCTTTACCGAGGCGAACCTTCCCTTGTACCGCGCGAGCTTTGCCGTCACCGCGGTGTTTTTCTTGCTGGGCGCCATACCCACATTTCTGTATCTTCAGGAGCGCGCAATCCCGGAGCCCGTCAGGCCAGGTGAGCAGGTCTGGCGACAGGGTTTCGAGCGGATCGCCGAAACGGCGCGGCACCTACGCCGATACCGTGACCTCGCTGTCTATTTGGCCGCCTATTTGATCTATACTGACGCGATTAATACGGTCGTGCTCCTCGCCGGCATCTTCGCGAACAAAGTTCTGGACTTTTCTCCCGCTGATCTGATTACCTATTTCATTGTGATGCAAATCACCGCCGGACTGGGTGCAGTGTGGTTCGGCTTTCTCGCAGATCGAATCGGCGCAAAGCCGACGATCACCATCACGCTGTTTGTTTGGATCGGTATCGCCTGCGCTGCAGCGTTGGTGCAAACGAAGACACAGTTTTACATCATCGGGTTCTTCGCGGGCGCCGTGTTGGGCGCGAATCAGACGGCCAGCAGGACTCTTTTGGGAAGGTTCACGCCACCCGGCAAGCAAGGCGAGTTCTTCGGGTTCTTCTCCTTTGCGGGCAAGTTTGCCGCTGTTGTCGGACCGCTGGTGTACGGCTCCGTCATGAAACTTGCGGGAAGCCATCGATGGGCGGTGCTGTCGATCGCCGTATTTTTCATCAGCGGGCTTCTGTTGTTTCAGCTTGTGGACGAGAAACGCGGCGTGGCGGCGGCGCAACAGCCGGCAAGTTAACAGGTGAGAAAGTTCCACCGTGAGAGCGTGACAGACGTTGCAACCTTGTCACCTTCCAACTGGTTCAACGCCTGACGTCGAACGGAATCGACTATGGGACTCAAAAAGGGAGACATCATCGACGAGCACAAGCGGCACCCACAGAGCTGCGGGCTCGTGGTCAAGGTGATGGGGGGTGGAGAGGGATTCGAGAAGGTGGTTTGCTGCGACCACGAGTTGACCGAGGAAGACCTGGTGTCGGACATCGAGTCCCGAACAGGACGAAAGAAGGGAACGGTGGCACCCTCGCTGATTATCGATGAAAAGAAGTTGTACCCGGACTCCTGTGGGTTGCGCGTGATGGTGATCGATGGCGGAGCGGGGTTCAGGGAAATTCGCTGCTGCGGACATTCTCTGACCGTGAACAGCGTGCGAGAGATGAAGTTCGGCCGCATGCGAGGCCCTGTCTCGGACGATCCAGGGCCTGGAACCGGTCCGGTGGGGCATGCGTAGCGTTGGGAAAGACGTGAAAAGTGAACGGTGGAAAGTGAGACGAGTCGGAGAGATGAAAAATCCGCCTACCCTGGGCCGATACCCATGCGAGGATGCACCCCGACTTCGCCCAGGCTTCGGCGAGCAGGCACGCGTCACGATTTGAATGGCTGACCAACGGGAACAGCGGCTCAAGCAGTGGGTGTCGTGGATGCGGTGGCTCGATCAATGGGGCTACATCACGGCTGGCTTCAGCTTTTTGGTTCTCGGCATGCTGGTATTCATCTATGCCTGGGTCTCGTTCGGTGGGTCGGCGTGGGATGGCAGGTCCGGGTGGGACGCCTTCCTTCCCGCAGCGTTGAGGCTCGTCAATGACCTCCTCCTGGTGATCATCCTTCTCGAGCTGTTTCGGACGATCATCCGGTTCCTGCAAACCGACGTCATCACGCTCGAGCCCTTTCTTAATATTGGCATTATCGCCTCCATACGACGCATCCTCACGTCAGGCGCTGAGCTGGCCCATTTCACGGAAGTATCGGACGCGATGTTCGATCGCTACCTTGTGGACATCGGATTGAACGTGGGCGTCGTGATCGTGCTGACCGGAGCCGCGTACCTGGTCAGGCGCAGCCATAGCCTGTCGCCGGATCCGACCGTGTCGACTAAGTCCTAGCTCCCGGATCGATCCCTCTGCTGCGCCGTGGGGCGCCCGGCGGGTGCCCGCCATCCCATGCGTATGAATGGTGCCCCGAGACCATTCCTCGAAAGTAGCTCTACGAAAGTTTGCCTAGCCCGCTCGAACGGGCAGTAGCCTGCCTCACGTGCAGTCCTGTATGTCATCAGCACGGTGGGGGCGCGTCCTTGCCCCCCGAAGAGAGCGACGCCGACTCCTCGACGCGCTCATCGGGGTTCTATGAAAGTACGGCGGTCAGCACGAGTCCAGGTTCAGTGTCCCTGCTCCTTTTCCGGAGAGGATGTGACCGGAGAGGGGGTGGTCATCAATCTTTCCCTGCCCGGATGCGCCGTTGAAAGTGCCACCCCTCTGCCGATCGGGAGCCGTATCGAGTTGCACCTGTTGCTGCCGATACACTTCTTCCCGGTCGCGGTGGATCACGCAGAGGTGGTGTGGTCGAGCGACGCACGATTCGGGGTGAAATTCCTCCGTATTCGGTCCGGGGACGAAGCCCGCCTCCAGCGGCTCATCGAGCAATATCTGCGGCACGACAGGGACGTCCTCACCTGCGCCGGTCTTCCTCATGGGGGCAGGCCGTGGCCTGCGGTGCCAATGTCCACCGGTCCGGGGTCCGTTTTTGTGGCATTCACCCTTGGGCCCGGTGGTCCCCGGTATTCGCTCTCTCATTGAGCCGTCGTCCGCCCCATTGCGGCGCATTCTCTCCACTTTCGCCGTCTGTCCTCCTCCTCCGAATCACGGGTTGGTGATCCACGCACATCTCGGTCGGTGCGCGTGAGGGGCATGCATCGCTTTCGTGTTGCCCTCTTGATGCTGTATCTGTAATATTGCGCAACTGCGACGTCATCTGGCGGACGCAACCCGACCATTTTTAGAAAGGAGCACATCATGGCCGCGAAACGAAAAGCGCGCAAAGTCAAAAAGAAGGCCTCCCGTGCCGCGAAGCGGACGAAGCGCAAGGCCCGCAGGGCTAAAGGTAAGGCCAAGGGTAAGGCCAAGTCGGCGGCTCGACGCGTGCGTCGGCGTGTGCGAGCCACGGCGAAGCGTGCCAAGAAAGCCGGGAAGACCGCCAGAAAGAAGGCCCGGCGAGCTGGCAAGGCCGTACGGAGGAAGGCACGCAAGACCGGGAAGGCTGTGGGCAAAGCGATCGGCCGTGCCGTCGGGAAGGTCGAGCAGGTGTTCAGTCGGGCCGTCGACGCGGCCAAGACCACGATGAAGTAGGTACGGGTTGCACGGGACGGGTCCTTGCGGACGCGCTCCTACTCCCCCTTTGCACTGCCAGCCACGTCTCCGTGAACCGGAATGGCCGGGCTGCGAGCCACGCAGCCTGGCCTTTTCCGGCCGCGGTCTCCTGACATGCCACTCCTCGTTCGGAGTACCGCTTTTTCAACCATTGCTCCCCCTCTCTCGGGTGAGGCTTTTTCCGAGAAGCTGCTTCATACTTACTCCAACGGCGTCGCCGATCGCGACGGCCGGATGAGAGATGGAACGAGCACCGACGCCATGAAAGACGACAGCGGAAACTCCTCCGGGACCGTCGCGCCCAAGGCCGACGCCACCCAGCCCTCGCTGCTTCAAACTCGCCGCGAGGACCGCGTCCACGACCGGGCTGATACCGATTTTCGCGCGTTTTTTACCGACGGGCAGTACCTTGAGGGGGAAGGCACGGTCCTGGATATCTCGAAATCAGGCTGCCGGGTGCTCTGCCCCTGCGACTTGAAAGAGGGGACCACGGTCGAGGTATGGCTCTTCATGCCCAACTATGAGTGGCCGCTCCGAATCGAGCGCGCGCTTGTCCGGTGGACGGAGGGGGAGGAATTCGGGCTCCAATTCCTGACACTCCGGCCGGCTCAGCGCGAACGCCTCCGCCATTTCCTCCGACAGCATTCCGCCCCCCTGAGCAATCCTCGCACTTGGCAATAACGGGCATTTTCGTGCGTGGGCGACGTCAGCCTACAAAGACCAGACGCACGCAGGCCTCGTCGGGACCGCGCGGCTTGCCGTCGTACGTGGAAAAAGGACGATGCCGTGAGGTGAAGCGGCGGTCTGAGGAATGGCACTGCGCCCTCAGACCGCCGCAGAGGTGGACGTCTCGGTCCCTCTGGTGGGACCGCAGGGGCTAGCCGATGTACTCGGAGGCTTGCTCGTAGCGTTCGCCGAGGAGCCGCAGGGCGTTGTTCACACTGTTGCGCACTTCATCCTCGCTGAACTTGCCGTGCTCCGTAAAGTCGAATTTTTGGAGCTCGCGTTCCGTAATGTCCCTGAGCGAGATCAGTTCGAGAATGACCCTCTCCGGCTTCTTGCCTTCGGGTAGATCGAGACTATCGGACTTGGCTTTTAATTCGCCGATCATGCCGTCGACTCTCTTGAGAAATTTTTTTACCGAGGCCCGGTAGGCCTTTTCCCCCTCCGGCAGGGAGTCGACGTCAATGGCCTCGGCCCGAGCCTGCTCGGGTAAGGCGACCTGCCACGCAACCAGGCAACCGAGCAGAGCGACCAGCAAGACAAGATGCATGACAACGACCTTTCGCATTTCCTTCTCCTTTCCTAGCGATGAACTTGTGTGACCAGTGGGACGTCGTGACAAGGGCGTGTGGCCCGCTACGCCGGCCCCGTGCTGTCGAAGAACCCCCGACCGCTGGGCGCAAGGGGCCGTATGTTGAAACATCGGGGGGCGAAGAGTCAAGCCGTCCAGACATGAAGACGTGGGCATCGGGCCATTGGCGGCACGCATGCGCAGGCCGGTGTGCGTCGACGGGTCGACTCCGTGACCGGCCAGAAGCTGTCGCCCGCAGCCTTGCTCAGCCCCCATTCGAGGCCCCTCCAAAGCAGGCCCGATGGGAGCTTCCCGCTCGACCCGCGTACGGGCCGCCGGCAAGGCCCTTGCCCTCGCTTTGCCTGAGAGGGCTGGTTTGTTGACAACTTATGGCTCTCGGCTAAGCTTGGATAGGCCACGAAAAGCCCCTGATTCTCGTCCTGGCGCCGACACCCACGAGCCAGAAAAACACGTTTTTATAAAGGCTTACGAGGGGACGCGTCAAGCCTCGCTGAGGAGATGTCCAGTGTTGTGCGATGCGAAGTCGGATGTCGGCTTAAAACGGTCGACCAACGAGGATCGGTTCCTTGTGGACCGTGAGGGGGGACTATACGTGGTCTGCGACGGCATGGGTGGACAGGAAGGCGGTGAGGTGGCCAGCCAGCTCACCATTGAGGCGATCCGGCAGTATGAGCCGGTCGCCTCGGGCTCCGATGCGCACGATGTCATCGGGATGTACGATCAGGGCTTCTCGCCCCAGACGAATCGTCTCGCAAGTGCCGTGCGCCGTGCTAACCATGTCGTCTACCAGGAAGCCCAGAGCCGGCCCGAATACCGGGGAATGGGGACAACGGTGGTCGCTGCACTGATGCAGGGACCGATCGTCTCGATCGCCCATGTGGGAGACAGCCGGCTGTACCTGATTCGCGGGAAGAGTATCGTGCCGCTCACCTCGGACCATTCTCTGGTGGCCGAGCAGGTGCGGTCGGGGATGCTGACCGAGGAGCAGGCGCGGCGGTCTTCCCAGAGGCACATGCTGACGAGAGCCGTCGGGATAGGACCGACCGTTGACGTCGAGCTCGGAGAGGTTCCCGTGAGGACTCATGACATTTTGCTGCTCTGCTCCGATGGATTGACGCGCGAAATCGAGCCGCCGGAGCTGCTCTGCACGATCAGAGACACACACGATCTCACGGCGGCCTCGACTTGTTTGATCGACATGGCGAACGCGCGCGGAGGCGAGGACAACACGACCGTGGTGTTGGTGGCGGTGCAGCCGTCCACCGCGTCGGGATTCTGGCATCGCATGCTCCGACCGTTTATCAACGGAGCCCGCATCAACGCTTCGAGCTAGGAGGCAACTTATGGCGGAGGTCGTAGCGCAGGCGCCGAAGCTGATTCTCAAGAGCCAGGGGGCGGTGCTGAAGGAGTGCGTCATCTCCAAGGACGAGCTCACCATCGGCCGCAAGCCCGACAATGATGTGGTCCTCGACGACGCGGCTGTGTCCGGCCACCACGCGAGGATCGTCAAGATCCAGGCGGTCTATTTTGTCGAAGACCGGCAGAGCACCAACGGAATTCTCGTCAACGGCCACAAGGTGGACCGCAAGCAGCTCCGGGACGCTGACGTCGTGACGATCGGGAAGCACCGTCTCGTGTTCCTGGAGGAGGGAAAAGCGCCCGCGCCCGCTCCGCCTCCGGCGGTGGCCGAGGCGGATAAAACCGTGGTCATTCGCAGCGGCGAATTCGGCACACCAGCCAACGGTCGGCGCAGGGTTGGTCTGCTGCGGGTGCTCGACGGCAGGACCGAGCACAAAGAATACCGCCTGACCAAGCAGCTCTCGATGATTGGCTCAAAGGCTGACGCGTTCGTGAAACTGACCGGGTATTTTGCGCCCAAGACTGCCGCCATCATTGGTCGTCGCGGTCAGAGTTACTACGTCACGATTCCGGAACGTGGGAAAGCCGTGCGTGTCAACGAGCTTGCCGTCGACGGCGAGGCGGATCTCAAGGACGGAGATCTCATCGAGGTTGCAGGCGTCAAGATGCATTTCTCGCTCAGGGACGTCCCCTGATCGAGGAGGTCTGTGCTCGTTAAATGTGGGGGAAGAGTGGAAGGCACGTCGAGCCCGTCCCTGATTGCCGATCGGTTAGTCGTGCCCGGCATCGAGGCGGGATGGCTCAGCCACGCGGGGCGCGTCCGGAAACAAAACGAAGACGCCGCCGCTGTGGTCGCCTTGCCCGTGGATCGCGGGGTGTTCGTCGTGATTTCCGACGGCATGGGTGGGCATGCCGGGGGCGAGATCGCCAGCCGGCTCGTGTGCGATCGCCTGCTCCAATCGGTGGAGGCGTTGGGAGCCAATCAATCCCCGCGCGAGCGGTACGAAACGTTGTGCTCGGCCATTCGAGAGGCGGATGGTGCCGTCCGCACGGTCGCGGCGGACCAGCTTCATCTGAGCGGCATGGGCGCGACCGTGGTGGCCGCGGCCGTGACCCCGCGAAGCGTCCTGCACGCCTATGTGGGAGACAGCCGGCTCTACCTGTTTCGTGACGGGGGCCGTGTCTACCGGACGCAGGACCAGACGGTGGTCGAAGTCTTGCGGCAATTGGGACAAGTACCGGAAGCGGATATGGGAACCCATCCCCAGCGGAACCAGTTGTTGGCCTGTCTCGGTGGGTCTTCCGCGCACTCGCGTTGCGAGGTCGCGCCTCCATGGCTCGACGACGCTGCTCAGCAGGAAGCCGCGCTCGCGCTCGAGCCAGACGATACGCTGGTCTTCTGCTCGGACGGGCTGAGTGGTCAGGTGTCGGAAGCGATGATCGCGCAGATCCTGTCGGCGAGCAAGCAGTCAGCACCCCAGATGGCCACCAGGTTGGTCGAGGCGGCGCTGGCGGCCGGCGGGGCGGACAACATCACGGTGGGCGTGGTGAAGATCACGTGACCACGAGGGGCACGAGGCCGTGCGCGAAACATATGATCGGGTGCAGACGGTTCACTGAAGGACCCTTGGCCAGGCGGGATCGCCATGATTAGCGCAGAGTTGCTCAACGGCACCGTGGTCGATAATCGATATCGACTCACCCGCAAGATCGGGAAGGGCTCCTATGGCTGGGTTTTCGAGGCCGTGGAGGAGATCGCCGGGAACTACGTCGGCGAGGTCGCCGTAAAGCTGCTGGCCCCCGAAGACGACATGCAGCGCGAAATGGTCCTGCGGGAGATCCGGGCTTTGGCCGGGCTGACGCACGAGTACATCATCGGGTACCGGACATCAGGGCTGATCCCCGACGGCCCGCTGAAGGGCATGATCTTTCTCGTGACCGAGCTCGGGGACTGCCCCTTGTCGCGGCGTATCCCTCCTCACGATCGACTTGCCGAACAGGAAATCTGGAGCATGGGACGCGGGCTGGCTCTGGCGCTCGCCCACATCCATACCAAGCAGTCCGTCCACCGTGACGTGAAGCCTGAGAACGTCCTCCGCGTCAACGGGAGCTGGAAGTTGGGCGACTTCGGCTTGGTGCGGGCGGTCGAAGGCGCCCAAATGTCCGCCTCCGGGGCCAAGGGCACCCTGCGCTACATGGCGCCTGAGTCGCTGACCAACGAGATCACGGCGGCCACGGACGTCTATGCCTTCGGCGTGACTCTGCTCCGTTGCCTGACCGGCGGCTACGCGCACGAGGGAGAGACGGAGGGGGAGTTCATTGCCAACTTGATGAACAAGCCGCCGAAGCTTCCGTTGGAGGTTCCTGCCTCGTGGCGGCCCCTCCTGGACGGCTGCCTGGAACGTGATCCGCGTCGTCGCTGGACGGCCGCCCATCTCGCACAGCAGCTGGAGCTGGGGCCCCAGGCGCTCCCCGTCGCGAGCGAGGAGGCCAGACACCGATCCAATGGCGAGGATCGGTACCATGAGGACCGGACGGTTCAGCTCGAGGACCCAATCTCGGACGCGGCTCTGTCGACGGACAGGCCTCCAATGATCCAACGCATCCCGCGCCCGCCCAAACCGGCTAGTGAGTTCCGATTCGCGAACGTGGATCCGGCGGAGATCCTTCGAGCCGCGACGCCCCGCAAGACGCGGAGACAAGGATCTCCCCGGCGGTTCGTGGCCTACGCGGCGATCCTCATGCTGGTAGCGGGTGGGGCTGCCGTCTTTGCCACCCAGTCGGCGAAGATCAGCGCGCTGGTGCAGGATGCCGGATCGGACGCGGCCCATTGGCTCAACCCCGCAGAGGTCCTCGAGTTGGCGATCATGGTGGATCGGCCCGTCCATGTGCGACGGGAGCCCAGTCCCCATGCCCGCACCTTGGGCACGCTCACCCGCGACACGGTTGTCAAGACGCTCGGGAAAGAGGGGGAGTGGTACAGGATTCAAATGCCGACCGGAGGCGTCGCGTGGGTCCACGAGTCCGCCTTCACGGGTGTCGGATCCCCTGCGGAACCGTCGTCCTCCTCACCCTCAGACCTCCGGCACAGGCCGCAACCGGTCGCCGCCGGTCAAGGCATCCGCTCAGGTGCGATGGAGGACTCTTCAGGGTCCGCACCTGGCCGGCAGGTGAGCGTGGGTGGCGGGAGCGGCGAGGGCCAAGGGATCGACTCTCTTCGCCGCCAGACTAATGATGGCAGGAGCGAGCACGTGGGCAAGGCCAGAGGTCCCAGGGCAAGAGCGCTGCGCATCGCGAAGGAGCGGTGCAAACGAAACCCGTCGCTGCGAATCTGTCGTGAGCTGAGGCGTCGCGCACGGTGAGAGGCCTCTTCACGGGCGTTCCTTCCGGCTGCGCACCGATAACAAAGAAAGGCGGCCCGGCGTCCACGATCGGGTTTTTTCCTTTCATCCCACACCAAACAATCCGGGTAAAACAAAGGTGACTGTGTCCTCATGGATGGTATGAACACGACCGCTGGAAGCGCGGGGGTTGGCACCACCGCGAAAGAGGCACTGGAGTCGAGTCTTGACAGGGTGCTTGCAGGTTCCGCGAGCCGGTACCTGATCCTCATCCTGCACACACTGGTCACCATCGTTCTGAGCTACCAGTTGGTTTTCACGGCAGCGTCACTGCTTTCCGCCGTGCCCCGCGAGCTGATCGTCTCCGGTCTTCTGGGTAGTACGCTCATCCTGGCTGCCCTCCCCGACCGGGCCTGGGCCACCAAATGGCTGGCCGGGGGGCTGGTGATCATCGATACCCTGGCCACCAGTTTAATCCTCTATCTGTCCGGTAACGCGAGCTCCAATCTCTACCTGACGTACTTCCTCATCATGCTCCTGGCCGCGTTCGCACCCTCGTTGAAGCAGATGACGGCACTTGCCTTTCTCCTCTGTGCGGCGCATGGCGCGACGCTTTACTTGGAGCTAGGACAGTCCGGCATGCTCGAGGAGGGGCGCCTGCTGACCATCCCCGTGTTGTTCATTCTTGCCATGTTCTACGGCGTCACCACCGAGTCGGCTCGCAAGCTGAGCCGTGACAAGGCGGACCTCCTCCTGCACATCAAGGAGCGAAAACGGGCCGAGGAGGAAAATCTGCGTGCCCAAGCCTTCATCACCTCCATCGTCGAAAACCTTCCGAACATGCTCTTCGTCAAGGATGCGGAAAACCTCGCCTTCGTGAGGCTCAACAAGGCCGGAGAGGATCTGTTGGGGTATCCCCGTCAGGAGCTGATCGGAAAAACGAACCATGACTGCTTTCCCAAGGAGGAGGCCGATCTGTTTTCCGCGCAGGACCGGAGCGTGTTGGACGAACGGTATCTTCTGGACATCCCCGAAGAAGTCATCCGAACCAAACACAAGGGCACGCGGACTCTTCATACGAAGAAGATTCCCATCCTGGACGAGCAAGGCAACGCGCGGTACCTGCTTGGGATCTCCGAGGACGTCACCGAGCGTCGCCGGGCCGAGGAGGCGCTGCGGGTCAAGACCGAGCAGTTGCAGGCCATCAGCGAATGCATGACGCAGTTCCTCGAAGACGGCGACTGGGGCCGCGCCAGCTCATACCTCCTGCGAAGCGCCCTGAAA
Organism: Nitrospiraceae bacterium; assembly: GCA_041563675.1. Lineage (GTDB taxonomy): Bacteria > Nitrospirota > Nitrospiria > Nitrospirales > Nitrospiraceae > JBFGRM01. The sequence continues at coordinate 380 of JBFGRM010000063.1, read as the reverse complement.
CAAACCGGCAGCGAGTACGGGTTCATCGGCGTGCTGAAGGAAGGGCAAGCCTTGCAGGTGCTCGCTTCCGGAGCGCTTTCCCCGGAGGGAAATCTGCGCAGCCTGGCCCGCAAGGTCGGACACAAGCGCGGCACGACCGGCGAGGGGGAAGTGGTCCATCTTGAATCGATGCTGGGAGAAGTGATCACGAGCGGGCGTGTCGTGCTCTCGAACGACTGTCGCGGCACGTCGCCCTCGGGGAACCTGCCCTCCAATCTGCCCCCCCCGCGGCATATTTTGGGTGTTCCCATTCTTCACGGTCCCGAGGTGGTCGGGATTATCGGGGTCGCCAACCGCCTCGGAGGATATACGGGTGAGGAGCGGGGCCGTCTGGAAATTCT
>JBFGRM010000062.1:0-11655 GCA_041563675.1 Nitrospiraceae bacterium | reverse complement strand
GCCCACGCGGATTCCCACGGAGAAGTTCTCTCACGAGCAGGGGGATGCCATCGTGGCCGTCGGCGAGCGTGCCCTGATCGCCGAAGTGATCCAGCGCCGATTCCCGCGTGTCATTCGGGACCAGGGCCTCCCGCCCACCGTCGTCGAGGAGTTCCGTCTCGCCGCGGTCAAGCGGCAACCGCGCGGCGTCGCGGACCGCCCGGCCGCGACGAGGGAGACCAAGGCGTCCGAGCTCCTGGGGCTCTCCGTCGAGGACGAGCAGGAGCTCCTGCGTGAGCTCCGCGTCGAATACGGGATCAATGCGGTCAGCCGCCAGGCCCAGCTCGATCGGCTGTCGGCTCGAGGCTTTACGCCCAAGGAGCAGGCCTTCGTCGTCGAGACCTCGCTCCGCCTCATGAGCCTGACCGCCAATTATGCCAGGCTGGTGCTGATCTGCGGACACGGCAGCACGACCGAGAACAATCCCTACGCGTCGGCCCTCGATTGCGGCGCCTGCGGAGGCAACCACGGCGGACCCAACGCCCGGGTCCTGGCGAGCATGGCCAACAAGGCGGAGGTGCGCGGGGAGCTGCGAACCCGCGGCATCGACATTCCCGACGATACGCGATTCCTCGCGGGACAGCACGACACCACGACCGACCGCGTGACCTTGTTCGACCTCGAAGAGCTGCCCGAGACGCATCGACCGGATTGGCTTCAGCTGCAATGGGACCTCCAGGCCGCGGGCCTCCAGACGGCGCGCGAGCGGTGCCGCCGCCTGCCCGGGGCGCCGCGCCGGGGCCCCCTTCGGGCGGCCGCGCGCCACGCGCGGCGGCGCAGCGCGGACTGGGCCCAGGTGCGACCGGAATGGGGGCTCTCCAACAACGCGGCGTTCATCATCGCTCGCCGGGCGGTGACGCTGCAGGCGAATCTGGAGGGACGGACCTTTCTCCACAATTACGATGCCGCCGCGGATGAGACCGGCAAGGTGCTGGAGACCATCATGACCGCCCCACTTGTGGTCGCGGAATGGATCAACTTGCAGTATTATTTCTCCGGCGTTGACCCCTGGGCATACGGGAGCGGCTCGAAGGTGATTCACAATGTCGTGGCAGGGATGGGCGTGATGCTGGGACGCCACAGCGATCTTCAGACAGGGCTCCCGCTGCAGACCGTGAACGACGGGCTCCGACATTACCATGAACCCCAGCGGCTGCTGGCCGTGATCGAAGCCGGACTGGATCGCCTGGCCGGCATCATCTCGCGGCACGAGATCCTGCAGCGGTTCTTCAACAATCGTTGGGTCCATCTCGTCGCCTTGGACCCCTCCACCGGAGCGCTCGCCCAGTATGAGCCGGGAGGGACGTGGACGCCCGTGAGCCCGATGGGTGTCCGGGAGAGAGGCCGCTCGTGACGGGAGGCTCTCGCCGATTTTTTCTCAAGACGACGGCCTTCTTTGTGATCTGGCTCTTTGTTTCGGGACAGGTCGGGCTCTACTATGTGGTGCTCGGCCTCCTGTGCTCGGCCGCGGTCGCCCTGGTGGACATGCGTCGATCCGCTGCGCCGCGCCACGTCTTTCCCTGGGTTCGATTCCTGGCGTATCTGCCGTGGCTGACCTGGCGGGTGATTCTGAGCGCGCTCCATGTGACGCGCCTCATCTTGTCTCCCTCTCTTCCGATCGACCCCCACCTCATTCGTTACTCCACGCGGCTTCGCGACCACGCCGCCCTCACCTTGCTCGGCAACTCCATCACCATGACACCCGGGACGGTCACGGTGGAGATCACGCCGCGCGAGCTGGTGGTGCACGCCATTGACGGCCCCTCGTCCACGGATTTGACCAGCCAGTCGCTTGAGAATCATGTGGCGCGCGTCTTCGCCTTGCGGGAGAGGAATCACGAATGACCGGCTGGCTCTTTCACGCGACGCTGATCGTGTTGACGGTCTTGATCGTCGCCTACCTCTACCGCGTCGTTCGCGGCCCGACGGTATTCGACCGCTTGCTGGGCTTGAACGGGATCTCGACCAAGGCGATCGTGCTCTTGGTCGTCATCGGAACGATCTACGAACGGGTCGACATGTTCGTCGATATCTCGACAGGCTACGCGCTGCTCAACCTTGTCAGCGCGCTGGCCGTGGCCAAGTACCTGGAGCACAAGGAGGTCGCGCGGTGATCTGGATCGTGGTCGCCCCCATTGCGGCCGGGCTCTTCTTTCTGGTGGTCGCCGCCATCGGGATGGTGCGCATGCCGGACGTCTTCTCACGGTCCCACGCTCTCGCGCTGACCGACACGCTCGGCGCCTCCTTGGTCTTGCTCGGCCTGGCGCTCCACCAGGGCTGGACGCTCACGGCCGGAAAGACTGTCGTCGTCCTCATCCTGCTGCTTCTTCTGAACCCGGTCATTTCCCACGCCACGCTCCGCGCAGCGTTACGCACCGGCCTGAAACCCTGGAAGAGGGGCACCTGATGGATTTTCTGGGCAACATCCCGCTGCTCGTCCTGCTCCTCATGACCGGGGCCAGCGCGATCCTGGTCAAGGATCTGATCGGCGCGGTCTTCATCCTGGGCTCGTACAGCTTCTTCCTCGCCCTGGCTTGGGCGTGGCTGGGGGCAGTCGATGTGGCCTTCACGGAAGCGGTCGTCGGAGCGGGGCTCTCGACCGTCTTCTTCCTGCTGACCCTGTTCCACACGACTCCCGCGCAGCTGACCGGCCTTGAGGCCCGGCCTCCCTGGCAGGCGGTCGTTGGCCTCGGGCTCCTCGGCGCCCTGCTGCTGTACGGAGCGACGGACCTCCCGGTGCTGGGCGATCCGGCCTCGCCGCCCAACGCGCATATCTCGCCGCTCTACATCGAGCGCAGCTTCGCGGACGCCGAGACCCCCAACATGGTCACCGCCGTCCTCATGGACTATCGCGCGTTGGACACGCTCATCGAAACCGCCGTGATCTTCACCGCCGGCGTCGTGTGCGCCTTGCTGCTCAGAAAGGACCATGCATGATCCAGCCGCACGACAGCCTCATCGTCCAGACCATCAGCCGGGTGCTGCTGCCGCTCATCCAGCTCTATGGCGTGTACGTGCTGTTCTTCGGGCAATACGGGCCCGGCGGGGGATTCGTCGGCGGGGTGATCTTCGGCGCGAGCCTCATCCTGACCGTGCTGGTCTTCGGCGCGAACTCGAAGGAGAGCTTTTTCGCGAAACGCGCCTACCACGCCGACGGATTGGGCCTGATCATCTTCGCCGGCGTGGGCGGTCTCTGCATGATCTTCGCGGGGCAGTTTCTCAACTATGCCGCCGTTCCCCTCCCCGGCCTGGATCTGTCCGCCACGCGCTCGATCGGCATCGTCGGGACCATGATCGGCGTCGCCGTAGACGTCGGCGTGACCTCCATTTCCATCGTGTACAGCCTCTCGCCCGAGGAGGAAGAGGAGCTGCACCATGCTTGACGCCCTCATCAGCCGGCCGAACTTCGTCGCCTTCATCGTGCTGTTTCTTTGGGGGTTCTACATCATGGTCACCCACCACAACCTGATCAAGAAACTGATCGGGATGTACCTGGTGCAGACGAGCGTGCTCCTGTTTTTCGTGACCACGGGTGCCAAATCCGGGAGCACCGTGCCCGTCCTGCTCGCCGCCGCCACGGAGGTCGATCCGGCGACCTACGCCAACCCCCTGCCGCACGTGCTGGTCCTGACCGCCATCGTGGTCGGCGTCGCGACGCTCGGCGTCTCGCTGGCCCTGACCCTGGCGATCTACCGACGGTACGGATCGCTCGAGGAGGATGAGATTCTCGGGAGGATGGAGTGACGGGCAACGTCGCGTTTTTGCTGTTTCTCATTCCCTTCGGGATCGCCGTCGCCACCCCTATCATCGGGCTGCGCTACCGCCATGTATGCCGGCCGCTGGTGCTGGGCGGGGTGGGGGCGATGTTCCTCGTCTCCTTGTGGAGCTACCGACAAGTTCTCGCGTCCGGACCGATCGAGTACCAGCTGAGCGGATGGCCCGCTCCCTACGGCATTCTCTGGGTCCTCGACGGCCTCAGCGGTCTGCTGATGATCGCCCTCAGCGGCATCGGAGTAGTCGCGCTCCTCTTCGCCGGCTCGGTCGAGCCGCGCCACCTCGGCGGACGCATTGTGCCCTACTACACCCTCATCTCGATGCTGATTTCCGCGCTCACCGGTATCACCCTGTCCGCCGACCTGTTCAACATCTTCGTGTTCCTGGAGGTCGGCGCGCTCTGCAGCTACGGGCTGGTCGGAATCGCCGGGGGACGCGCGCTCATCTCCGCCTTTCGATACCTCATCCTGGGCACGATCGGGGCCTCCATCTATCTGCTCGGGGTCGGCTACCTCTACGCGGCCACGGGGACCCTGAACATGCAGGATCTCGCGCTGCGCCTGCCCGGGGCGTTCAATTCGAAGGCGGTGCTGATCGGCTTGACGTTTCTCTTCATCGGGCTCGCGATCAAGATGGCGCTGGTGCCGATGCACGGCTGGCTCCCCGATGCTTATGCCCACGCCCCCGAAGCGATCACCCCGCTGCTGGCCTCCCTGGTCACGAAGGTGGCCCTCTACGCGGTCATCCGCATCACCTTCTGGGTCCTCGGCGCCGGCGCCGTCCTCGAAGACATTCCCATGTTGCTCCTGCTCAACATCGGCGGGATCCTCGCCACGGTGATCGGGGCCTTTCTGGCGCTGACCCAGCGAGACCTGAAGCGGATGTTCGCCTATGGGGGCATTTCCCACGTGGGACTCATCCTCATGGGCATGACCCTGGGCAACGACAGAGGTTTTGCGGGAGGGCTTTTCTATTTGATCAACGATGCGGTCATGCAAGCCACCCTGTTTTTCATCGCGGGGAGCGCGATGGCCTTGTTCCACGCTTCCGACCTGGACCAACTGCCCCGGCTGCGGGGCCAGTCGCCCTGGCTCTACGCGAGCCTGATCGTCATGGCCATGAGCATGATCGGGATTCCACCCACCGGGGGGTTCTTCGGAAAGTGGTATATCGTGCTGGCGGCCATCGAGGTCGGCAATTGGCCGGCGGTGGGCGCGGTGCTCGGCGCAACGTTGTTGACGATGGGCTATTTCATCCGCATTATCGAGCGGATGGTCCTGGAGCGCGGGACCCGCGGCTCGGTTCCCCGGCCGGGCGCCCGGCAGATGCCGCTGGCGATACGGGTCAGCATGGGCGCTCTCACCGCCGCGATCCTGGGTCTGGGCATCTTCAGCGACCAGTTGATGACCGTGATCCTCACGGTGGCGATTCCAAGCGGTCTGTAGCGCTGGCGATCTCGAAATATTTTCGAAAGGGCCGAAGCGACTCAGGGGGCTCAGGGAGCAGCCGCGTCGTAATTGGAAGAGGAACCATTCGTGTCCATCTATGTCCTGATACCCCTCCTCCCCTTTCTCGCCTTCCTGGTGATCGCGCTGGGTGGGCGATGGTTGCAGGAGGGGAGCCATCGGGTTGCGATCCCTGCCGTCGTCGCATCCTTCGGTCTCTCCGTCCTGGCCGCCGTGGAGGTGTATCGGTCGGGCGGCCTTCTCATCCCCCTCTATACCCTTTTGGAGTCCGGCAGCCTCGCGGTCGACCTCAGCCTCTATGTCGATGCCTTGAGCGCGGTCCTGCTGCTGCTGGTGACCGGCGTCAGCAGCATCGTTCATCTCTTCTCCAGCCGCTACATGCAGGGAGACCCGCGCTACGCCCGGTTCTTCGCAGTGATCGCGCTCTTCACGTTCTCGATGATCCTGTTGGTGATGAGCGCCAACCTGCTCATGCTGTATATGTGCTGGGAGGTGATGGGACTGTGCTCCTATCTGTTGATCGCCCACTGGTCGGAGCGCAGCGCCGCCTGCCAGGCCGCGACCAAGGCATTTCTCGTAAACGCCCTCGCCGATGTCGGCCTGGGCTTCGGGGTGATCCTGACGTGGTCCACGTTCGGCACCCTGCACATTCCGGCCATCCTCTCGGCGGCGCCCGACCTCGCCGATCGCACCATCAACCTGCTGGCCTTCGTCGGGTTGGAATGGGAGGTCCCGCTGCTGACCGTCCTGGCGCTCCTGCTGTTCAGCGGCGCGGTCGGCAAGTCCTCGCAGCTCCCCCTCCACGTCTGGCTTCCGTTCGCCATGGAGGCGCCCACGCCGGTCTCGGCGCTGATCCACGCCGCGACGATGGTCAACGCGGGGGTGTACCTCCTCGTCCGCCTGAGCCCCCTGTACCTCCTGGCGCCGCTCGCGATGACGGTGGTGGCCGTGGTCGGGGGGCTGACCGCGCTCTTTGCCGCTACGGTCGCGCTGACCCAGACCGATATCAAGCGCATCCTGGCGTATTCGACGATGAGCCAGCTTGGATTCATGGTCCTCGCCTGCGGAGTGGGCGCCTACATCGCCGCCATTTTTCACCTGGTGACGCACGGCGCGCTCAAGGCCTTCTTGTTCTTGTCCTCCGGGAGCGCCCTTCAAGGCGCGCGCCACGGCGGCCACGATGAGGCGAGGCCGCACGTGGGCGGCGTCTTCTCGACCCGATACCTGCCGCTCTACGCGGGCGCCCTGGCCCTCGCCCTCGTGCCGCCGCTTCTCATTTTCTCGGGTCCCTACGAGCGACTCTGGACGGCCCTTCCGCTGGTGCAGGCGCGGGTGGTCTTTTGGGCTCTGGGGCTGGCAACGGTGTTTCTGAGCGCGTTCTATCTCTTCCGCTGGATCGTGGAGCTGTTCCAACATCCCGTGCCGGTGGAGTGGCACGAAGGATTTCGCCCGGACCAGATGACCCCGCGCCTGTTCTCCGCCTCCCTGCTTCTCGGGCTCATCCCCGCGACGGCCGGCCTCGCTGCCGCGCTGATCTTGACATGGAGCGGATTCTTCGAGTTCCTCTCCCCGGCCCTGGCCCATGCGGCCCCGGCGGCCCACCCGCCATCAACCGCGGCGTGGACGCCCTTGAGCCTCATCCCGGCCCTCGCGGTCGCCGGCGGCGGCTGGGCCGCTGCGCTGTATCTTCACCTGTGGCCGGTCCGCACGTCCGCGCGGTGGGCGGAGCATGCCAAGACGCTCTACGTGTTCTTCTGGAACAAGGGATACTTCGACGAGATCTACGAGGTTTACTTCGTCCGTCCGACGCTGCGTTTCGCCGGCTGGCTCTGGCAAGTGGTGGACGTCGGCATCATCGATCGCGTCTATAACACCGTGGCCCAGGTCTCGCTGCTGATGGCGCGGTGGCTGTGGGTCTTCGTCGACACGCAGGGCATCGATCGGGCGGTCACGGGCGTCGGGCAGGTCTCGATCAGAACCGCCCAGTGGCTCTGGCAGATCGTCGACATCAAGGGGATCGACCGGGTGTTCGGGGGCGTCGGGCGTCAGAGCGACCAGGCCGGCCAGGCCCTGCGCAAGCTCGAGCCGCGCATGCTCCAGCACCATCTTCTCGTGATGATCCTGTGGCTGGTGGTCGGGATCGCGCTGTTCTACTGGCTGATCCTATGAGGTGACAAGGGAGGGCGGCAACGTGGAAAGCGTGCTCACTGCAGTCTTCGTCAATCACCTGGTGAGTTGGATCATTGCGAGTCCCATCATCGGTCTCGCCGTCGTCGGCCTGCTGCGACACGTCGAGGCCATCCGTCGAGTCACGTTCGGCTTCACCCTCCTAACCTTCGGCCTTTCCCTTGGTTTGTGGCTCGGCTTCGATCACGGCACGGCGGGCATGCAGTTCGTCGAGCGCGTGGAATGGATGCCGACCTTCAACATCCAGTACGCGGTGGGCGTGGACGGGATCAGCATGCCGCTCCTCCTGCTGACGACGCTGCTGACGCCCCTCTGCGTGCTGTGCTCATGGAGGGCGATCGAGACCAAGGTCAAGGCCTTCATGATGCTCATTCTCCTTGTCGAGACGGCCATGATCGTCGTCTTCACGGCGTTGGACATGTTTCTGTTCTTCATGCTGTGGGAGACGACGATGATCCCCATGTATTTCATGATCGCCTTCTGGGGCGGGCCACAGCGTATCGCCGCCGCGATCAAGTTCGTCCTCTTCAGCCTGACCGGCAGCCTGCTGCTCCTCGTGGGGATTCTGGGGCTTTACCTGGAGGGCGGGTACACGTTCGACATGCTGGCCTTAATGCAGACCGAGTACTCGCCCCAGGCTCAATTCTGGATTTTCCTGGCGATGTTTCTGGCCTTCGCGATCAAGATGCCCATGCTGCCGTTCCACACGTGGCTCCCCGACGCGCACTCCGAGGCCCCGACCGCGGGCAGCGTCATCCTGGCCGGGGTCCTGCTGAAGATGGGCGGCTACGGGTTCCTCCGATTCTGCCTCCCGATGTTCCCCGAGGCGTCCACGACCTTCGCGCCCCTCATTCTCTGGCTCTCGGTGCTGGCCATCGTTTACGGCGGCTACATGGCGCTGGCGCAGAGCGACATCAAGAAGCTCGTCGCCTACTCGTCGATCTCCCACATGGGATTCGTCACGCTGGGCATCTTCGTGTTCAACAATCAGGGGATCCAGGGGGCGGTGCTCCAGATGTTCAACCACGGGATCACCACGGGGGCCCTGTTCCTGGCGGTCGGCCAGCTGTACGATCGCACCCACAGCCGGGAAATCTCCGACTACGGCGGCCTGCACAAGCTCATGCCGCGCTTCGTCACGCTCTTCTGCATTTTTTCCGTGGCCTCGTTCGGGCTGCCGGGGACGTGCAATTTCATCGGCGAGTTTCTCGTGCTGGTAGGCACCTCGTACCGCAGCTTCCTCATGGTGCTCCTGGCCATGGGCGGCATCGTCCTCGCCGCGGGCTACATGCTCTGGATGCTGCAGCGCGTGGCCTTGGGTCCCGTCAACGCAGAGGAGGGCGCGGCGCTGCCGGACCTCAACCTCCGTGAGCTGGCCACGGTCGTGCCACTGGCGGTCATCGTGTTCTGGATCGGCCTCTACCCGAGCCCCATGCTGTCGTTGATGAACGAGAGCGTCCTCGGGCTGATCGCCGGCATGGGGCAGGTGCAGCCCCTCGCGTTGTCATACCTGTTTTGATGCGGCTCGCATTGATTCGGAGGCTTGCGTCATAATGGAGCGACTCTCCGGCCAGTCAGGCCCGGAGGGGAGGAGAGGTCATGAAGAAAGTGGAGGTGATCGTCCGCGGGCAGTGTTTGAAGGACGTCGAGGCACTCCTCGACCGCGTCAAGGTCTCCGGCTACACCATCATCCCGGACATCTCCGGTAAAGGGCACCACGGCATGCACGAGGGGCATCTCCTGTTCAACGAGATGCACAGCATGGTGATGGTGATCACGGTGATGCCCAAGGAGAAGGTGGCGACCGTCCTGGAGGGCATGAAGCCCATACTGGAGCACCATTCCGGAGTGGTGTTCATCTCGGACGTCGAGGTCATCCGACGGGATTATTTCAATATTCCGTGATCCGGCCGGATCCGGCCCCCTTGTCATCCAGCGCCGGATGCCCTACAATTCGGCTCCCGGTGAGCGTCGAGATGGCCAAGGGACTCAAATTCGAGCGATTGGGCACGGACCGTTACTACAATGTGGTCTTCCACATTGGGAACGCGTACGTGCCTGTCAGCGATGAGACCGTCGAGGAGTTAAAGGCCCAAAGCCTCCTCCCCCCCGAGCGGTTTCTCGAGGTGCTCATCGACAAGGTGGGGTATTCCGTCTACCTCAAAGAGCAGATCCGGGATGAGCTCAAGCGCTCCGGCGAGACCATCACCCAAATGACGATACTCCAAGGGGCCATCCGAGATCTGTAGTCCGGCGGCAGCAGGAAGGAAGAAGTTTTGAGTTCTTAGTTTTCCCGCCCTGTCTAAGCGCTACCCTTCCAGATTTCCTTCCTTGACCAGTTGGTTCATGATGGCGCTCTTCCTCTCCGGGTCCGCCTCGAGCTTGACGGCCTTGTTGTAGTACTCCATCGCGAGGTGCGGCCGCCCTTGTTCGGCGTAGACCCGGCCGATGCCATAGTGGGCCTGGGCATCCTGCGGATTGCTCTTCAGCGCCCGATTGAATGCGTCCATCGCATCGCCCCGTTTGCCCTTATTGAAAAACATCCAGCCCATCGCGGTCTCCGCCGGGGAAAAATGCGGGTCGATGCGCGCGGCTTCAACGTACTCGCCGAGCGCCAGCTCAGCGCGGCCCTTCGTCTCATAGATCCCGCCGAGCGCGAAATGGAGCTCCGCATCGTTCGGGCTCAGCCGTAACGCCTCCTTGTACTCAAGGAGCGCCGGCTCCAGCTTCCCCTGCTCGGCCAAAGCACAGGCGAGATTGGCATGGGCGATCGGATCGTCCGGCCTCATGCGCAAGACCTCCCGGTACTGCGGAATCGCCATCTCGAGACGGCCCAGTTCCTGATAGCGGACCCCCAGGTTGGTCCGCGCGACGGTGTGGGATGGATCCAGCTTGATCGTCTCCCGGTACTCTTTGATCGCCTGGTCCTTGCGACCCGCCACGTCGTAGACCAGCGCCAGGAAGTAATGCGGGAGCGCCGATGTGGGGTCCAGGGTGATGGCTTCCCTGTAATGTTCGATTGATGTCATCGCTTGCCCCGACTGCGCGAGGAACAAGCCCATCACGAGCTGGACAGGCGCCCTGTCCGCGTGACGGTCGAGCAGGCCCTGCAGCCAGGCGCGCACCAGCTCGATATCCTCCTGCGCCCGCAGTGCCTTGGCCTGGGTCTGCCACGCCTCCGGGATTTCACCACGCATGTGGTGCGCGACGTTGAGCGCAAAGTAGGCACGCGGGTCCGCCGGTTGCCCCGCCTCCACTGACTCAACCCAGGCCTTTCCCTCTCGATAGACCCCGGACCAGTCCGCCTTGATCAGCGCGTCCTGGATGAGTTCCGCTCGATCCATTACCCGTGTTTCTTTCCTTTATGATGCTTGCCCTGCGATTCGGCCGTCTCCGGCACAGGCACGCCGACCCGGTGACGATACACCAGCTCGCCGCCATACCATCCCTGGATGCCCAGGACGGCGACGGCAATGACGTTGACGGCGACGGGCAAGCCGATCGACCCGGTTGTCGGGATCACCCCGGCGTTCCTCACACCGAGATTCAACCCCTGGACGACGAGGAGGCCCAGTCCGAACACCAAATGCGAGGTCGCCGCACGCCTGGCCTCCTTCTGGTCCGGGCCGCCACGGGCCACCACCAGGAAGTCGGGGAGCCCCGTCACCGCCGCCGCGAGGTGCGTCACGACCCCGAACACGATGGCCCAGAAGGCGACCCGAAACCAGAACGCGTCGCCCAGGGCAAGGTACAGGACGTCGCACAGCAGCGCGGACGTGTACAGCGCGATGGGGTAGCCGACAACCATCGCATGGATCGGATGTCCCGCGATTTGCAGACGACTCTTCATCTCGCACCCCCCTCTCTGAAACGAGGAGCGCTGAACAATGACCGTCAGAGCAAGGTCGTCAGCGCCCCGCTCATTGTTCCTCGTTCAGCGTTATCTTGTGAGATTGTCTTCCTCCTCCGGCGGCGTGGCCTGAATGAGATCGGCAAGGAAGGGGTGTCTTGCCGCGACCTGCCGCTTCATCTCCCAGGCCACCGTCCGATACGACCAGTGCCCCTTAACCCCGGATCGCAGCTGCGAAATATACTCCGCCTCGGCAAAATCCATCTTGAAGAGGCACCGCACCTTGAATCCGAAGGGGATCGCGTAGAGCGCCGCCTCCTGGTTCGCTTTGCGGAGCTC
>JBFGRM010000061.1:0-11692 GCA_041563675.1 Nitrospiraceae bacterium | reverse complement strand
TCCAGCATCGAGCCCTCCTGGTCGGCGATGCCGGTCACCTGGTCGATCCGCTCTTCGGTGAGGGGATCTACTATGCGGTGCGTTCCGGCCAGATGGCCGCGGCCAGCGTGCTCGGCATGTTCCACGACCACCGGGAGAATCTGCTGGATTACGAGCAGTCCGTGAGGCGGGAGATCTTCGCTGAGTTCCGTATCGCCTCCAGGCTGGCCCGCATTGTCTACACCTTCCCGCGCCTCTGCCATCGTCTGATCTACCGGTACCAGGAGGTCATCGGGCTCTACTACGACGTCCTGCAGGGCCGTGAGACCTACCAGAGCTTCTTCGTGAAGGCCAAGGGCGTCGTGAAAGCCTCGTTTCGGGAAATACTTCGCGAAACCCTCCCCTTTTAGGCAAGGCAAAATTAAAAAGGAAAAACTAAAAAAAGGGAGAAGAGTGTTCTTCTCTTCCTTTTTTTAGTTTTTCCTTTTGCCTTTTTAATTGGCTTCGATCAGCACCAGTCGCCGAGGCGACAGGTTTCGATCGTGACGGGGGCGGGGGCTGGAGAACGCGGGCTAGTGATCGCCGCCGGCTCAATACGCGGAGCGCTCAGCGGGGGAGTCGCGCCGTTTGTGCCGTTGAGGTGCGGCAACCCGGCCTGAAAAGCGGTGTCGGGGCTGTTGCCGTTTTGTGAGGCTCTCGGCAGGCTGGGAGGGGAGGTCTGTTCGCCGACTTGCTGTGCGACGGCCACGGTCCGCGGAGCGCCTCCGAGCCCGGCGAGCAGGGCCGCCGACTGTTTCACCCGGGCATGTGAGGGATACCGCTCGGCCAGCATGATCAGCTTTTCACGGGCCCATTCATCCGCCCCCAGCCCCTTGTACGCGACGGCGAGATAATACAAGGCGTCAGGGCTCATATCGAGCTCTCGATCGCTCTCGAGGATGTGCTCGAACCGGTGGGCGGCGGCGAGATAGGCTTCCTGCCTGAGGTAGAAGCGACCCACGAAGAGGTCCACTTCGCCAAGCCAGTTGTGACATTGACGGATCTTCACCAGGGCATCGATCTCATACTTGCTGCCGGGGTAGGTCACCAGCAACCGTTGATAGGCCTCGAGCGCATTTTGAATCGGCAAGGAATCACGGTCGATGGTCTTCGCCATCTTGTGATGGCTTTCGCCGAGCTTGAACTGGGCGTAGGGAGCCAGAACGTGGGCTCGATGCATGTCCAAAAAGTGCTGATATTCGACGACGGCTTCGGGATAGTTCTTGCGCTCGAAGAACGCCTCGGCCCGCTTCATGATGACGTGCGGGTCGTAGTTCTTCTCGATCGACTCATCGAGAAAGATGTGCTCGTCGACGCCGCTGAGGGACCCTTTCGCGGAGGGGGACGGTTTCGGTGTGCTCGAGCATCCGAGCGCGAGACTGAGGGACAGGCCCGCGATGAACGGGACGAGCAGAAGGCTTGTCCGGGTCGAAGCTCTGTGGTGAGGGTGGCTCATGACCTGATCACGACAACAATCGCGGACCGTAACAAATCAGCTGGGAAAATGCAATAGAAATGCAAAGTTATCCACGTTCTTGGGGGGACAAATGGGGGGACAGGGGAGCCTGAATGGAGGAGGGAAAATTGACCCGGTCGGAGCCCGTCCCTATAATCTGCGCCCGAGGCGGGGAGGTCCTGGGCATGCGGCGTAGTCGGATCACGGGCACGGGGTCGTGCCTGCCGGCGCAACAGGTGGACAACGCGGCGATTGCCGGTCGCCTCGGGATCGCCCCTGAAGCGGTGTTCCGGCGGACGGGCATCAGGACGCGTCGCTGGGCCGGGGAGGCGGAAACCGCCTCCACCCTGGCCGAGGGCGCCGCGCGCCAGGCCCTGCAGGCGGCCGGCCTGAACCCTGCCCAGCTCGACGCCATTCTCGTGTCGACCACCTCGCCCGACACCGTCCTTCCCTCGACCGCCTGCCACCTCCAGCGACGCCTCGGTGCTCCCTCCCTCATGGCGCTTGATGTGGCGGCCTCCTGCTCGGGATTTCTGTACGCGCTTTCCATGGCGGACTGTCTCATTCGAACCGGGCAGGCCCGCCACTGTCTGGTCGTCGCTGCGGAAGTCAAGTCTCGTTTTCTGGATCTCGACGACCCGACCACAGCGGTCCTGTTCGCGGACGGGGCGGGTGCGGTGGTCGTCAGCGATACGGAGTGGGACTCGACCGTCTCGCCCGGTATCATCGGCCTGCGACTCTATGCGGACGGCTCACGCCGCAGCTTGATTTCCATGGCGGCGGGCGGCTCCGGGAGGCCGGCCACGGCGGACACCGTGCGCGAGCGGCAGCACGTCATCCGGCTGAATGGGGGACCGTTGTTCCGGATTGCCGTCAGGCGACTGGCGGGTGCGGTGCAGGATCTGATGAAGGAGCACGGTGTGACCACAGAGCAGCTGGGGGGTGTCGTGTTCCATCAAGCCAACGGCCGGCTCCTGGAGGCGATTCGACAGCGGCTGCGCATCCCGCCGGACAAATTCTGCTCGGTGATCGAGCGATACGGGAACGCCTCCTCCGCGTCGCTTCCCATCGCCCTGGATCACGCCGTTCGAGAGGGGGTGGTGGGGCAGGGGGATCTCCTGCTGCTCGGCGCCTTCGGGGGAGGGCTGACGTGGGCGACCGGCCTCGTCAGATGGTGACGGCGAGTCAAACGACATGACCGGAGGTCCGGCCCGAGAGGGTTCCTCAGATCAGCGCGGTTGACGGGGCGAGCGGCAGGCGGACCACGAACCGGCTGCCGACCGGCTCATTGCCCTCAACCCAGACCCGTCCGTGATGCGCATCGACGATGTGCTTGACGATGGAGAGCCCGAGACCCGTTCCGCCAAGCTCCCGTGACCGGGCTTTGTCCACCCGGTAAAACCGCTCGAAAATCCGCGGACGATCCGCCTCCGGGATGCCGATGCCGGTGTCGGTCACGGCCAGGTCGACCATGTCCTTCTCGGCGTCACCGACCACCGCCGCGGACACGACGATTCTTCCCCCGTGCGGCGTATATTTCACGGCGTTGTCCAGCAGGTTGGTCATGACCTGCAGCAGACGCTCATGGTCGCCGAGCACGGGAGGAAACTCGTCTGGAATCTCGATGACGAGGGCGTGGCCTTTCTTCTCGGCCTGCGGCCTGATCACGGCTTCCGAACGTTCCGCAAGGGCGGCGAGAGAAACGGGCTCCTGCCGGAAGACCACCTCGCCCGACTCAATGTGGGAGAGTTGCAGCAAGTCCTCGACGATGAAATTCAGCCGATCGCTCTGCTTCAGAATGATCTCCAGGAACGTCTCACTCTGCTCCGGCGCGGCGGAGGCACGATCTTTGAGTGCTTGCGCGTAGCCCTGGATGGAGGTCAGCGGCGTCCGGAGCTCATGGGAGACGTTCGCCACGAAATCCTTCCGGACTTTCTCGAGCCGGCGAAGGGTCGTGACATCGTGAAACACGAGGACCGCGCACGCTTCGTTCGCCCGATACCCGCCGGCCACGGAGGCTTCGACCTGGAACGTGCGGCCGGTGAGCGGGATCGTGATCTCGCTGCTCTGATTGCGTCTGGTCTCCAGAATCTGTGTCGCCAGTTCGTTGAGCTCGTGATGCCGGATCACCTCCCAGTGGGGCCGTCCGCGCGCCCGCATCGAGGAGGTGAACAGCATGCGCTCCAGGGCGGGATTGATCTGGAGCACCGTGCCCTGGGCATCCAAGACCATGACGCCCTCGACCATCGCCGTCAGCATGGCGCGGAGCTGCGCACGGTCCTCGGACACCTCGCGGATCGTGGCTTCCAATTGTTCCGCCATTTGGTTGAGGGCGGAGGCCAGCACGCCGACCTCGTCCCGGCGCGTCGTGGGGATGCGCTGGTCGAAGGCCCCGTCGGCGAGCTTCCTGGCGACGACCGCCATCTCGGACAGGGGGCGGGTGAGCCCGCGAGCCAGGAACAGGCTCAGGAGGACCGAGCAGAGGAAGGCGACGCCGAGCGCGATGCCGAGGCTGCGCTTGAGCGCGGCGACTTCCGCGTTGAGCACGGTGAGGGGCAAGGCCAGGCGCACGACCCCCGCAACGCGGGAGTCTCCGGTGATCGGCAGGGCAAAGTAGAAGACGCGCTCGCCCGTGCCCTGTGTGGAACGGATCTCGCTGCCGGTACCGGATTCCAGAGCCCGGCGGATTTCCGTTTCATGGGCGAGGCTGACGGCGGACGGTGACGCGTCACCGGGGATGGCGCTGTCGGCGAGGACCTGGCCATCCGGCGCCACGACCGTGACCCGGGCATGGGCCTGGCGGGAGAGCTCCGCGACCCGTGCGCGCAAGGCCGCACGCGTTGGTGAGCCCGCCGGCGTGTCGAACAGGGGCTGGAGAGAGGTCGTGGCGAGCCGCGTCCTGGCTTCGAGGCCCTCCGTCAAGCGCGCCAACTCGTTGCGCTCCATCGCGGCGAGCATGAGCCATCCCGCGACCACGAACCCCAGCGTCACCGCCAGAAGCGTGCTCAGCGTGACTTTCGCCCTGATGGAGAGGGTCATCAACCCTACAATCGTTCAGGCGGGCTCAAGCTCTTTCAGCTTGTACCCGAGTGATTTGACGGAAGCGATGGCGTCGTTGAGAAGCGGAATCTTCTGCTTGAGGCGTCGAACGTGCACATCCACGGTGCGGGTTGTTCCGTAGTAGTCGTAGCCCCAGACCGCATTGAGCAGCACGTCGCGCGTCAGCACCCGACCGGGGTTTTGCAGGAGGTGCTCGAGGAGGCCGAACTCCTTGGCCGTGAGCGGAATCTCCTTGCCGTCCACCGCCACTTCATGTTTCGCCAGATCCATGACCAGGGAGCCGTAGCGATAGGAAGCGGGACCCTCCGTCTGATGGCGATCCAGCCGCCGGAGCAGGGCCTTCACCCTCGCCACGAGGGCCTTGGGAGAGAACGGCTTCGTGACGTAATCGTCGGCTCCCAGCTCCAGCCCGATGACCTGATCGGATTCTTCGGCCTTGGCGGTGAGCATGAGGATGGGAATCGTCGTGGTCGCACGCTCGCCTCGCACCTTCTTGCAGACCTCGATCCCGTCCATCTCGGGCAGCATCAAGTCCAGGATGATGAGGTCCGGATGCTCCGTGCGGGCCAGCTTGAGGCCGTCCATGCCGTTCACCGCCGTCAGCGTGCGGAAGCCCTCTTTCTCGAGGTAGAGCTTGACCAGCTCGAGGATCTCTCGCTCGTCCTCGATGATCAGAATTTTTCTGGCCATGTCATCTTCCTTTCACGATGAAAGGTAGCGTAATGACGGTCGGGGAGCCTGTCAAGCATTACGCATAGGTGACTGCTCGTGGGCAAACATCCCTATTCTAAGGAGTTTCGAGTCATGCTGTCCAATAAGAGTTCAGCGCTCAGGGTCCGCCGGGCCCGTTGCGGGCATCAGGGGCGGCGGGTGAGCCGGCCACGGGGCAAGCTCGTGCTGGCGATCGTGATGTGCCTGGCTCACGTGACGCTCGCCCCTTCGACCGTGGAGGCCTGGGGCAAGAAAGCCCACCGCCTGGTCGCCGGCGTTGCAGAATCGCTCCTGGATGACCACTCCAGGCGGACGATCCGCGACCTCGTCGGACCCGGTGGCCTGGTGGCGGTCGCGAATTGGGCCGACGAGATCCGAGACGCGCGACCGGACACGGCCCCCTGGCACTACGTCAACATCCCCCTGAGCGACGCGAACTACGACCCGCGGAAACATTGCGCGTCGCCGACCGAGGGCGCCTGCGTGGTCGCTGCCATCGAGCGGTTCACGAAGCAGCTCGCGGATCCGGCCGCATCACAGGGGGCCAGGGCCGAAGCCTTGAAGTTCGTGACCCACTTCGTGGCGGACATCCACCAACCGTTGCATTGTGTCGCGGAGGCTCGAGGGGGCAACGACATCCGGGTGGTATTTTTCGGCCAGCGGGCGCGTTCAGTCAGCGGAGACCCCTGGAGTCTGCACGCCGTCTGGGATTCGGGGCTGCTCCACCGATCCGGTCTCAAGGAGCGGGCCCACCGTGCACGTCTGCTCGAGCTGCTTCGAGTGGAGCCGTTGCCCAATCGCCACGCTGATTCTCCCGCGGGCTGGGCGCGTGAATCGCACCGTCTGGCCGCAGAGGTGGCGCTCAACGTGCCCCCGTCCGGCCGAATCGGGCCCCGCTACGCCCGGGCCGGAATGCGGGTGATCGACCAGCAACTCGCGCTCGCGGGGTTTCGCCTGGCTGAGGTGTTGCGTGCAGCCTTCACTTCCGAGACACACTGACTGTGGCGCGGGTGCCCTCGCTCCACCATTGTTTTTGCGTTTAAATGGAGGGGGGGAAATAGGTTGACGGATGTGCGGTGCCTGACGTATCGTGAGCACGTAACATCCGGATAATGTGGTAGGACTGCACGAATCAGCCTCTGAGGGAGAATCGGTGCCCATGAAGATATACCTCGCCAATCCGCGTGGATTCTGCGCCGGCGTGGACCGCGCCATTGAAATCGTCGAACTGTCGCTTAAGGCCTACGGGGCGCCGATCTACGTCCGGCACGAGATCGTGCACAGCCGCCACGTGGTGAAATCGCTGCGCCAGAAGGGCGCGGTCTTCGTGGAGGAGCTGAGCGAGGTCCCGGACGGCTCCATCGTCATTTTCAGCGCCCACGGGGTCGCCAGATCCGTGTGGGAGGATGCGACTCGTCGCGGATTGAAAGTCATCGATGCCACCTGCCCGCTGGTCATCAAGGTCCACAAAGAGGTGAACCGGGACCACGACCAGGGATATGAGCTGATCCTGATCGGTCACGCGGGGCACCCCGAGGTCATCGGGACCCTGGGCCAGGTCGCCGACAAGTTTCACTTGGTCTCCTCGGTCGACGACGTCGAGAAGCTGGAGGTCGAGAACACACACCACCTGTCCTATGTGACCCAGACGACGCTCAGCGTCGACGAATGCCGCGACATCGTGTCCGCGCTCAATCGACGGTTCCCCGGCATCAAAGGGCCGCACCAAGAAGACATCTGCTACGCGACCCAGAACCGTCAGAATGCGGTGAAGGAGCTGTCCAAGCTGGTGGACGTCATTCTCGTCATCGGCTCTCCCAACAGCTCCAACTCCAACCGCTTGCGCGAGCTGGGCGAACACTGCGGAATCCCCTCCTACCTCATCGACTCCTCGGCCGACATCGATCCCGAATGGGTGAAGCACGCGAAGGCGGTCGGGATCACGGCCGGTGCCTCCGCTCCGGAGGTGTTGGTGACGGAGGTGGTCGACTACCTGAAGCAGTTCGGGTCCCCGGACGTCGAGGAGTTGACCGTCATCGAAGAGGACGTGGAGTTCATGCTGCCGCGGGAGCTCGTGAGCGTGCAGCCGTCCCCCCGCCGGTAAGGTTCGCTCGCCTCGGCATCATCTGTTTCGTCCCAAGACCACAGAGCCCCGACAGCGCTCCCCCTGGTCGGCCCCTATTCCTGGTAGGGGGAGGGCCGGGCCACCCTGTATGCGGTATTTTTCTTTGATTTTTGAGATTTACTGTGATAAAAGGCCGCAATTTTGCCCACCTGCGCGATATATCAATTTTCTCAGATCGTTCAACCTCCGCGAGGGCCGTCCCTCGCCCCACCGCGTCGCCGCCACTTCCGGGCGGTCGCACCGGCAGGGGTGAATCGGGCGAGCTGAGGAGTCTGCATGTACTTGAAGTCGCTGGAGATGTCCGGGTTCAAGAGCTTTGCCGAGGCCAAGATTGAGTTCCCGAGGGGCATTACCACCGTCGTCGGGCCCAACGGCACCGGCAAGAGCAACATCGTCGATGCGATCCTCTGGGTCCTGGGCGAGCAGAGCACGAAGACCCTGCGCAGCGAGCGGATGGAGGACGTGATCTTCAACGGGACCGAGTCCCGGAAGCCGCTGGGCATGTCCGAGGTCTCCCTGGTCTTGGCGGGGGTCGGGAACGAGACGATCACGGGCATCCAGGGGCTCCCGGATCCGCTCAAGGAATACAGCGAGGTCATGATTTCCCGCCGCCTCTATCGCGACGGCGTGAGCGAGTATCTCATCAACAAGGTGCAATGCCGGCTGAAGGACATCCGGACCCTGCTGCTGGAGACCAGGGCGGGCATCAAGGGCCATACCGTCATCGAGCAGGGTCGTATCGACCAGATCCTGAACGCCTCCCCGCAGGAGCGCCGCGAGTTGATCGAAGAGACGGCGGGCATCGTGCGCTACAAGAAGCAAAAGGCGGAGGCCCTGCGCAAGCTCGATGCGACGCAACAGAACCTCATGAGAGTGCGCGACATCGTCACCGAAGTGCGCCGCCAGCTCAACTCGCTCGAGCGCCAGGCTCGGCAGGCCCGCGCCTATCAGCGACACCACGATGAGGCCAAGGCGCTGGAGATCCGCCTGCTGGTCCGCGACGCCCGACGACTCTTGCACCTGCGGGACGAGGTCGGGGCCGAGTTGGCCTCCTTGGAAGACCGGGAGTCCGGTGAGGCGGCGGAAGAGTCGACCCTGACGAGCGGGATCGAGGAAACACGGCTGCGCATGACCGCCGGCCAGGAGACCCTGGACCGCGTCAGAGACCAGTTGGCCGCTGTCGAGCAGGAGCAGAATCAGGCGCTCACGGCGGTGGAGGTCGAGCGCAGCCGATCCGCGATGTACGAGCAGCAACGCGCCCAGTCGACGGATGATTTACAGCGACTGACGCTCGAAGAGCAGCGCGCGGACGCGACACTGGCCGAGGTTCGCGAACGGATGGTGCGGATGGAAACCGAGGCCGAGGAAGCGGGCGGCAAGCTGGCGGAGTTGGAATCCGCGGGCGCAGCTCTCCAGGAGCGCCGGAACAGCCTCTCCGCGGAGGAGGATCAGGCCCGCCGCGATATTCTCGAGAGCGCCGTCAAGCAACCGGCCCTCGAGAGTCGGTTGACCCAGATGCAGGCCCGGCAGGACGAGTTGGGCAAGCAGGCGGAGCAGGTGCAGGCCGAGCGTGCGGAGGTGGCGCGGGAGATCGAGCAGGCGTCCGAGCTCAGACGGACGGCCGCAGACGCTCGGAGCGAAGGGGAACGGCAAACGCAGGAGCTGCGCCGGATCCTGACCGAGCGGGAGGCCGAATGCCGGCGTCTGGAGCAGGAGGAGCAAGCGGCCGGAGAGGACGTGACTCGCCTGCAGGGAAGCTTGGCCGCAGCCGAGTCTCGCCTCAGTGCCCTTGACGGCGTCATCCGCGAGGAGATGGGGTATGGACGCGTCGGGGAGGAGGAGTCCACGTCACTGAGGGCCTGCGACGGGGTGCGAGAGGCCGTGGCGGAATGGCTGACGGTGCCCCCCGGCCTTGAGCGGGCCGTCGACGCGGTGCTGGGCGAGCGCGGCCGGGCCTGGTTGGTCGAGAACCCCTCGCGGGCCCGTAAAGCCCTCGAGCTGCTGAATGAGAAGCGCCTCGGGCGAGGCTCGTTCATTCCGATGCAGCCGCGGGGAGGACGGCCCTCGCGTGGCACGCGGCCTCAGGTGAAAGCCGGAGCCGGTGTGCTCGGATGGGCGCTGGACGTCATCCCCGCCAGAGAGGGCGCGGAGAGCGCCCTGCGCTGTTTGTTCGAGAACGTCCTGCTGGTCGAGTCGTTGGATGTCGCGCTGCGGGTGTGGGAGCAGGGCCTGGACACGGCCGGGCACGACGTGCGGATCGTGACCCTTGCCGGTGAGGTGCTCGACGCCGCCGGTGTGCTCACGGGCGGTCAGCTGGAGGGCTCGGGCGGCCTGCTGCAGCGCCGCAAGGAAGTGCAGGAGCTGGCCGCGCAGCGCGACGACTTGCTCGGCGGCCTGCACAATGCCAAAGAACGTCGGGATGACCTGCGCGGACGTGTGGAGTCTCTTCGTGCCGGCGTGCAGGCCTGCGAAGAAGAAATTCGCGGGGCGGACATGCGGGTGCTGGCGGCGGCCAAGGATGCCGAAGGATTGGATGCGCGTCTCGACGAGCTGTCACGTCGCCTGGGCCAACTCCGTGACGAGGCGGACCGGGCCCTGCGGGAGCGGGCTCGGCTTGAAGAGGAGACCGTCACCGCACGCCGTGAGGTGGAGCAGGTTGGACAAGAGAAGGCCATGCGCGAGGCCGCCTTGGCCGAGTTGATGGCCACGATCTCCGTGGTGGAGGAGAAGCACCTCGCCATGCACCAGCAGTTGACCGAGGCCCGTCTCAGCGCCGGCACCGTGCGGTCCCGGCTTGAGCACGACCAGGCCGAGCTGAGCCGACTCCTGAACGAGCAGCAGGAACGACAAGTCCGGCGCAAGTCGCTCGAGCTCCACATTGCCGAGCTCGCCGCGGCCAGGGAGCAGAGTCGTACCGAGCAAGCGCGGAACGAGGCGGTCGTCCGAGACTTGGGGGCGCGCGCCGACCGCATCCGCTCGGACTACGTTGACGTGCAGGAGACGCAGACGGAGCTGAACCAGAAAGCCCGCCAGAGCGAGGAGCTCCTCGGCGAGGTGCGCAAGCGGCTCGCCGCGAGCCGGGAGGCCAGGCTGGCCGTGCAGGTGCGGCGGGCGGAGCTGAACACCCAGTTGCAGACGGTTGAGAGCACCCTCTCGGGCACCTATCAGCTCGCCGTCGACGCTGCGCTGGAGCAGGAGCCCCATGAAAAGGAGCGACGCCTCCAAATGGAGGAGGATCGCTCGGAGGAAGAGGTGACGCAGGCGCTGCGCGAAGAGCTTCAGGGGCTCCGCGGGAAGCTGGAGCGGATGGGTCCCATCAACCTCGCCGCCATTGAGGAGCACGATACGCTCGAGGAGCGCCACCGGTTCCTGACCTCCCAGCAGGAAGACCTGTCGAATTCGATCAAGTCGTTGAAAGAAATCATTCAACGGATCAACCGCACCACGCAGCGCATGTTCATCGAGACCTTCAACGAGCTGCAGGAGAAGTTCGGCGAGGTCTTCACCCGGTTGTTTCCGGGGGGCCGCGCGGAGCTGGTCCTGGTCGAGCCGGAGGCGCCGACCGAAGAGGAGCAGCAGTCAGCCCGAGAGCCTGGCGTGGACATCGTCGCCCAGCCACCGGGCAAGCGCCTGAAGACGATCACGATGCTGTCGGGCGGGGAGAAGAGCCTGACGGCGATGGCGCTGCTGTTCGCGAGCTTTCTCATCCGACCGACTCCGTTCTGTATTCTGGACGAGATCGACGCGCCGCTCGACGAGGAAAATGTCGGCCGGTTCGCCGACGTGCTGCGCGAACTGGCGGCTCGGGCGCAGTTCATCGTGATCACCCACAATAAGCGCACGATGTCGGTCGCCGACTCGCTCTTCGGTGTGACCATGGAGGACCCCGGCGTGAGCCAGCTGATTTCCATTCGCCTGGCGGACCTCCAGCCGGCCTAACCCAGCGCAACGCAGGGCATTTCTTGACTGCCGGGGGGTGGTCTGCTATAAGCGATGATGCTGTCGGTTCTGTGCGATTCGTTCGCCTCATTGGCTGAGGCCGCATGAACGCCTTGCGGTAGGCCCCACTCCGGGCACCTTCTCGCGTTACCGAGCGACTCAAAGGACAGGATGAAACTTATCAAGCACATCATTACCCGTCTGTCCGGCACGCTTCTGGCTTCGATGCCCGGCCGGCTGCGACCGGACCGCGAAGGGCGGAGCGCGCCCCCGCTTCGTCTCGTCTCCAGCAATCCCGCTCATGCCGCTCCGACCGAAGTTGCCCCCCGGCGCGCCGGCGGGTCTGCCCCCGGGCAAGCGGAGGCGATCGACGAGGCCGTGCG
>JBFGRM010000060.1:0-11747 GCA_041563675.1 Nitrospiraceae bacterium | reverse complement strand
TACATCGACGCGGAAACTGCTCATCTTCGGATTAGGGTGGAGGCGGGGGGTGACTGATCGCCCGTCTCTGAAGCTTCGACGAAGTGCAGGCCTGGGGAGAAGGCGGGACGCGTGACGCGTAGAAAGAGGATAACTGAGCGTATAACCAAGAGAGCGCATCGAAAGGAGAGGACAAATGCGGAATAAATTGCTGGTTGGAATTATGGCGCTGGTGTTCGGCCTCGGTCTGAGCATGGCCGTCGTCTCGGCCGATGACAAGAAGGAGGGCAAGGGGGCGCACAGCGGTTCCTACGGGAAAGGGCACGGGTATGGAAAAGGGATGCACGGTCACGGCCGAGGGCACGGGATGGGAGGCCATCGAACTGCGGGGCACCTTATTCGCGGCCTCCTCGGTGGAGCCGAGGAGATGGGCTTGACCGACGAGCAGGTCGCGCAGCTCAAGAATATCAAGCTCGACCTCGATCGCACCCGCATCCAAGCTGAGGCGGATATCAAGATCGCCGAGCGGGAAGCGCGTGCGCTCATCGACGAGGACGGATCCTCGATGTCCGCGATCGAATCCAAGCTGAAGGAAAGCGCCATGAAGCAGGTGAGCTTGCGCGTCGCTTCCGTCAAGGCGCGCCGCGACGCGATGAACGTGCTGACGCCCGAGCAGAGCAAGCGCGTGAAGATGTTCCATGAGCGCATGCGGGAGCAGTACCGTTCGGACGCGCACGGCAAGGGCATGCCGCACGGGAAAGCCAAGGGTGACAAGGAGAAAGACGACGACGACTGAGCAGACCCGCACGTGGGTCCCCGGGCGGCGAGGGTGCTGATCCGCCCCCGCCGCCCGGACCTCCCGCCCCTGTCCACGCCTCCCGCTCCAGTTGCAGCTCCGTAATCGAACGTGTTACACACCAAGGTCGATTTTCGTGTCTTTTTTGAGGCCGGGCCCGCAACGCGTACCGTGCTGAAGGAGCCTTCATGTCGTCCGATCTGAAACATCAGAGCCACACCCTGACCGACGGCCCCGGACGCGCACCGGCGCGCGCCATGATGAAGGCCGTCGGATTCAGCGACGAAGACTTGTCCCGGCCCCTCGTCGGGGTCGCCAACACCTGGATCGAGATCATGCCGTGCAACTCCCACCTGCGACGCCTGGCGGAGCGGGTGAAGGCGGGCATCCGGGATGCGGGCGGCACGCCGATCGAGTACAACACCATCGCCGTGTCGGACGGCATCTCGATGGGCACGGAGGGGATGAAGGCCTCGCTCATCAGTCGCGAGGTGATCGCAGACTCGATCGAGCTTGTCGCGAGGGGGCATCTCTTCGACGCCGTCGTCGCTCTGTCGGGCTGCGACAAGACGATTCCCGGCACGGTCATGGCGCTGGCGCGCCTGAATGTGCCTTCCTTGATGCTCTACGGCGGCTCCATCATGCCGGGCCGTTTCCAGGACCACAACGTCACGATTCAGGATGTGTTCGAGGCGGTGGGCGCGCACCAGGCGGGCAAGATGTCCGAAGCCGAGTTGCACGACTTGGAGGATCACGCCTGTCCCGGCCCCGGCGCCTGCGGCGGTCAATTCACGGCGAACACGATGGCGATCGCCTTCGAGTTTTTGGGAATCTCGCCCCTCGGGCGCAACGGCGTGCCCGCCATGGATCCGAAAAAAGACGACGTGGCTTATCAATCCGGACAGCTCGTCATGGAGCTGCTGAAGAAGGACTTGCGCCCGAAGCAGATCATCACGCGCAAGGCGCTCGAGAACGCCGTCGCGGCGGTCGCGACGACCGGGGGATCGACCAACGCCGTCCTCCATCTTCTCGCCGTGGCGCGTGAGGCCGGAGTCCACCTCACCATCGACGACTTTGACACGATCAACCGGCGCGTGCCGCTGCTGGCCGATCTCAAGCCCGGCGGCAAGTTCATGGCCACCGATCTCTACGCGGCGGGGGGCACCGCCCTCGTGGCCAAGCGCCTGATCGAGGCCGGGCTTCTGCACGCGGACCAGCTCACCGTAACGACGCGCACGATCGGCGAGGAAGCCAAGGAGGCCAAGGAGACAGCGGGTCAGGAGGTGCTCCGGCCCCTGTCGAGGCCGCTCAAGTCGACCGGGGGGATGGTGATCTTGAAGGGCAACCTCGCCCCGGAGGGCTGCGTCTTGAAGGTCGCCGGCCATGAACGGACCACGCATCGCGGCCCGGCGAAGGTGTTCGACCGGGAGGAGGACGCCTTTGCGGCGGTCAAGGCCGGGCAGATCAAGGCGGGAGACGTGGTGGTCATCCGCTACGAAGGGCCGCAGGGCGGCCCGGGCATGCGGGAGATGCTGGGCGTGACGGGAGCTATCGTCGGCGCTGGATTGGGCGAGTCCGTCGCCTTGCTAACCGATGGCCGATTCTCCGGCGCCACCCACGGCTTGATGGCGGGCCATGTCGCTCCGGAGGCCATGAAGGGCGGACCGATCGCCGCCTTGCAAAATGGCGATATCATCGCGTTCGACATCACGGCCCGCAAGCTGGAGGTCCAGCTCACACCCGAGGAGATGACCGCGCGCCTCCGCCAGTGGAAGCCCCCATTGCCGCGCTACACGTCGGGTGTCATGGCCAAGTACGCGCGACACGTGTCGTCGGCATCAGAAGGCGCGGTGACGAGCTGAGGAAACCTGACGACGATAAAGGAGTGAGCCAACCATGGGCGGCAGCGTGTTGCAGAACTTCTTCCAACTCAGCCGAACGGCGTTGCTCTTTTTGCTGATCGGTCTGGCACCCAGCCTCGCCGGCTGCACCGCCCTTCTGCTCGGCGCGGGAGCGGCCGGTGGAGTGGCGGGGACCGCATACGTCATGGGGAAGCTTCAAACAGAGTTGGACGCGCCGGTGCCCCGCGTGCGACAGGCGGCTGTCACCGCGCTCAAGTCCCTGGACCTGCCCATCACCAAGAACGAAGGCGATCAGTTCGTGGCCACGATTGAATCAAAGACCGCGGACGACAAGCAGATTTGGGTGACGGTTGACTCGATTTCGAGCTCCCGCTCGAAGCTCACGATCCGCGTGGGGCTGATGGGTGACGAGAGCCGGTCGCGGCGCATTTTGGACGCCATTAAGGCCAACCTGTAACCGATCCCCTCTCGCGACGGCTGCGGCTTCTGTTGCCGAGCCCCCGCCGTTCGTCTTCATGACCACACCCTAGACTTTATTTCTCCTGTCCCAGCCGCCTGCCCTGAGCGAGGCCCTGCTAAGGGCCGAGTCGAAGGGCACGCGCATCCAGGCTCTCGGCCTGTCCTGAGCGCCCCGTGTTCCTGAGCACGCGCGCGTAGCTCCTCAGGGTTTCCGCCCTGGCCGGATGGGGATGCCCATCCGCGGACGCCATGGCGTCAAGCGCGCGGACCAACAGGGGCTCAGCCTCCCCGTACCTGCCCATCGCCTCGTACAGCCTGCCCAGCTTGCTGATCACCGTCACGGTCGCGGGATGCCCGGGACCAAAGGCCCGCTCGCGGATGGCGAGCGCCCGCCGCAAGGATGTCTCCGCGTCTGCCTCCATGCCGTGATCCTGCTGGAGGCCTGCGACCGCGCTGAGCGTGTTCGACACCGCGACATGATCGGCACCGAGCAGCTTCTCCTGCATCGCCAGCGCGCGCTGATAGGTCCCCTGCGCCTCATCGACCCGGCCGAGGGAGCGGTAGACACCTCCCAGATAGGTCAGGTAGATGGCCACGGTGGGATGCTCGGGGCCGAGGGTCTCCTCAGCGTGCTGCACCGCGCGCTGCGCGACCGGAAGCGCCTCTTCGTACCTGCCGGCCTCGTTGAGCACGATCATCCGCTTGGTGAGGACGAGAATATCCTCGCGCTTGATCTGGGATTCGGGCGGGACGCTGCAAGCAGAAACAAGGACGGCACTCAGCAGCACCACGCTGCACCAGCGGGTGGTGCGCCTGCGGGAGAATGACGGGGGATCAATGAAGGGGGACAATACGGCCGGGGACGGCACGGCCTCACGCCACCGCGCCAAAGTGAGGCCCCCAGTCGCGGGCGAGCTGACGGCCAATCCCGTCGAGCTGGTCGAGCTCGGCTCGGGTAAGCGGGGTGAACCGCCGCGCCCGCTCGAGGTTCTCGTGCAGCTCTCGGCGCGTCGCCATGCCGATCACGGCGCTGGCGAGATGGGGTTGGCTGAAGGTGTAGCGAAAGGCCAGGTCCCGGTACCGATCCGGCATCAGCGTATGGCTCATCCCCGTGAACAGCCCCCGGCGCTTCCCGCCGTAGACCTTCATGGCGATCAGTCCGATGTTTGCCTTGGCTGCCAGCGGCCAGAGTCGTTGCTCAAAATTATACGTATGGCGATCGACGAAGTTGACGGCATTCAGGAGGACATCCACATCGAATGTTTTGACCGCCTCGACGAAGCGGCCCGGGCGGTTGTGACCCGACAAGCCCACGAATCGCGTCAGCCCTTCGGCCTTCGCCCTCACCAGCGCCCCATAGCAGCCGTTCCGGCCGAAGACGACGCGGGGATCCATCTTGTCGGCCCCAACGCTGTGGACGAAGACGAGGTCCGCGTGGTCCGTTTGCAGTTCCCGCAGATTTCGCTCAAGCAACCGGAGGGCGGCGTCACCGGACGGCTCGTAACATTTCGTGACCAGGAAGACTTCGCGCCGCCGCTCTTTGAGCAGATAGCCGAGCTGCTCCTGGGCGCGGCCGTAGCCCGCGAAATCGGGTGCCGTGTCGAAATATGTGACGCCGAGATTGAGGGCTTCCTCGTAAAGGCGGACTGCGCCCTTGAGCGGCAGCCGGTTTCCGGCAGGCGCGGTGCCGAAGCCGATCACGGAGATCGGGACGCCGGTCTTGCCGAGCATGCGGGTCGGCAATCGTTCAGGTGCCATGATTCACCAAACCTGTCAAGCTCACACGCCATTGATCGAAAGGCGCCAGCAACAGAACAGCCATCTTTCTTTTTTCATTGCCCCTTGCCTCTCGCCCCTTGCCTCTCGCCCCTTGCCTCTCGCCCCTTGCCTCTCGCCCCTTGCCTCTCGCCCCTTGCCCCTGGCCCTTCTTCGTTAGCTCACTTCAAACTGAACTTGCATCTCTTGCTCGAGTACATAGCCGACGAATTTCATATCGGTCGACTTCGTGCCGAAGATCAGTCCCCCCGCCCCGATGACATGCCGGTAATAGAACTCAACGAGGCCTTGAAATACAGGGACGTTGAGGGGACCGCTGTAATTGTGCGGGGTCGTCACCTCAAGGAATTCTTCCTGGGACGCCACCCCAATCGGCTCTCTCACATCCGCAAAGAGGTTGGCGTGCTGCCGGCCTCCGACATCCAGGTCGAAGTACACGCGCGCTCCGACGTGGCGGTCATCCGTTCCGGCCTCGGGCGAGTTCATGACGCAGCGGCGAAAAATCAAGGTGGCGGTCGCCATGGAACGCACCTCCTTGGAAGAAGGATAGTACAACAAGGCGTTGATTGAAATCAGGTTTTCCATGGTCGCCGCGAGGCCCGGACGTTCCTTGCGACTCGAAAGTGGGCGGAACGCGCTGAATTCATGGAGTAAAGGCCTATCCAAAGGCCGGCCATTCCCCCTTGCTTTCATCTCGTAATATGTTGATACTATGCGCCCGGGGCCCACGTTTTCTTCTTAAAGAAAAAAGGAGGTTGTCATGGCGGAGGGCGGCACTGGATTCTTGTTTGGAGCCAAGAGTGGTGAAGGACGGGTACTCATCGTCGACGATGAGCCGGACATTCGAAAAGTCGTGCGGATGACCTTGGAAAAGGCCGGGTACGAGTGCCAGGAAGCAGAAGACGGTGAAAAGGCGATCGAAATCATCAACTTGGGCGATAATCGGATCATGCTCGATTGCATCATCTGCGATATCCGCATGCCCAAGATCAACGGCGTCGAGGCGATCAACTACTTCCAGAAGGAGTACGCCCGAGTCCCGTTGATCGTGCTGACAGGGTTTCCAGATGTGGAAATGGCCACATCCTTTCTGCGGTCAGGCGTGGTAGATTATTTGGTGAAGCCCGTCGAGGGAGAAAAGCTGAAAGCTGCCGTCAAGAAAGCGATGGAGCAGCGCGAAATCAACCGTCTCTAGTCGGCGGTCCTCCTTGCACGCTGCCCTCTCATCCCCGCGCCAGAGGAGAGGCCTCCCATCTCTCCTCTGGCAAGAGGGGAGGTCCGGCAAGCCTCTCTCGACTCGCCCGGCTTCCCGCGCGATACCATGGCGAATCCCCAGGCGATCAATATTGCCATCCTTGGTGCCGGCAAGGGCGGCTGTGCGCTCCTCGATCTCCTGAATAACCTTCCTGACGTCAGCATCGTCGGCATCACCGACAAGGACCCGAAGGCCCCGGGCCTGAGGCGCGCCGCAGACCACCACATCACCATCACCGACACCCTGGCCGAGCTCATCGGTCATCCGGGGGTCGACCTCATCGTCGATGTGACCGGCGACCCGGCGGTCCCAACGCTCATCCACGCCCACAAGCAGCCCGGCAGCGAGGTGCTCGGCGGCGCCGCCGCCCGGCTCCTGTGGCGTCTGGTGCAGCACGAGACGCAGATTCAGGCCCAACTCTTGAGCGCGGAGAAGCTGGCCAGCATCGGGACCTTCGCCTCAGGGCTCGCCCACGACATCAACAACCCCCTGTACCTGATTCTCGGCATGGCGGAGAACCTCGTCGACGAGAAGAATCCGGCAATCCTCCGCGAACAGGTTCACGACATCATCCAGGCGGTGCAGCGCATCAGCACGCTGACCAGGGAGCTGACGCATTACGCCCGCTACTCCGGGAAGGGTGTCCTCCAGGACGTCGAGCTCACCTCGAAGCTGGACGAAGCACTGAAGATTGCCCGCTATGCGACCGCGCTCCACGAGCTGTCCGTGGTGAAATCCTACATGGCCAAACCGATTGTTCGGGCCAATCCGGACGACCTCAT
The DNA here is from genome assembly GCA_041563675.1 of Nitrospiraceae bacterium. Lineage (GTDB taxonomy): Bacteria > Nitrospirota > Nitrospiria > Nitrospirales > Nitrospiraceae > JBFGRM01. Next base: position 4,838 of record JBFGRM010000060.1, on the reverse strand, counting down.
CCACGTGTTCGTCAACATCCTGACGAATGCGATCCACGCGATGGACGGCACAGGGACGCTGACCCTGGCGACCGAATGGTTCGACCATACGGGCCGGGTTTCCATTGCGGACACCGGGTGCGGCATTCCCAGGGAAAACCTCGACAGAATCTTTGATCCGTTCTTCACGACCAAGCCGCCAGGCAAAGGCACGGGCCTGGGGCTCCACAATGTCCGAACGATCATCAAAAAAATGAACGGCCAGATTATGGTGGAGAGCGAGGTCGGGAAGGGCACGACGTTCCGACTCGATTTCCAGAAGGCGTGAGCAGCGCGTGATGAACTCTCCCACGACCTCCGTGACCAAGAAACCCCGCTGGGGCCTCAAAGGCAAGCTGATCCTGTCCATGCTCCTGGTCGGCGTGGTGCCCCTGGTCGTGGGTCTGGTCATGGCGTTCTATGTCGGCTACGAGGAAATCCGGATGGTCAGCGGGACGAACTTCGCCGCGATCGCCACCGAGACGGCAAGGAAGCTGGATCTCGTCCTGAGCGACGAGGTATCCAGAACGCGACGCATCACCAGGGATCCCCGCATCATCAAGGCCCTGGAGCGTCGGCGCGACCAGAGCCTGCCCGTGGACGATCGCCTGGCGCTGGAAGCCTCTATGGCCAAGGCGTGGAGGCAGGGGGATTCCGAGCTGGTCAAGGCCATCACGCAGAGTGAGCTCGGCGATCTCCTTCGTCGCTATTACACGGGCCCGACGACCGAATCGGAGCAGCGGATCCCCGTCGTGACTCGGTCCGCGAAGCGGGCCCTGTTCATTACGGACATCAACGGCACGCTCGTGGCCAGCATCAACGCCGACGCATCGTTCGCCAACGCCCAGGAGGAATGGTTTCAAGGCGCGTTCAATCGGGGGGTGGGACAGGCCTATATCACCAATGTCGCCTTTGATGATCGATTCCAAGTCTTCGCGTTCAGCCTGTCCCTGCCCATTATGGACAGCATCCGGTATCAGGCCGTCGGCGTGCTGCATCAGGTCTATGACGCGAAAGAATTCCTTGCCCCCTCCGTTCACCCTATTCGCTTCGGGAAGACCGGGCACGTCATGTTGATTGATACGGCGGGGACGATCATCACGTGCCCCATCCTGCCGACCGGGACACGTCTCGCGGATGAACGCCTGATCGAGCTGGTCACGCCGGCCCAGCCCGGATGGGTCGCCGCCCCGACCTCCGGACACGGCGACGAGACCGACTCCTTCATCGCCGCCCTGGCCGGATCGATCATCGGCTATGCACGACTGCCAGAGACGAGTCGGATCACGCAGAGCTCCACCAACCGAGCCTGGCACACCTTCGTCTGGGAATCGTCCGACGAGCTCTTCGCGCCGGTCCAGCACCTCTTGACCTGGATCTCCGTCTTCGGGTTCGTCGCCATCGGCCTGCTCGTGACCCTGGGATACATGGCTGCGGGACGCATCGTCACCCCCGTCCGGCGCCTGCAGGAAGCCGCGCTGCTGATCGGCCGGGGCGAGCTGAAGGAGCGGATTCATATCAAGACGGGAGACGAGATCGAGGACCTCGCCGAGGAGATCAACCGGATGAGCGCCCAGTTGGAGGTGGCCTTCGCCGGGTTGACCGACCAGGTCGAGCAGAAGACGCAAGAGGTCCAGTATCTGCAGAAGGTCACGGACCAGATCTTGGACAGCATGGTGACCCCGATCTTCCTGCTCGGCCCGGGAGCCCATGTTGAATACATCAATCGAGCGGCCGAGGAAGCCTTCTGTCTCGAAGGTCAGGAGGGCGAAGGTTCCAATCTCTTCGAGCTCCTCCCGCTGGACGACGCGAGCCGAGCGAGGCTGGATGTCGAGCTCGAGGCGCTCACGGATCCGGGCGGGAACGGTAAGCGGGAGCTGTTCGAGGACGAGGCTTCTCGAGTGAAAGCCAACTTGCGGGACCCCCTGAAGCCACAGCTTGTCTCGGGGCCGGCACAGGCGCGCAAGGAAATCCAGATCGGCCCCTGCATCTACAACTACGAATGGTTTCAGATCACCGCCCGCGGCGGCAGTCCGCGCATCGGGCTCATTCTCCGAAACGTAACCGACGAGAGCCGGCGGCAGGACCAGCTCATTCAGGCCGAGAAGCTCGGCAGCATGGGCGTGCTCGCCGCCGGGATCGGGCATGAGCTGAACAATCCGCTCTTCGGCATCCTGGGCCTCGGGGAGGCGATCCAGGACGAGACGGACATCGGCAAGATCAAGTCCTACGCGAAGGACATCGTCCAGCACGGCAAGCGAATGGCCGGGACGATCCGGGATTTCACCGGAATGGCGCGGTCCGACGCCAAAGAGCGCTCATCCAATGTCGACATCAATGACCAGTTGAGTCAGGCCCTTCGACTCGTGCCGCACGAAGGCGACAAGGACGACGTGCAGATCGAGACGAGCTATCAGCCGCTCCAGTCGATTACGGCCGTGCCCGAGGAGCTCCGGCAGGTCTTCGTGAACGTCATCGCCAACGCCGTGCAGGCGATGAAGAACAAAGGGAAATTGACGGTTTCCACCCAGATTCAGAACGGCATTATGGAGATCCGGATTCAGGATACGGGGCCCGGCATTCCCAAGGCGTTTTTATCCAAAGTCTTCGATCCTTTCTTTACGACCAAGGGCCAGGGTGAAGGCTCCGGCCTGGGGCTCACCGTGGCCAATCGTCTCGTGACCAAATACGGCGGCCGCATTCAACTCTCGAGCGAGGAAGGTCAGGGCACCACCTGCCTGATCACATTTCCACTTCCGGAGTATACGCAGACGGGAGAGCGCCCCTCATGAGCATTCAGAGGCAGCGAAACTTGACAATCTGGTCAGGGCTGGTCGGATCCTGCTTGCTGATCGTCGGCCTGTGGACTGTGTCCTATGGGAAGCGCAGCACGGACGGGGTGCCCCTGATCCATCCCAAGCGGGTCGCGGACTATGTCCACGCCGTCGTGGAAGCGGATCGAACCATTTACACGAAGCACGTCGTGGAACGGATGCAAGAGAAAGGCATCACCTTCGCCGCCGAACATTGGGAGCAACGGAACGCCCTCCCCCTGCCGGCACAGTTCCTCAAGTATTCCGGGCGCCTTGCGGCCGAGAGCGGCAGCGGTATCCGCTACGGATTGATCAGCCTCTGGCCCATCCGGAGCGGCCCGGCGACCGAGTTCGAGCGGGAAGCGCTCGAGAGGGTCCTCAAAACCCCCGAGCAGCCCTATGGGGGGATCGTCACGAGCGGCAAGCGCCGCTTTTACCAAGCCATCTACGCCGATCGGGCCGTGTCGAAAGCCTGCGTCACCTGCCACAACACCCACCTGCTGAGCCCCAGGCGCGATTTCAAGCTCAACGACGTCATGGGCGGAATCGTTATCACTATACCTCTCGACGACTGAAGCTTGGCACGGGACTCGGGGCGAGGGGCAAGCTGTGCCCGGGACACAAAGCTCTCATCTCTGCCCACGCGCCCCGAGCCTCGCGCCCCGAGCCCGTCTTCCGTCCCGCCCATGATCCGACAGGCTCCCCTTTTCCACCCCTTGCCCCTCGCCTCGAGCCCCGCGCCCTTCGGCAGACCCATTGACTATTGGCGATCGGCTCTGTATTCGTTCTTACATGGCTGATCTCTTCGGGGGCTATGAGACCGGGCAGTATTACGACGAGATGTTCGAGGCACCGGGCCGCCCGAGGCCCCACTACAGGCAGCTCTATGAACGGCTGCGCACCCTCCCTTCCGACGAGCTGACGCGTACCCAGGCCCTCGCCGATCGGGCCTTTCTCGACCACGGTATCACGTTCACGGTGTATGGAGACCCCCGCCTGACCGAACGCATTTTTCCGCTGGATATCGTGCCGCGGATCATCCCGAACAGTGAATGGCGCGAGCTCGAGCGGGGACTGCGCCAGCGCATTCGTGCCCTCAACGCCTTCTTGCTGGATGTCTATGGAGAGCAGGCGATCCTGCGGGACGGGATCATTCCCCGCCACCTGATCGAGAGCGCCGCACACTTCCAGCGCCCCCTGATCGGATTCCGGCCGCCGAAAGACATTTTCATCCATATCGCGGGCATCGACCTCATCCGTGACCACACGGGCACCTATTACGTCCTGGAGGACAATGTCCGCACGCCGTCCGGCGTCAGTTACGTGCTCGAGGACCGCGCCATCATGAAACGGGTGTTTCCACAGCTCTATGCCCAGATGCGCGTGCGCCCCGTCGACCACTATCCAAACCAGCTCCTCGAGAACCTGACGTATGTCGCACCCCGCTCGGTGGAGAGCCCGACCATCGTCCTGCTGACGCCCGGCGTGCACAATTCGGCGTACTTCGAGCATAGCTTCCTCGCCCTCCAGATGGGCATTGAGTTGGTCGAGGGGCAGGACCTCGTCGTCGAGTCCGATCGGGTGTTCATGAAGACGACCGAGGGCCTCCGACCCGTGGACGTCATCTACCGGCGGGTCGACGACGCTTTTCTTGACCCCGAGGTGTTCCGCAGCGATTCCATGCTCGGCGTGCCGGGGTTGATTCGGGCCTATCGAAGCGGGAATGTGGCCCTCGCCAATGCGATCGGGACGGGTGTGGCGGACGACAAAGCCGTCTATGCGTATGTGCCACAGATGATCAAATACTATTTCAGCGAGGACCCGATTCTCGCCAACGTGCCCACGTATTTATGCTGGGTCGAAGAAGATCGGCGATACGTCCTGGACCATCTCCCGAGCCTCGTCGTGAAATCCGTGAACGAATCCGGGGGCTACGGCATGCTGATGGGGCCGGCCTCCACCACGGCTCAACAGGACGAGTTTCGCCGGCGCATCAGCGACAATCCC
>JBFGRM010000059.1:0-11790 GCA_041563675.1 Nitrospiraceae bacterium | reverse complement strand
TGCTATTGGCCGCCTACGCCGGGACCCGGATGGTCCGCAAGCTCCGGAAAGCCCAAAGGAGAGCGAAGAAGCCGCACAAGAAGCACGAAACATAAAGAAGTCGGGGCCGCGGCGCCGTTAATGAGGTGATGGGCGCACGGGTTGATAGGGAGAGGGTGGCCTGGCGGTGCACGGCCTGCGGAAATGACCGAAAGGGCGTTTTTGCGCGAGGCCAGAAGCCTTTCGCAAAAGCGTTTTTTTATTTGAGCCGCCCGTGCTTGCGCTTGCGGGTCGTTCCCGCTGGTGACGACAGGCCAACCGGACGTCCCGACGCGTGGTTGGCCCTACGCAAGTTTCTGAATGGGTTTTGGAAAGGCTGGCTCGATACCATGCTGGGCGGACAAGCTCAGACCATTATGGACACGATCTAAGGGAAGGGAAAGGATGGAAGGTATGACGCGTTTGACCTGTCAGAAAAGTGTGGCCGTGTTGGTGGGAGCGGGCCTCTGTCTTGCGCTGGCGGGCTGTCCTCCTGGGGAGGGCCCCATTGTCCCGCCGCCGCCCGCGCCGCCGGAATATGCCGACAAGCACATGCCAGAGGGCTACTGGGGCAACAAGGACATCATCGAAGAGGGTCGCCAGATCTTCATCGGCGCGGCCAATATTGACGTGAACTGCGCGAGCTGCCACGGCAAGGACGGGAAGCCGGTCAAGGCCGGCGCCCGGGATTTTCGAACCACGGAGCGCATGAAGCTCTACTCGGATTCGGTCTGGTTCTGGCGTGTCTCGGAGGGCGTGCCCAATACCAAGATGAAGCCGTGGAAGAGCAAGCTGTCGGAGGACGACCGCTGGAAGGTGATCGCCTACGAATCGACCTTCGGGCTGGATGGCATGGAGTACAGGCCCGCGCAAAAAACGTGGGTGAAGATCGGATCGCCCGCGCCGTCGCCCAATGGCGCGGCAGCCGGTGATGAAGCCAAAGGCAAAGGCGACGAGAAAGCAGGCGAGAAGAAAAAGTAAGTAAGATGGCCCCGCCGGCGGCGACGCCGGCGGGGTGGCAGGAGGGGATCGGCCGCGCGTCGTGGAAACGGGATCGGTTCCGGGGAAGGAGAGGAAGCTGATTATGAAGACCTGGCAACGGAGTCTGCTCATCATGGTCGGCCTGCTGACAGTGTGCGGCACGGTAGCCTATGCCCAGATGGCGCCCGATCCGCCGGCCGGGCAGTTTCCCTACACGGGGAATCGCACCGCGGTGTGGATCGTCGCCCAGCTCCACATCCTGTTTGCGGCCTTCATACTCGGTGCGCCGATCTTCGTCGTCATCTCGGAATGGTTGGGGTATCGCACGCAGGATCCCCGCTACGAGCGTCTCGCGAAAGAGGTCACCAAGGTCACGGTCATCCTGTACAGCATGACCGCGTTGACGGGTGGACTCTTCATTTTCGTGTTGCTCGCCACCTACCCGGACTTCACGACCTGGTTGATCAACCACTTCTTCCTGATTTTCGCGGTGATCTATCCGCTCCTCTTCATCGCGGAGACGATCGTGCTCTACCTGTATTTCTACACGTGGGACAGCATGAAGGGCGAGAAGAAGGCGCGGCACATCGCGCTGGGCGTCCTCCTGAACGTGATCGGGACGGTCACGCTCTTCGTCATCGACGGGCCGACCTCCTTCATGAACAGCCCGGGGAAAGGCTCCGTTGATGTCTCGATCTTCGAATATATCGCCCAGGCCAGCCTGTGGGACAAGGTCTACAACTACAGTTGGATGCCGTTGAACCTGCACCGCTTGGTCGGCAACGTGACGTTTGGTGGCTTCATCGCCGGGCTGATCGCCGCCTATATGTACATGGGAGCGAAGAGTGAGCGGGAGCGTTCTTATTACGACTGGATGGGGTTCGTCGGGAACCTGATCGGCGTCGGCGCGCTGCTCTTCCTGCCTTTCATGGGCTACCTGCTGGCCTTCGAGCTGTGCGACTACGACGCGTCCATCTGCCCCTACATGATGGCCGACCAGCTCTCGATGTTCTTCGAGATGCAGGGGGCCATGGTCGGGCTGATCTTCCTGGCCAGCAACTACTACATCTGGCTCAGCATGAAGCGCATCGAAGGGGTCGAGCGGGTTCGCATGAACGTGCTGACGGTGGTCGTCATGGTCACCATTCCGTTCCTGATGACCTGGGTCTGGACGATGTTCCCGGTCCCCAACCCCATGTCGCTCGCATACCTGATTCCGCTGGCGATCGCGCCAGCCGTCCTGCCGAAGGTCATCCCGTTCCTGCGAAAATTCACGGTATCGTCCCGGACCGTCATCAAGGTCGGGTTCCTGATGGTCGTCGTCGGCAACGCCATCTGGATGACGCCGCACGCCTTCGTCGCGACCCAGGCCCTGGCCGAGCATCACCTGGAGCTGCCGTCGGAGTGGGGCTTCCTGGCGCTCATGCCGGCGAAGAACTCCGCGGCCTTCACCCTGGTCTTCGTAACCGTCATCAACTACATCCTCTACAATCGCGCCATTCGCCAGGGCACCATCGTCTGGGGGAAGATCGATTTCGCCTCCCAGTTCGTGCTGATCTTCCTGGCCTTCAGCGCGATCTGGACGATGGGCCTCATGGGGGCGGTGCGGTCGCTGCTCAAAAAGTACTATCACACCTACAATCTGCTGCCGGACTTCACCGCGGAATCCTTTACCCCGACGCTGTCGTATTCCGGATGGTGGATCACGGCCATCACCTTGACCTTTTACATCGTGGTCAGTTTTGCGATCGTGATCACGCTGCGCCCGGCGGAAGCGAAAGAGCCGGCCGCCGGGGGCGAACCGGTGCCAGCCGGGGCAAAATAATCAGGAGAGAGGGGTTATGGCTCAACAGCCCAGTGTGTTGAAGAACGTGGCGATCAAAGGCACGGGCGGCCTCGTGATCGGTTTCATCCTCGCGGGGGCCGCGTACGCCCTGGGCTTCCCGTTCATTTTTCAGGCGATGTTCTTTTTCTACGCGATGCTGGGAGCCGCCGTGTTCATTCTCCTGGACGCGCCGTCGCTGAAGCCCATCAGCGGCATGAAGGCGGTCGCCGCCCTCGTCGCGTTTTACATCATCCTCTCCAGCGTCTACATCGTGGGCGCGTCGCTGTGGCCGCAGTACGACCCCAACGACGAGAAAGAAAAGATCGACAAGCTGCTGTCACGGCGAAAGGCGATGACCGAGGAAGGCAAGACCGAGGAGTTGATCGCCCGAGCCAAGGCGCTCTCGGAAAAGGCTGAAGCGCTCATGAGCCGCCTCGAGTCCGCCGGCGTGAAGGGCGTCGATGCCGTCGCGGTCAGCATGCCGAAGTCCAAGCCGAAGGCGTCGGGTGGCGACCTCGTCGCGATGGGCTTGGAGCAGTGGAACCTCCAGGAATGCTACAACTGCCACGTCATTTCCATAGGAGAGAAGTCGGAGAAGAAGAAGCGGGGGCCGAATCTGGACAACGTCGGCACCGTGTTGACCGCCGAGCAGATAAAGAAGAAGATCCTGTATCCAAGAAGCTTGATGGCCGAGGGATATGAAAAGCAATTCAAGCAGAAAAAAGGCAGGATGCCGGACAAGTACCGGGACTTGATGTTCGATGAGGAAGTGGAGGCTCTCGTCGCGTTTCTAACCACCCTCAAGGATACATCGGCCGATACGCCGAAAGTCATACCCGTGAAGGAATAACGTGCAACCGAAAATCAAATCAACCGTCAAATGCAGCGATCGGGACGTGGGGGAGGTCACCCGCGTCATCGTCGATCCCCTTTCGCGTGAGATCAGTCACATCGTCGTCGGACGGGACGGCGGGCCGGAGCGGCAGGTGCCGGCCGGGCAGATTCAGTCGGTGACGGAGGATGCGGTGCATCTGCGCGCCTCGTCGGGTGAGTTCGACCGGCTGCCGGCCTTTTCGCGCGACGGCTATGTCACCGTGCACGAGGTCGAGATCGCGCATCTGGAAGAGAATCTCCACGTCGAGCCGGGCGAGGTCCTGGTCCCCGTGCCGGAGCTCGAACGGAACGTCCCGCGCCGCACGTTCTTCATGAACATGACCCACGCGATCGGCGCGCTCATCGGACTTCCCCTCGTCTATCCCGTCATCAAGTACGTCATGAAGCCGATGTATGCGCCCTTCGACAATCGGTGGTTGACCATCGGGAGTGTCAACAAGATCAAGCAGGACGACATCGGATATCAGTACAAGTACAAGAAGCGGGTCAAGGAAGCGTTCATGCCGGAGGAGGACGTCACCAAGAACGTCTGGGTGGTCAAGGCAACGGCACCGGTCCTCGAGTCGATCTATCAGGGCAAGAGCCAGATCGACTTCAAGGACTCGAAGGGCAACGTCGTCTGGACCAATACCCCGGACGTGCCCTACGTGGCCTTTTCCGGGAAATGCCCGCACCTGGGATGCGGCTACAAATGGCGCCGGACCAAGGCCATGGGCGAGGTCTTCCTCTGCCCCTGTCACCTCAGTGTGTACGACGCCGCTGGCAAGGTGCTGGACGGTCCCGCTCCACGGGCGCTCGATCCGGTGCCGCTCCGCGTGAATCCGGCGGGCGAGATCGAGATCATCGACGTCGAGTACAAGGCCGGGACCAGGGCCCAGACACGGATCGTGTGATGAACGGCCAACCGACCACGATCGAAAAAGTCATCGCCTTCGTGGATGAGCGCGTCGGCCTCAAGACGATTCAGGCCAAGATGCTCAACGAGCCCGTCCCGGGCGGCTCACGCTGGGCCTATGTCTTTGGCTCGTGCCTCCTCTTCATCTTCATCATGCAGGCCGTCACGGGCATCCTGTTGATGTTTTATTACGTGCCCAGCGCCGACCATGCCTACGCGAGCACCCAATACATCATTCATCAGGTGGATTATGGGTGGTTCATCCTGAGCTACCACTTCTGGGGCTCGTCCGCCATGGTGGTGATGGTCTTCGCCCACATGTCGCAGGTGTTTCTCTGGGGCGCCTACAAGAAGCCGCGCGAGCTCATTTGGCTCGTCGGGCTGGCCTTGTTCGGCCTCGTCATGGCCTTCGGGTTTACCGGCTATCTGTTGCCCTGGGACCAGCGCGCCTATTGGGCGACGACGGTGGGCGTCGAGATCATGGACAAGACGCCGGTCATCGGTGATTTCATGGCGCGGTTCCTGAAGGGTGGGGCGACGCCGGGGCAGATGACCTTGAGCCGGTTCTTCGTGATCCACGTGATGATTCTGCCGGCCGCGCTCATGGCGCTCGCAGGCCTCCACCTGTTCCTGTTTCGAAAGGCCGGTCCGGCCGGACCATTCCGGGGGAGCTCCGAGGAGCTCAAGGCGAAGACCGATTATTTCTTTCCGCGTCAGGTCTGGAAGGACATGGTGGCAATGGCGGCGGTCTTCTTCACGATCTGTGTCCTGGCCTTCATCGAGCCGGTCCATCTCTTGGAGGAAGCCACGCCCGATCCGGGCGACTACCATCCCGAGCCCGAGTGGTACTTCCTGTTCCTGTTCCAGATGCTCCGGCTGAAGATCTTTGCGGGGGAGTTCGGGCAGTTTGTCGGCGCCGTGGCGCTGCCGGGCGCGTTCCTGGCGCTCCTGGCTGCGCTGCCGTTCATCGATCGAAGCCCGGAGCGGAATATCTTCAAGCGGCCGATCGCGCTGATCGGCTGGCTGGTCGTCATGATCATCATTGTCGTCTTCACGGTGTCCGCCATCATCAACCGTGAATTCCTCGATTGAGGTGGCCACACCTGGTGAGTCATGCCGCCCGCGGTCGCGGCGATGCCGTCACACGGGCGGAGGGCGAGCGACCACCATTCAAGGCGTATGAGTTGATGTCCAATCAGTCCACTGACATATCGACGGTCAAGCTCGGGCTTGCAGTGGCGTGGCCGGCCTTTTGGATCGGCGTCCCGGTCAAGGTCGTCTTTGCCCTGCTGTTCCTCGCCATGGGCCTGCATCCTTGGGAGGGCACGGGGCTCGTCTTCCTGCTGATTCTGTCGATCCCGATCGATATCTGGGCGTTGAACCTGGCGGCGCAGACCGTCTTCCTCGAGCGGCTCCGCATGAACCCTCCGGCCTCCATCGGACTCACCCTCTGGTGGCAGGTGGCGCTGATGAGCGCGGTCTATCTGCCGACCGCTTCCTTTCTCCAGAAGACAATCGTCGCGGTTGCCAAAAGCGTGACCGAGCATATTTTGTCGATCCAGCTCCTGGAGAAGCTCCCGATCGCGGAGAGGATCAGCGTCGAGTTGATGATGTGGGGGACCGTGGCGACCGTCTCGCTCATTCTGTTGGTCCTAGGCTGGCTGTTCCTCACCGGGTTCATCGTCAAAGGTCAAACGAAGCAGGCATCAGCGGCCGCAGAGAGTTACGAAGGGCTCGTCCGGCGCTGGGACCTTCTGCGAATTCCCCGCGACCAGACGCTGCAGGTCACGGTGTTCGCGGCGGTCGGCGTGTTTCTCGTGCTCTGCTTTTGGGGGTTCTTGCCGGTCACCACGCCGCATCCGCACGAGGACTACGCGGTGGAAAAGCAGGAAAGCAAGATCTTCGTGCCCACCGAGGCGCTGGAGGAAGCGGAAACCAAGCTGCTTCAGGTCGAGGTCAAGCTGGAGGAGCTGGAGAAGGATTCGGCCGGCAGCAAAAAAGGAAAGGCCAAGAAGAAGTAAGGCCTTACCGGACGCGGGCAAGGAATGATCGGGTCACCATTTATGAGGCGCGTTATGAACACCGTGCGCGAACAGATGGAAGTTCTCAGCCGAGCGCTCGTCGGTCGAAAGGCGCTGCTAACGGGATTGGCGGTGATGCTCGGCCTGCTCGGACTGCCTGCCCTGGGCTTGGCGCAGGATGCCATCACCGCCGCTCAATCGGTGGAGTACCGGGATCTGCCGCAGATCGGGGGAAGTCGCAACGTCGTCTGGGTGGTCGCCCAGCTCCATCTGCTCCTGGCGGGATTCGTGCTGGGGGTGCCCATCTTTGCCTGGGTCTGTGAGATCGTCGGCTGGAAGTCCGGCGAGCAACGGTACGACAAGCTGGCGAAGGAGTTCACCAAGCTCCTGACCTCGGCCTACGCGACCACGGCGCTGTTCGGCGGCATTCTCCTCTTTCTGCTGATCGGCTTTTACCCCAAGCTCATGGCGTATCTGACGGACGTGTTTTTCCCATCCTTCGTGGTCTACAGCATCCTCTTCTTGCTGGAGACAGCCACGCTGTATCTGTATTGGTATGGCTGGGACGCCATGCAGGGAAACAAGAAGACGTTTCACCTGTTCTTGGGGTTCCTGCTCAACTTCTTCGCGTTTTTCATCATGATCGTGCCCAACGCCTGGGCGACCTTCCAGGCCAGTCCTGTGGTCATTGCCGAGGGCTCGGCGATCGAGCGGGCCTGGGCGGCGACCTGGAACGCCACCTGGTGGCCCGTCAACATTCACCGGCTCATCGCCAACGTCGTGCTCGGCGGCTTCATCTGCGGGGCCTACGCCGGCGTCCGATACCTCCTGGCCAAGTCCCGGGAGGAGCGGCAGCATTACGACTGGATGGGGTACGTGGGCAATTTCATCGGGGTCTTCGGCATGCTGCCGCTCCCCTTCGCCGGCTACTGGCTCATGCGGGAAATCTACCAGTACAACCAGCAGATGGGCATCACGCTGATGGGCGGCTTCCTCGCGTGGCTGTTCATCCTTCAAGCGATGCTGATCGGCGTGCTGTTCCTGGGGGCGAACTATTACTTTTGGCTGGGAATCAGCCACCGCATCCCGGGATCGGAGACCAGTTACAAGAAGCCCATCTTGGCGATGCTGGTCGTGTTGCTGATCAGCCTGGGTATCTGGATGACGCCCCATTCCCTCGTGGCGAGCCTGGAGGAAGCCCGGAAGATGGGCGGTACACACCATCCGCTCCTCGGCGTGTTCGGGGTCATGTCCGCCAAGATGACCGTCGCGAACCTGATGATTCTCGTCACCTTCATGAGCTTCATCATGTACTGGCGGGCCGGGAAGACGGAGACGGCCACCTGGGCGCGCATTGCAAAAGCCGTCATGGGCGCGCTGCTGGTCATCGCGGCCATCGCCATCATCGTGCTCGGCGTCTGGGGCTATTTCGTCCCGGCCATCATCCGCATCAACTACTTCTCGGTCGCGCAGGTGCTGATCGTCCTCTTCATTCTGCTCACGTTCACGCCGCTCACGGCCTTGCTGATGCGGAGTGCCAAGACCACCTCGGAGATGGTCTGGGGGCAGATGCCCGTCCGCGCCGGCTACACCCTGGTCTTGAACGCCGTCATGGTGATCTTGCTCATGACCCTGATGGGCTACGCGCGCTCGGGGTCGCGTGTGCACTGGCACATATACGGGGTGATGCGGGATACCTCCGAATACGCCTATTCGCCGGCACTGGGCTACGCGGCCGCGTTCATGTCGCTCAACACGTTCCTGTTCTGCATGCTGATTGCCTTCATCTTCTACGTCGCCAGCCTGGGCGACAAAGGCAAGGGAGGCGAGCCGACCGAAAAGCGCTATATGCCGGAGCAGCCGGTCCCCGCCATGGCGGGAGCCTCACCGGCACTCGACAAGAAATAGTTTTGAGTGTTGAGTCGTGAGTGAAGGGATAACCGAGAACTAAAAACTAAAAACCGAGAACTTTCTTATGAGCGAAGTTGCCTTCCTGCAATTAATCAGTCTGGGCGTGGTCGGGGTCGGTGTTCTGATCCTGCTGTTCATTGCCGCACGTTTCGTGCGCGTCGTCGGATTCGTGATGATCTTCCTCGGGGCCTTCACCCTCATCGGACTTGGGGTGCCGCAGATGCAGTCGCTGCCGCCGGCTGTCGAGACCTTTGATCTGGCGGCGATCAAGACCCCGAAGGACTTGGCGTCGATCGGGCAGAAGATCTTCTTCAGCAAGGGTCAGTGCGCGCTCTGTCACTCGATCGGCCCCAGCGAGACGGCGAGGTGCCCGGATCTCAAAGGCATCGGAGCCAAACTGACGAAGGAGTTCCTGTACGAGAGCCTGACCGATCCACAGGCGTACATCTACCTGGACTTTCGTCATGAGGGGCAGCCGAAGCAGTATCCGGCCCGCATGCCCTACATCCATCGCAATCCGATCGCATTGACCAAGCAAGAGATTCTGACCGTGATCGCCTTTCTCCAGCAAATGAGCGGCGCCCCGGTCACCGTGGCGGTCAAGGAAGTGGTCGAGGCCGGGCAGGAGTCGGTGGAAGTCGCCAGCACGAGCGGGCCCAGCGAGCAATCCTGAGCCGATGCCGGACTCGAGAAGCGTGGTCTGGGCGGGGTCATCATAGGGAGCCGGTGATATGAAGAATCCTCTGTCAACTGCAGCGATCATCCTGGTGGTGGTGTTCATCATTTTCGAATTTGGCATGCCCCTGTTCACCGCCCCCCTCCCGGCGAGCCTGGTCTATCTGTACCTGGCCCTGACGCTCGCCGGCATCATGCTCTTTGCCACCATGAGTGGCACCTCCGCTGAGGCGTTCATCGGGCCGATCAGGCGATTCCTCGTCGGTGATGGACAAGTCGGCGCCGCAAAGACGGCCAGGATCCTCGTCTTCGTGCTCTTCCCTTTCCTCGTCGGATGGCAGACCTTTTCCACGCTCGCGCCGAGCGACATGCCCCCGGCGGAAAATCGGACGATCCACCCCGCGCCGCCCGGGGAGTTTGTGGGCCTGGCGAACCCGCTGCCCAGGACGCAAGACAACATCACGCAGGGTCAGGGCCGCTACTTCTCGTTGTGCTTCCCGTGTCACGGAGCGTTCGACGGGAAAGGGCCGGCCGCGGTCGGGTTCAACCCGCCCCCGGCGGACTTCAAGGATCCGGGCACCATCGCGCAGCTGCAGGAATCGTATCTGTTCTGGCGTATCAAGAAAGGCGGCGTCGGGTTGCCGGTCGAAGGCATGCCCTGGAAATCGGCCATGCCGCGTTGGGAGCTCGAGCTCTCCGACGAGGACATTTGGAAAATTATCATGGGTGAATACGCCGGCGCCGGCCAAGAGCCGCGTACCTGGGAGGAAGAAGAGGAGTAGCGGCAGCGAAAAAGGATCTCTCGCCAATGGGATACACGATGCGGCTGACATATTGGGCGTTAGTGGGTGTCATGGGACTTGTCCTGGTCTGGAACGGCCTGCCCGGCCCCGAGGACTCGAGGGCGCAGGAAGGCGAGGCCGAGCCGGCGGCCGAGGAACAGAGTGAGGACGTGGCGATCCGGGTGGATCTCACGACGGAGAGTCTGCCGGACGCCCCCTTTGCGACGGCGTGGGAAGACGTGCGCGCCGCCGAATTCAAGCTCGCACCGCAGGTCCATTGGCCCGACCGACTGCTGGATGCGACCGTGAAGAGCGTTCGGGTCAGGGGCCTTCATGATGGCGAGCGGATCGCGGTGCTCGTGGAATATGAGGACCCGACCAAGGATTCCGACGACGCCGCGGGACTCGAGTTCATGGTCGGGGACAAGAGAGCCCACTTTGCACATGGGCAGGAAATGCTGCAGGTCGAGGGTGGTCCGGTCAACATCTGGTTCTGGAGAAACAGGGACGGCAAGGCGGTCGACATGAGCGCCCAAGGCTTCGGGACGCTGGTCACGCAGAAACACCAGGATGTCACGGCGCAGGGGGAATGGAAAGACGGGACATGGCGCGTGCTGTTCACGCGTGCCCTGCAGACGGAGAATCCTGGGCAGGACGTTCAGGTCGTCCCCGGTCAGTGGACCAACGTCGCGTTTGCCGTCTGGGACGGCAAGATGCTGGCCAGTGGGGAGCCGAAGGAGAAGGGGTCCCAGAAGGCCATCTCGTCCTGGTGGTATTTCCGCGCGGAGCCACCGCCGGACTACACCGTCTTTATTTACGCGGCACTGGGGCTCGGCATCGCCGCGCTCTTCGAGCTTGCGCTCGTGAAGAAATTAAAGAAGGGATAGGCGGCATGAGGATTGGAAATCTCCCGAGGAAGGTGCTTATCGGAGCGGCCGTCGCCGCAGCGGGAGCGATCGTCGCGATGCATGGCTGCGCGCTCTTCGAAAGCGAGCGGGTCGCGAAGGGGCGCAGCATCTACCAGCAGTACTGCATGCATTGCCATGGAGAGAACGGCCGGCAGAACGAGGGGTACAACTGGATTCATATGCCGGATCCGCGCCCCAGGGACCTCTCCATCAAGGTCGAGATGGAGACCTTCAAGGACGAGGAGATCTTCCATACGATCTACAGGGATATGAAGGACACCTCCCCCGAGGGCGGTGACCATATCGGAGAGGATGAGTTCGCGGTCCCGACCATGCCGACGTTCAAGTACACGCTCTCCGAGGAGGAGATCTGGTCCGTCGTCGCCTACGTACGGTCCTTGCACGGCACGTCGCTGACCTTCGATGTGGAGGCCAAGGTCCAAGAGCTTCGCAATCGGGTTGAAGAGGCCAAGCAGGTGCTCGCGGATGCCAAAAAGACGCTCGAGGCTGCCGAGCAGAAGGCCGAGGAGGCCGCCGAGGCCAGTGAGGACGACGAGGAGCTCGAGGATGCGACCTTGGCGGAGGAAGAGGCCGTGGAAAGCGCGGAGATGGTCCTGGCTGAAGCGAAGGAAGCGCTCGAGAACTTCACGAAGCGACCGCGGTTCCCCAACATGCCCCGACCGGAGCTCCACAGCGTGGCCTCGAATCCGAGCCAGAAGCTCGTCGAGCGCGGGAAGCGACTCTACTTCAACAAGTACGGCTGTAACGCCTGCCATAGCCTCGATGGGCAGGGAGGCGTCGTCGGGCCGGCGCTGGATCGTGCGGGCTTCCGTTTGAACGATGCGTGGATCTATCGATGGGTTCGCTATCCCCAGGGCTT
>JBFGRM010000058.1:0-11858 GCA_041563675.1 Nitrospiraceae bacterium | reverse complement strand
GTGGTCAGCGTGAAGCTGCGCCAACCGCAGTTCGAGGGCCAGACCAAGGCGAAGCTGGGGAACAGCGAGGTCAAAGGCATCGTCGAAGCGGCCGTCAACGAAGCCCTGGGCGGATACTTCGACCAGAATCCTCCGGTCGCCCGCAAGATCGTCGGCAAGGCCATCGATGCGGCGCGCGCGCGCGAGGCGGCGCGCAAAGCCAAGGAGCTGATCCGCCGCAAGAGCGCGCTGGACGGCGGCTCACTTCCGGGCAAGCTGGCGGATTGCTCGGAAAAGAACCCGGCGCTCAGCGAGCTGTTCATCGTCGAGGGAGAAAGCGCGGGTGGGTCGGCCAAGATGGGGCGGGACCGGAAATTCCAGGCCATCCTGCCTCTCAAGGGGAAGATCCTCAACGTCGAGAAGGCCCGGTTCGACAAGATGCTGTCCAGCGACGAGATTCGAACCCTCATCATGGCCCTGGGGACCGGGATCGGCCGCAGGAAGGAGGATTCGGATAAAGACAAAGACAAGGACGCCTTCGACATCGCGCGGGCCCGGTATCACAAGATCATTCTCATGACCGACGCCGATGTGGACGGCAGCCACATCCGGACGCTGCTGCTCACCTTCCTGTTCCGGCAGATGCCCGAGCTGATCGAGCGGGGCTACATTTACATCGCCCAGCCGCCGCTGTTCAAAGTGAAGAAAGCCAAGGCCGAGCGCTACCTCAAAGATGAGAACTCATTGAACGACTATCTTGCCGATCTTGCCGTCGAGGAGGTCGAACTGTACGTCGAGGGGTCCAAGAGCTATCTCAACGGCCGTCGCCTCCTCCCGATTCTGAAAAAGCTGATCCAGTTCGAGGGGCTCCTCACGCGGTTTCGGAGAAACCATCAGGAAACCTCGATCCTTCGCGTGTTCGCGGATCAGCCCGGTCTGGATCGGGATCTCCTGAAGAATGCCACCGCGCTGAGCAGGACGCTCGACAGCGCGAAAAGGGCGCTCAGCCTCGCCTATCCGAAGGGCAATGTCACGCTGGACGTGACCGAGGACGAGGAGCACCAGACGAACAAAGTGCTGTGCCGGTTGAACCTGAGCGGATGGACCTACAGCGTCGAGATCAGCCACGACCTCATCACCTCGGCCGATTTCAGGGAGCTGCAGAAGGTGGCTCCCACCGCCATCGGGCTGGCCGAGCCTCCCTACAAGCTGAAGGTCAAGGGGGAGGAGGTCACGCATGCCGAATCCAGTGAGCTGGTCAAGGCCATCCTGGATGTCGGCAAGCAGGGCATATCGATCCAGCGCTATAAGGGTCTCGGTGAGATGAATGCGGATCAGCTCTGGGACACGACCATGAATCCGGAGACGCGCACGCTGATGCAGGTGCGGCTCGAGGACGTGACCGGAGTGGACGAGATCTTCTCCGTGCTCATGGGTGACGAAGTCGGGCCCCGCCGCGAGTTCATCCAGAACCACGCCCGCGAAGTCCGCAATCTTGACATCTAACAGAACGCTGGGCGCGCGGCACGTGGCAAGGGGCAAGAGGTAGGTTTCATTCCCCTAGCCCCGGGCCTCCCGCCGCGAGCCCATTCCGAGGAGCTATCATGCCCGTTGATGAACGCCTGATTCAGGTCGATATCGAAGACGAAATGCGCTCGTCCTACCTGGATTACGCGATGAGCGTGATCGTCGGACGGGCGCTGCCGGATGTGCGCGACGGGCTCAAGCCGGTCCACCGGCGCCTGCTCCACGGCATGAACGAGATGGGGCTGGGTCCCACGCGGCCCTATCGTAAATCGGCCAAGATCGTCGGAGAAATCATGGGGAACTATCACCCCCATGGCGATGCGGCGATCTACGACACCCTGGTGCGGATGGCGCAGGATTTCAACATGCGCTATCCGCTGGTCGACGGGCAGGGGAATTACGGCTCCGTCGACGGCGATCCCCCTGCAGCGATGCGCTACACCGAGGCCCGGCTGACCAAGCTGGCCGAGGAAATGCTGGCCGACATCGACAAGGAGACGGTCGACTTCGTCCCGAACTACGATGAATCGACCCAGGAGCCGGTCGTGCTGCCGGCCAAGATTCCCAACCTGCTCGTCAACGGCGCGGGGGGGATCGCCGTCGGCTACGCCACCAACATCCCGACGCACAACCTGGGCGAGGTGATCACCGCGCTGGAGATGGTTCTCGACGAGCCCGAGGTCACCATCCAGCAGCTGATGAAGGTCGTTCCCGGACCGGACTTTCCCACCGCGGGGTACATCTACGGGACCAAGGGCATCAAGGATGCCTATGAAACCGGCCGCGGCCTCCTCACGCTGCGCGCGAAGGTCGCCGTTGAGACCGACGAGCGCACCGAACGGGACCGCCTCATCGTAACCGAGATCCCCTATCAGGTGAACAAAGCGCGACTGGTCGAGAAAATCGCGGAGCTGATCCAGGAGCGAAAAATCGAGGGGATCGGCGATCTCCGCGACGAATCCGACCGGGATGGCGTCCGGATCGTCATGGACATCAAACGGGGCGACATCCCGCTGGTCGTGCTGAACCAGCTCTACAAGCATACGCCGCTGCAGACCACCTATGGCGTCATCATGCTCGCGCTGGTCCGGAATCGGCCCGAGGTGCTCACGCTCAAGCAGATTCTCGTGCACTTCGTGGAGCACCGCCGGGAGGTGGTCGTTCGCCGCACGGCCTACGAGCTCCGGAAAGCCGAAGAGCGGGCACACATCCTCGAGGGCCTCAAGGTCGCCCTGGACAATCTGGACGCGGTCATCGCCCTCATCCGACGGGCGGCCTCGCCGGACGAAGCCCGAACGGGCCTCATGAGCCAGTTTCGTCTGACGGAGATCCAGGCGCAGGCGATCCTGGAGATGCGCCTGCAGCGCCTCACCCAGCTCGAGCGCAACAAGCTGGTGGAGGAATACCAAGAGACCCTGAAGAAAATGGAGTACCTGCGATCCGTGCTCGGCAGCGAGGCCTTGGTGAGAAAGATCATCAAGGACGAGCTGCTCGCGGTCAAAGAGGCCTATCAGGACGACCGTCGGACCCAGATCGTCAAAGAAGAGGCGGAGATCACCATCGAGGACCTGATCGCCGACGAGGAGGTGGCCATCACCATCACACACGGGGGCTACATCAAGCGGAACCCCGTGACCCTCTATCGTGCGCAAAAGCGCGGCGGCAAGGGGAAGATCGGGATGGGCGTTCGTGAGACCGATTTCGTGGAGACCCTTTTCACGGCCTCGACCCACGATTACCTGCTCGTCTTCACGACCACCGGCAAGGTCTACTGGATCAAAGTGCACGAGATCCCGGAGGCCGGCCGGGCCGCCAAAGGCAAGGCGATTGCCAATCTTCTGGCGCTTTCGGGCGAGGAGCGGGTCACGGCCACGGTTCCGGTCAAGGAGTTCCGCGAAGACCGCTACGTCGTCATGGCCACGCGGCACGGCGTCATCAAGAAGACCGAGCTGTCCGCTTACGCCAACCCTCGATCCGGCGGGATCATCGCGCTCAGCCTCGATCAGGGCGACCGCCTCATCGGCGTCCAGATCACCGACGGCTCGCGGGAGATCCTGCTGGGCACCCGGCAGGGCATCGTGATCCGGTTCAAGGAGTCGGAGGTGCGGGCGATGGGCCGCATCGCGCACGGTGTGCGGGGTATCACGTTGGAAGACGGCAATGAAGTCATCGGGATGGAAACGATCCTGCCCGACTCGACCACCACGATTTTGACCATTACGGAAGGCGGGTATGGCAAGCGCACGCCGGTGCCCGAGTATCGGATCCAGGGGCGGGGCGGCAAAGGCATTATCAGCGTGAAAATCACGGAGCGGAACCGGCCGGCTGTCAGCTTCCTGCAAGTCCGTGACGACGATGAGATCATGATCATGGCAGCCCAGGGTAAGGTGCTCCGGTGCCGGGTGGACGATGTGCGGGAGACCGGCCGCAACACGCAAGGGGTGCGCATCCTGGACCTCGAAGGCGAGGAGGACCGTGTGGTGGGCGTCGCCCGCCTGGCCGAGCGCGAGGAAGCGCCCGTGGATCTCGGCACGCCGGCGGACGACAACGGCGGCGATCCTGCTGCCGAGTAATCGGCCACACCGTGCGCTCGGCCCCCGCTCACTGCTCGACGGCCATGAGTGGTCCGTGCTCTCCATCTTCCTCCCCGTCTGGCCGCGACCCCACCGCTGTTGGTAAAGTAAGAGGCAGCGGGGGGTTCACATGACCGTGCCCAAAAAGAAGCTCGATACCGTGGTTCGGTTGGGATTGGGAGTCTTCATCCTCTCATTCGCCTTGATCTTCGGCGGGATGTTCCTGACCCGCCCCGACCGCTCCATCCCGCCCTACTCCATCGGCACCCAGGAAGCGACGATCGTCGCCGTCCACGTCCCGTCTTGGACGAGCGATGGGGAGATCGAAACCCTGATTCGGAGATTTCGCAAGGTGGGACGCGAGACGCGGGACTTCGGACCGATGAAGATCCAGCCGACGACGCCGGCGGACCCCGACGGCAGGTACCGGCGCATGACGATCCACATCTTTGCCGACCCCCAGTGGACCGAGCCCGATGTGCTGACTCGCTATCTCGCGGGTGAGGACCGGGAGCTCGTGACGGGCTTCAGACGGGCGGTGAGAGGGACATACCGTCTGGAAGGGGCGGTCGAAGAGGGACGCATCGGTCCCTTGCTCGCTCAGCAGGACTCCCCGGCGACCGCCGCGTATTCGCGGGTGCTCTTCAAGGGGCCGATTGATCACGCCGGCCAGGATCGGGCCGGTTCGGCGGCGCATGGAGAGGGCTCGGCAACGACAGCGCCGTCGCCATCAGCGTCGTGAGCTGCCGGCGAAGCTCGTCGTCCTGGATTGTGGCAACCTGCCGGGCTGCCTCCTGCAACTGCTCTTCCGAAGGCGAGGCCCTCTCGACCATGGCGTCATTCTGATCCTGCCGGGGCCGCTCCGCCTGACCCTCCGAGGGATCCCCGACCCGTACCACGAGGTCCGTGATCACGTGATTACCCGAGGCTTCGTTGAGTCGTTGAATCAGCGCCGGCTTGAGAAAGGTCAGCTGCTGCACCCAGACGGAGCTCGTCACGAGCACGTGTAGCCTCTTGAATCGGATGCGACCCGGTCTTGCGTGCGTTGCGATCTGAGTCCCCACGATCCGTTCCCATTGTTGCTTGAGATGCAGCTCGAGGAGCCTGGTCTCCAGCCCCAGGCGTGGGGCGAGACCTTTCAGCACATCTCCGACCGATGCAAAGGGTCTGGGCATGCGGCATGATAGCAGGATCGGCCGTCCGTGGGAACCGGCGTGGTGCATTCGCGGCAAATCACGTGCGGGCGATCCCTTGAACATAGTAGAGTAGCGGTCCCATGGCCCAGCAGAAGGTGCAGAAAGGAGAGCGCGGCGAGCGCGTCGTCGCGACGAACCGCAAGGCTTACCACGATTACGCAATCGAGGAGAAGTTTGAAGCGGGAATCGTGCTGAGAGGAACGGAGGTAAAGTCGCTTCGGGAAGGCAAAGTCAACCTGCGCGACAGTTACGCGAGCATCGACCGGGGCGAGGTCTTTCTCCACCACTGCCATATCAGCCCCTATAGCCACGGCAATATCGCCAATCACGAGCCGCTACGGACGCGGAAGCTTCTGCTGCACCGGAAGCAGATCAACAAGCTGCTCGGCAAGACGCAGCAAAAGGGCTTGACGCTCGTTCCGCTGCGAATCTACTTCACGGCGCGCGGCCACGCCAAGGTCGAGGTTGCCGTGGCCAAGGGCAAGAGATTCTACGACCGCCGGGAATCCATCAAGGATCGAGAAGCGGGACGCGAGGTGGAGCGGGCGATGAAAGTAGGGCGTCGGGGAGGCAGGTGATAAGGGGGTTCGCCGAGGCTCGGTTATTCGGATGGCGGTGTCAGCAATTCGCGGAGGGTCGAAGTCAGGGAGTCACCATTAAACGGCTTCCGAATAAAAGCGGCGGAACCTTGCCGAATGCCGTGACGAAGGATGATGTCGTCTGAATAGCCCGACATAAACAGGACTTTCAGCTTGGGTCGCAGCGCAACCAAGACCTCGGACAGACGGCGCCCGTTGATGCCCGGCATGACGACGTCGGTCAGGAGCGCATGAATGGGCCCCCCATGCGAATCGCAGAGCTGGTAGGCTTGCTCACCATTCGCCGCCTCGAGGACCTGATACCCCGCCTCTGAGAGGACTTGGCGCACGACCTTGCGCAGGTGGGCATCGTCCTCCACCAGGAGAATCGTCTCGGTCCCTCCGGCCAGCGCGCTGACGTGCTGGGTCGCTTTTTCCCGCCGTTTCTTCTCTTCGATGCTTGGAAACCGAATCATGAAGCAGGTCCCCTCGCCCACGGTGCTCTCCACCGCGATGGTGCCGTTGTTCTCCATGACGATGCCGTACACCGTCGCCAGGCCCAAGCCCGTGCCCTTCCCCTGCTCCTTCGTCGTGAAGAATGGCTCGAAGATGCGCGTGCGCGTCTTTTCGTCCATGCCATGCCCCGTGTCTCGAACGGAGAGCTGGACCGCACCGCGACCATTCGAAGACCCTTGTTGGGGTCCTCCAACCGGCAGCTCAGCCTTGGCCGTTTCAATCGTCAGCGTGCCTCCCTCCGGCATCGCATCGCGTGCATTGATCACGAGGTTCATGATCACCTGTTCGAGCTGAACCGGGTCGATGCGTAAAAGCCCGATCTCGCGTGCCAGCTTGGTCTGCAGCACCACGTCCTCGCCCAGGATCCGCTCCAACATGTTCGTACAGGTGGAGACCGCCTCATTAAGATTCACGTCGATGGGCTGCGTGATCTCCTGACGGCTGAAGGTGAGGAGTTGGCTCGTCAGGCCGGCGGCACGCTGAGCCGCCGCGTTGATCTCCCCGAGGTGTCCGCGAACCTGCTCATCGAGCCCGTGCCGCGTGGTCAACACCTGCGTATACGCACAGATGATGGTCAGCAGGTTGTTGAAGTCGTGCGCGACCCCACCCGCCAGTTGACCCACCGCATCCATCTTGGCTGCCTGGCGGAGTTGTTCCGCAAGGCGCCGCTGTTCAGTGACGTCGCGAAATGTCACGACCGCCCCGATCAGGTTCGCATCCTTATCCTTGATCGGGGTGCTCGTGTAGGAAACGGGGAAGCTCGTGCCGTCTTTCCGCCAAAAGACCTCGCTGTCGACGTGGTGGACTTGCCCGTCCTTGAAGGCGGCGTAGATGGGGCATTCTTCACGAGGATAGGGGGATCCATCAACTCGGGAGTGATGGCAGATGCGGTGTTGCGGCTTGCCGATCAACTCGTCAATGGCGTACCCGATCATGGCCGCGGCGGCCGGATTCACGAAGGTCGTGTTGCCCTCCATGTCCAAGCCGTAGATGCCTTCGCCCGCTGACTCAAGAATGAGCTGATGCTGGCGCGCGAGCTCCGCGAAGCTCACTTCAGCGGCCTTCCGGCTGGTGATGTCGACGAACGTGGCGACCCCGCCGACGATGACCCGATCGGCATTCCTCAAGGGGGCGGAGCTGACCAGGAGATCGGAGTGACTCCCGTCCGGTCTCACCAGACGGAGCTCTTGGCCGACCGTGATTTTCCCGCAGAGAGCCTTGGGCAGCGGCCATTGATCGAACGGCAGACGAACGCCGTCCTGATCATGGAGGGCGCCCCAGAGGTCTGTGGTGGGGTCCGCGGGACTGTCCTCGGCATCAACCTGGGCGATGCGCCGGGCAGCGGCGTTGATGAAGGTCAGGTTGCCATCGATATCGCAGACGACGATCCCATCAGCGGCCTGCCCGAGAATGGTCTCGAGCAGAATTCTCTGCTGCGTCAGGCCGTCTTCCGCGAGTTTCCGTTCGCTAATATCGGTGATGAATCCCTCCACGTGAAGCATCCGCCCGTTTGATGCGTACACGCCGCGTCCACGCTCCCAGGCCCATTTCTCTTCACCCGCGGCCGTGATGATCCTGTACTCGATTTGGAATGATTCTCGCGCCTGAAGCGCCGCTTTCTTGGCTTGCACGACAAGGTCCAGGTCGTCTTCATGGATGATCTCTCGATAATGGATTGTCCGCTCGGTAAAATCCGTCGCCTGATATCCCGTCAGGGGCAGGCAGCCCTCGCTCGTATAGGTGAAGGTCCAGAGGGGTTCGGGAAGCGAGCGATAGACCATGCCCGGCAGGTTGCCGATCAGGGACGTGAGCGTGGGCTCGCTCTCACGCGTGACAGGTCTGGGAGGAAGCTTGTCTTCGCGGCGGCGCTTGCGGTCGAGGGCCTGTGCGACGGCAGGTCCAAGCCGGGCCAGCCGGTGCTTCTGAAGGTGGTCCGCCGCCCCGCTTTTGATGCAGTCGACGGCCGCTTCCTCCCCGATCGAATCCGACACAATGACGAAGGGAATCGAGAGGCCGCGTTTCTTCAGGAGTTGCAGGGCGCGAGGCGCATTAAACTGAGGCAGGGAGTAGTCGGCCAGGATGAGGTCCGTCGGCCGCTCGAGCTGGCGGAGATATTCGGCTTCGGTGGCCGCCCGCCTCCATTTCGTGTCGAACCCCGCCCGGCGAAGCTCGCGTATGAGGAGTTCGGCATCCTTGGCGGAGTTCTCCAGGACCAGGACGTGCAGGGGTTTAGCCATGAAGCACAGTGCGTAGAGTCATTTCTGAGAATCACTATCAGGAGCCGAAAATTGGGAACACCGGGCGCGACGGGGCATGCAATGCCCCCCTTGTATCAAATCTACATCACGGCACCGGCGCGTCAAGAAACCCCCATTTCGCTTGGGTTTCCACCATGTCATCGCTTCCCCGGGGGCGGGGGAGTGAATCTGTCCTGTCGACCCTGCCCGGTGACCCGACGGGTTGCTCGGCTTGAGGAGGGGGAGCGAGATTGTCTTTCCCTGAAAAGAAGCTGGATCAGGGTGCAATCCTGCAGTAGACTAATGTTTACACTGCATCTCCAGCTTATGGGGGTGACTGGCTTCGACGGGGATCAAGAGGTCATAGGTGCATGCCGAGTTTCTCGGAAACTCGTAAAACATCCGGGACAAACACAACTGCCAACCAAAACTTGGCACTCGCGGCTTAATTAACCGCGACGTCTCTCCGCGCACCCGCCTGCGGTCGTGGAAGGGGCGCAACTCAGCAGGCTGGTCCGAGGCTGGTGCTCAGCGGCTGAGGACGAGAACACACTGGGCTAGCGGCTGTTCTAAGCCAGCCGGTGGGCGTGGGCAGTCGCGAATACTAAACGATCGGCTAAGCATGTAGATCCTGTGCGCTGAAGGTCTTCGGACAGGGGTTCGATCAACAATGGTCGCCCCGGGGAGTAATCCCTGGGTGAACACGGGGCTCAATCGGCGAACCCTACAGCCTGCGAGAGCAGGCCATGGCAACGCCGAGGGGTCAAGCGAGGCCAACTCGCATGGCCCTGTAGAGACTCAGAGATCCGCCGGCCGGAAGGTGGGCGGACACTCGGAGCATCCAGCTTCACGATGCTAAGACGCCCCGCATCCTGCAGCGACTCTTAAGAGTCAAGCTTTCGCGGGATGAAGGCATAGTCCGGACCAAGCCGAAAGGTTTGGAATTTCCGTCCCCTCACCTCCACCATACCGCTAGGCCCCCGACTCTGAGGTCGGGGGCCTTTTCTGCTGCAACTCACCTGCGACCAGAAACCCATCCTGGGAGACAACCGTGACGTACAAACAGGTTAATGTGCTGGACCCAATCGCGGCCGCGCCCAGTCACACCATACCCCTAGTTTTACCTACCAAGTGTCTAATCGGCAGGCACTGGCGTTACTGCAGCAGATAGCCCCATTTCTGCGATCGCATAAAGCCGCTCGCGCTTGCCTCGTGCTGGACGAATATGTTCGCCTGACCCCAAGAAATGGTCGATATACAACGGCTGTCCTCAGTGAACGGGCCGCATTCGTGAAAAAGTTCTTCGATATCAAGCCAGGCATGGGCATTAGTAGCCGCCTCGTTCTCGATTCAGAAAGTCCTCAACCAACTAGCCCGCCGGCGGTCACTAGCCAAGGCTGATCCGCGAGCAGCGCAGCCGTCCTCCATTAGATTTTTGTCGACCCACTGGTCGCTCCGGCGGCGGGCCTGAGCCTGCGAGCGTGACCTACCTCACAGCGGTTCAGGTGCGTCTGAGCTAAGGTACGGTCGCATAGCGTCCCTCCGCCGGGCGGATCAACGGGCCGTGTGCCCGGCCCGCCGCCCGGCACACAACTCCAGCCCGGCATTCAGGCCCGGTGCCCATCACACCCGGCTAATCCAGCCAATCTCGCTCTTTGAGCTTTCTGGGCAGGTACTTCTTGGTGAGGTACTGAAAGTCCTTGTTGGCGAGGGCGTCGAGCTCGTACTTGAGCCCGCTCGCGAGCATCCGCTTGATCTCCTTCTGCCAGGCCGTCTTCTGGAACCAGGGGTAGTTGAGCAGCTCCTTGGCCCGGTTGGTGTCCTTCTCGTTGAGCATGATGCCCACGTTGCGCGGGAGGCCGTAGCGCTCGGGGTCCGCGCTCGAGAGCCCGATGAACTTGGCCTTCGGGATGGCCATGCGCTGGCTCTCGAAGGCGAGGTTGATCGAGCCCTGCTTGACGACGGAGTAGATGTAGTAGCCCCAGGGATCGTTGTCGACGAGGACGTAGACGGGCAGCCGCTTTTCCTCGTGCAGGCGTCGCGCCAGGCGCCTGACGCCGCGGGGCGGCTGGCCGTTCCCCGTGAGGAGGACGCAGTTGTACCGCCGCCAGAACTTGTCCTCGGAGAGACGGTTCCACTGCGTGCCCTTCTCGACCAAGAGGAGGAAATCGGCCGTGCATTTCTTGATCTGCAGGTACTCGGGCTCGACGATGGAGGGAACCGAGTAGCCGCCCTTTCCCAGTCTGGCGCAGTTCACCTGGTCGCCGTCGTCGACCAGCACGAGCGGGCCGACCACGGAGCCGCCGTTTTCGGCGCGGACGTGCAGCTCCTCACGTAGCGCTTCCAGTGACACCTCAAGGTCCTCGATCACGGGATCCGATTCATTCTGGGTGTCGAATGTGTTTTCGTGTGAACCCTTGATCGTATGCTTGGTTCGATAATAAATCTCCCTCAGCGAGGTCGTCAGGTCCGCACGCTGAAGCTCGGCAAGAGCGTCCGCCACGAGGACCGTCTGCATGAACTTCTTGGCCATGCCGACATTGAAGAATGAGCGGGCCTGCTTGCGCTTGCCCATCTCGATCATGCCCTTACGCTCGTTGAAGTTGACGTTCGAGAGGGCGCGTATGGGGATCGAGATCGTCGGGTCCTTGCGACGCTGCGCGGCCGTGATGACCGTGTCGGCCACGCCGACGAGTCTTTTCTCGACGACCCCGGCTTTCGTCTTCTGTCTTCGCGCCATGACGGGTCCTATTTCTTTCCGCGCGCTGCGCTCTTCTTGGCTTTGCCAGCGGGCTCGGCGGTTTTCTTCGCGCGTTTCGGCTGCGATGCGGCCGCACGCTTCCCTCTTCCCTTGCGTCCTGTTTTCCCTTTTGACCGGGACGGCTTCGCGGTCACCTGCTCTTCACCGGCGGCGCCTTTTGTCTGTGTCGCCGCGGTCGACTCCTCCTCGCTCAAGACCGGCACCGACCCTTCAACACCCTCCGGGGTGACGATGATCGAGTGTGGGAGCCCCTCGGGGCCGCCTCCCTTCTTGCCCAGCGTCTCGTCTGTCTTCTCACCGCCCGTCCGCGTCTTGGCAATGCGCTGCAGCTGGTCCTTGAGCTTTTGGGTGGCCAGCTTGCCGCCCTTGAGCCGGTTGCACGCCTCGGCGACTTCCTCGATGTAGAGCTCGAAGATGTTTCGCCGCCGGTATTCGCTCTTCGCCCGCTCCCGCCGCTTCAGGAAGGTGCCCAACCGCCTCCCGGCTTCCTG
>JBFGRM010000057.1:0-11864 GCA_041563675.1 Nitrospiraceae bacterium | reverse complement strand
CGGCCTCGAGGAGGGCGTGAGCACCCGACTCCTGATCTATGCGGGGACGCTCATCCGCCAGGGAGTCCCGCCGGCCGAGGCCTGCGAGGCGGCGGTCGTGCGGCCGATCACGGATGACGCTGATATGCAGCGGAGTATTGCCGAGCTCGTGAAAGCGATCTTCTAGGCAGGGCGCGTGGCGCGGGGCTCGGGGCGCGGGGTCCTGAAAAGGGCCAAAGGCAAGATAGGAGCGAATGAGACCGCGACAAAAACAGACTCATCTTCTAATTTTTGCTTTTTCCTTTGTCATCGCAAGCCTGCTGCTCGTCGGTTGCAGCCACATCATGCATCCGAAGGCGGGCGAGTATCTTCAGCAGGCGCAGGGAGCCGACGGCGTCGAGACATTGCTCAATCTGACCGCGATGATGGAGGCCACGGTCGAGAAGACGCGACGCTCCGCCTCCTACGAGTCGAACATTCACACGCTCCACGATCAGTTCCACGCCCTGCACGAGGCGATGTGCGGGGTGTCCGAGGCTCAGGCCGCGCACCCCGACTACGTCAAGGCGGTGACGCTCGAAAAAGGGATGCGCACGGTGTTTCACCGTCTGTGGGAGTACCAACGGGACGATACCCTTCGCGATATGCACCTCGACCTCTTCGCCGCACGCTTGCAGGAGCTGCGGAGCTCGCTCCAGTCGGTCCGAAGCGCCGCCCGTGATCCCATTCGCGGCGGCCGCGCCTGAGCCCCATATCCGTCGGTCACCGTCAAACACGCCCGTCGCCCCCCTTTCCCCATACGATCGCCCATGACTGAATCAGTGGTGCAGGAGACCGCGGAGGGAGCCGTCCTGATCGTGCACGTCCAGCCCAAGGCGGCGCGGACCGGGCACGGCGGCCTGCATGGCGGGGCCTTGAAGATTCGCGTGGCCGCCCCGCCGGTCGGCGGAGCGGCCAACGACGAGGTCTGCCGCTACCTGGCCGCCTGCCTCGGGATTCCCAAGACCAGCGTGGTGCTCATCGCCGGCCATGGATCCCGGCGGAAGCGGATTCTTCTCACGGGGACGCCGGCGAGTCAGGTGAGGAAGGTCTTCGCGTTGTCGGACGGCGTCAGAAGAGAAAGCAGCCGCTGAAGTCACCCAGCAGGCATTGCATCCGGATCGAGATGCGCTCCAGCCTCGTGATCTCATCCGCTCCCGCCGAGGCTGGCTTCAGCTCATTCAGCCAGTCACGGTCCCTCCGGAGCTTCCAGCGGGACAGAAACGACGTGTCCGGGATCTCCGTCTCCGGATCCGCCGCCAGTTTCAGGAGTGGTCGCAGCGCGGCGATCTCGTCGGCCAGCACGATCCGCTCGGGTTCCACGGCGTAGGGGGCGGCGTCCGCGTCGATGTGGGGGAGGAGGCGGACCAGAAACTGCACGGTGGCGGCCATGCGTTCGTAATGCAGCGTATCCGGAAGATCCCGGGTGGTGTGATACCGGGGGGTCCGGCCGCTCGAGAGAAAGAGAAACGGCACCCCCGCATTGCGGAAGGCATCGTAGTCGCTGAACGCGATTTGTCCGATCACGGGCAGCTGCTCGACGAGATGAATTCCAAGCGGCACAACGGTCACTGATTGCATCGCATTACCGTTGGCATCTGCTGAGGGTCGTGAGGCGTCAGGCGTGAGGCGTAAGGGGTTAGGAGAAGAATTACCCGTCTTCCTGTCACGCCCTTCAACCGACAAAGTATGTTTCGGCTCTGCGTCTTCCCCCCTCACCCCTGACGCCTTACCTTTCATGGCGCCCTGCTGCCGTTGAACCACTTCCTGGAGGCGTCTGTAGAGTATTGGCGCTTTTTCCGCGCCGGCCGCGAAGACGACCTGCCGCAGGGGCTCCCAATGGACCCCGCCCACCATGTCCATGATGATCGCGACCTTGATCGCGCCCGTCCGGCCGATCTCCGACGGCAGGTGATCGACGAAGTACTGGGATCCCATCATCGGCGTGCGGATGTAGGGCTGCTCCTCGGCATTGAAGGCCACGAACAGCAGAGAGTGGTGGCGCAGCTCTGGGAGCATGCGCGCGACCTCGATCAGCGTCGCCACGCCCGACGCGTTGTCGTCCGCGCCAAGGTAGCCGTTGCCGAGATGGTCGTAATGCGCGCCCACGAGGATGAATGGCGCCTCGGCGGCCGGCGCGACCGCGGGACGTGTCCCGACGAGGTTGTCACCGAGGTCGCGCGAGATCTCCTGGCGGAACCCTTCGAGCGAAGCGAGGGGTCGGAGCTCCTGGGCTTTGAACGACTCTTCGATGTAGCGTGCCGCGGCGCGGTTGCCGTCGGTGCCGGGCTCGCGACCCTGCAGCTCGGGTGCGGCAAGACGGATCACGTGGCTCTCGAGGCGGCGCGCGAGCTCGGACCCTGCGGGGAGGCTGGTGGGATAGATTTCCTGTCCGTGGGAGGAGAGGGGTGGGAGCGACAGGAGCAGGCAGAGGAGGAGACGACGCATGGACCAACGACCTTCCCTCTCCCCCGTTGCGGGGGAGAGGGTTGGGGTGAGGGGGCCGTTATCGCCGACCACCCTCACCCTGGCCCTCTCCCTCCAGAGGAGGGAGAGGGAATGGGACGGTCCCTTTCGTCTCGCATGTTGCCCTGGTGTGCGCAGAACACGCAGTTTACATATAGATATCCCTCCATTACAATCCGCATCTCTTCAATTTGCTGCGTCGCCATGTGGCGTTCGAATACATCTCGTCGCATGGTGAATGGTGATCGGAGCGACCCCCCCTCACCCGTGCCCTCTCCCCCAGTGGGGGAGAGGGTTGGGGTGAGGGGGCTGTCTCCTTATGGAAGCAGAATGAGTGCCGAGCAAAAACTCATTGAGCGCCTGCGCGAACGGCTGAATGAGGACGAGGCCGAGGCGGTCCTGCGGGCTCTGGGACAGGCCGCCGACGTCGCGATGGCGGTCGAGCTGTTCGACGAGCTCGCGGACGCGTCCGAGCGCGTCTGCTCCGATGCCGTGCAGGCCCTGGGCGCGTTGCATCGCCGGGCCGGCCTGGCGCTGGTGGTGCCCTGGCTCGACCTCGGCGTGGCCATCACGCGGACGTCGGGCGCCGCGGGACTGCGCTATGTGCGCGAGAGCCCCCCGCTCCTCGAAGGGCTGGGAAGCGGACCCGAGGCGGCCCGGGTGCTCCAGGTGGCGCTCGAGCTGGCCGAGAGCGATGCGAATGTGGCCCTGGAGTTCGTCCGGAAAGCCGACGCGCTCCGACGGGTCGTCCCCCTCGAGGAGCTGGAACGGTGGGCCGACATCGGGTTGGACCTGGCCGGGGTGGACTACGTGCTGAGCGTGGAGTTTCTCCGCCAGGGGCCGAACCTGGCCGCGGTGCTGCCCCTCGAGCACGTGCGAGCGTGGGTGGGCTTCGGGATGAAGCTCGTCACGCAAAACAGCCTCGGCAAGACGGATTACTTCGCGACCCTGGAGTTCTTCAGGACGAGCCCGAACATCCTGGGAGACATCGAGCATGGATCACTCCGCGGCCTCGTCGTGACGCTGGGCGATCAGCTGGCGCAACAGGACCCGCAGGGCGCGGTGGAGTTTTTGGCGGAGGCGCCGACGCTGCTGCGGCGCCTGCCCTCCGAGGAATGGTCGCGCCGGGTGTTGCAATACGGTGGCCTGCTCGCCGAGCGCGATCCCGGCGCCACCCTGGCCTACGTGCGCCGGTGCCCGGAGCTCCTGGCGCTGCTGGGCGGCTTGCGCGCGGACCTGAGCAAGTTCGAGGATTGGTTTCGGAGCGGCATGGAGGTGCTCGAGTACAGCGTCGAAGGCGGGCGCGCGTACTTTGCGGTCGAGACCAGGAAGGCCCTGGCCTCGGTCGAGCAGGCGCTCAACGGCGTCCCGCTCCGCCAGGTGTCGCGGTCCCTAAAGCTGTTCGTCGAAGGTCTGTGCGGCATCCCCGTCACCATCCAGGGGATCCCGGAGCCGGACCGGCCGGAGAGCGAGGCGCCCCCGCGGCCGACGGTCAGCGCCGACGGGCGGACGATCGCCCTGCCGTCCATCGTCCGCCGCCATCAAACGCGCGACGAGAATATCCGGCTGTACACCGTCATGGCCGCGCATGAGGCGGGGCACCTGGAATTCGGCACCTATGATTTGTCCCTGGCCCGCCTCGATGATCTCGCGTCGGAGGTCTCCCGCCGCTATCCGTCCCCGGAGGCCGCCGCGCCTGCGATCCAGACGCTCAGCGACCTCTTCGCGCGCTATCCCCAGCCGGCGTTGATGCGCGATCTCTGGACGGTGCTGGAGGACGCGCGTGTGGAGTACCTCCTCCGGTCGGCCTATCCGGGGCTGCGGGAAGACCTGGCCGCACAGGCGAGCGACGCCGCGACCCCGCGATCGATCACGCATGGATTGTCGGTGCGCGAGATGCTCGTCGACCATCTCCTGCTCATGACGACGCGGGGCTCTGCCGAGACGCCGGTTCCCGAAGTGCTCCGCGAGACCGTCGATGCCGCCTGGGACGTCGCGAGGAACGTGCTCCAACCGAGTGCGACGGCCGAGGACGCCGTGCGACGCGCCGACCGGATCTATGCGCTGCTGGAAGCGTCGCTGACGCAGAGACAAGGTCCGGAGTCGACGACCGACGAGGCGGGACCGGCAACCGGGGGCCCGGCGGCCTCGGATGCGACGACGGGAGACTATCAACCGGTCTCCAACTGGAGCTACCGCGGCGTCATGGATCCGGAGCGCATCCGCCGCGCGGGTGAGGCGCCGGAGCAGGACGGGGCCCAGGGTGACCGCGAATCGGCGGAGAGCGGGCCGCGGGCCGGTGCGTCCGGCCTGACGGGCGGTCGCCGGCCAGGCGACGCGCCCCAATCCTCGGTGGAGGCGGTGGAGCAGGAGCCCGCGGACCTGCCGGAGGGGCCGACCGCGCCGACGTCACTCGCCGAGGAGGTGCTGCAGCTTCCCGATGCACGGCGGGGGGAGGCGCTGCGGGACGAGGGCTACCCCGACAGCCTGGTGTACGACGAGTGGGACGGCACGATCCAGGACTATCGCTCGGGCTGGTGTCGCGTGCTCGAGCGACCGGTGGAGGAAGGTGAACCGGATTTTGCGGAAGGCGTCCTGGCGCGGCACGGGTCGATGGTCGCGCTGTTGCGCCGGTACTTCGAGACCATCCGGCCCGAGGGGCTTCGCCGTCTCTACGGGCGGGCGGACGGCGATGAGGTCGACCTCGACGCCGCGATTCGCCGGCGCGTGGATCAACGGGCCGGGGCGGAGCCGGTGGACCGGATCTACGTGCGACGCGAGCGGCGCGAGCGCGACGTGGCCGTGGCCTTTCTGGTCGACGTGAGCGGCTCGACGAGCCGGGTGATCGGCGCGGACAGCCGGCGCGTGATCGACGTCGAGAAGGAGGGGCTGGTCGTGCTGACCCAGGCGCTGGAGGCCACCGGCGACCAGTACGCCATCTACGGATATTCGGGGAGGGGGCGGCGCCGCGTCGAGTTCCTCGTGTTCAAGGATTTCGAGGAGACGGGACCGGGGCGGGCCATGAATCGCATCGGCACGGCGGCGCCCCGCCATCAGAACCGCGACGGCGCGGCGATCCGCCACGCCACGAGGAAATTGATGGCGCGCCAGGCCAAGGTGCGGCTGCTGATCTTGATCAACGACGGCAAGCCGCTGGACGACGGCTACGCCGACGAATACTCGCTCGAGGACACGAGGATGGCGCTGCGGGAGGCACGGATGCGCGGGGTCGAGCCCTTCTGCATCACGGTGGACCGCGAGGCGGACGACTACCTCCGCCGCCTCTACGGCGAGGTGCGGTACCTCATCATCGACAACATCGCGTCGCTCCCGGAACGATTGCCGCGCATCTACCAACGGTTGACGACATAGCGGTAGTGAAAAGTGAAACGTGAAAAGTGAAATGTGAAATGACCCTCTTCTTCCGTCATTCCCGTTCTGTTCCGTCATTCCCGCGAAAGCGGGAATCCAGGTCTCGCCAAGAAGATGGATGCCTGCTTTCGCAGGCATGACAAAAAAGAAAGATGACTGATCAGGCGAAACCGACCATTCCGCCGTGGCTGTACAAGCTGTTCACCGGGCACCAGTACCCCTACGTGCGCCGGCAGGCCAAGTTTGCGAACAGGGTGGAGCCGGGGCAGGAGCGCGGCGAGCCGTCCCGGGAGGAGATCGACGCCAAGTTCTGGGAGATCTTTCCCCACTGCACGGTCAAGGTGCTGCAGGAAGTGAAATCCGGCATGATCGTGACATTCCACGAGCTGGGCACGTTCCAGCCCGGCGAGTACCAGGGCCTGATCGACAACCCGGAAGAGTTCCTCGCCTCGCGCTATGGCAAGAAGAAGATCAAGGTGAACTTTTACGAGGGCGACAATTTCGTCTGCACCACCAACTTCAAGGTTGCCGGGTGGACGGAACACGAATGAAAAAAACGTTCCAGGTTCCAAGTTCCACGTTCCACGTGGCGGTACTCATCTTTCCGTCATTCCTGCGAAAGCAGGAATCCATCTTTTCCCCTATGCCTGGATGCGCGCTTTCGCGGGCATGACAGAAACGGGCCGACGCAATAGACGCTATTGACGCAAGAGACGCAATTGACGCATAACGATTGCTGAGGCACCTATGGCACGTCAAAAAATCACCGTGGTGGGAGCAGGCAATGTCGGCGGGACCGTGACCCAACGGCTGGCGGAGACCGATGAGCATGATCTGGTGCTGGTCGACATCGTCGACGGCCTGGCGGCGGGCAAGGCGCTGGACCTCAAACAGGCGGGGGCGGTCGCCGGCTACGACACGCACATCATCGGGACGACGTCCTACGAGGCGAGCGCCGGCTCTTCGATCGCCGTGATCACCTCGGGCGTGCCGCGGAAGCCCGGCATGAGCCGGGACGAGCTGCTCGCCACCAATACAAAAGTCGTCTCCACGGTGGTCCGGGAGCTCGCCCGGCATTCCCCCGAGGCCATCCTCATCCTGGTCACCAACCCGCTGGACGCCATGGTCCACGTGGCGCAGCGCGTCAGCGGCTTCCCGCCGTCCCGCGTCATGGGCATGGCGGGCGTGCTCGATTCGGCCCGGCTGCGGGCCTTCATCGCCATGGAGCTGGGCGTGTCCATGGCGGACGTGCAGGCCATGGTGCTGGGCGGGCACGGCGACTCCATGGTCCCGCTGCCGCGCTATACGACCGTGGCCGGTCGTCCCTTGACGGAGTGGTTGCCGAAGGAGCGTCTCGAAGCGCTCGTGAAGCGGACGCGGAACGGCGGGGCCGAGATCGTGAACCTCCTCAAAGCGGGCAGCGCCTTTTACGCGCCCGCGGCCTCCGTCGTGGACATGGTGCAGTCGATCCTCGGGGACCAAAAGCGCGTGCTGCCCTGCGCGGTGCTCTGCCGGGGCGAATACGGCTTGGACAACGTGGTGATCGGCGTCCCCGTCAAGCTGGGGCGGGGCGGCGTCGAGGCCATCATCGAATACGAGCTGAGCGCCGGGGAGCGCGGCGCCCTCAT
This sequence comes from Nitrospiraceae bacterium, assembly GCA_041563675.1. Lineage (GTDB taxonomy): Bacteria > Nitrospirota > Nitrospiria > Nitrospirales > Nitrospiraceae > JBFGRM01. The sequence goes on along the minus strand of JBFGRM010000057.1, from coordinate 4,380 downwards.
GCAATCGGCCGCGGCGGTCAAGGAGCTCTGCGAGGCGGTGGACAAGCTCGTGCCGCGCTGATTCCCACGCGCCCCGTGCGCGAAGCTTGACATTGTGTTTCGGGAAGGAGTACAGGTTCTGCTCTAACCTCAACCAGCGAAATGGTGTGCCGATGAAATTTCTGGAAAATCCGTTTCAAACGGCCGGAGTCGGCTTCGCACTGACCATCGTGCTGGTCATCTTCTGGCTCGCAATTCGCTGAGCACACGCCTGACTCGATAGCCGCGGTCGGCCTGTCCGGCGCGACTGACGGCTGAACCAATCACGAAAGGTGGGCACAATGGCAGATCTGCCAGATGCGCTGACATGGACCGAAGCGATCTTTCGGTGGATCCATTATATTGCGGGGATCACGTGGATCGGGTTGCTGTATTTCTTCAATTTCATCAACGCCGGGTTCATGAAGAAGCTCGATGGAGCCCAGAAAGGCGTGGTGGTACCGCTGCTCATGCCCCCCGCCCTCAACTACTTTCGCCACGCCGCGACGATCACCGTGGTGGCCGGCATCGTGCTGATCGGAATTCTCCATCCCACGCCGGCCGGAAGCGGGGACAAGGCCATCTGGATCGGCGGGATTCTCGGGATCATCATGATGGGCAACGTCCACGCCATCATCTGGCCGAACCAGAAGAAGATCATTCAGGCGACCAAGGATCAGGCGGAGGGTAAACCGGCTCCGCCGGAGATGGCGGCCTGGGCGAAGAAGGCGCTCTACGCGTCACGCGTGAACGTGCTGCTCTCGCTCCCGATGCTGTTTTTCATGGGTGCCGCCGCCCATCTCAACTGACCTCCCTTTTCCCTCTCCCCCGGGGTGAGGGGGACTCACAGTGACGATAAAGATTGTGGGGCCAGGGTGACCGCGTCGAGCGGTGACTCTGGCCCCATTTATTTTGTGCGACGCGGCAGCCCGTTGCCGACAGGGAAGGAAGGGGCCGGAAGACCTACTGCGATCCGTTTGTGTTAGGCCACACGCCCTAAGTAGTTGAGAAAAAGCCGTTTCTGCATGGGATCGGCTTGACGAAAGTTTGCAGGTGGCCGTATAGTATCGACTCTTGGACGACCGTTTTGGGGAGACCGCAAGCGGCGCCTCGCCGCGATGGCGCCAGATCCCGACGGAGGGCCCAGTATCGTGACCCTGCCCAAGCCCAGACTCCAGCAACCGCTCAACGGCGGCGCGCCGTGGGACATCGAGCCCTACCTCAAGCAGGGCGGCTACGATGCCTGGCGGAAGTGCGTCACGGATCTCACCCCCGAGGCAATCGTCGAGGAGCTCAAGCGCGCCGGGCTGCGTGGCCGTGGCGGAGCGGGCTTTCCCACCGGCACGAAGTGGGACAAGGTGCTGAACCACCGGGTCAAGGAACGGTATTTCGTCTGCAACGCCGGCGAGCACGAGCCGGGGACCTTCAAGGATCGGTACCTGCTCAAGCACTATCCCCATCAGTTACTCGAAGGCTGCCTGATCGCATCCCATACGGTGAAGGCCAAGTCGTCCTTCATCTATATCAATCATGAATACGCGGAGGAACGCGCCAACTTTGTGAAGGCGGTCGAGGAGGCGCGGGCCAAGGGCCTGCTGGGCAAGAACATCCTGGGCACGGACCTCGAGATGGAGATCGAGGTGTTCGACGGCATGGGCAGCTATGTGGCCGGCGAAGAGACGGCGATGCTCGAGTCGATGCAGGGGCGGCCGGCCATGCCGAAACAAAAGCCGCCCTTCTACCCGACCGACTTCGGGCTTTACGGCAAGCCCACGCTCGTCAACAATGTGGAGACGCTGTGCAACGTACCGCCGATCATCAAGAAGGGGGCGGCCTGGTTCACGGAGGTGGGGACCGACAAATGCCCGGGCACCATGCTGTTCTCCCTCAGCGGGGCGGTCAACCGGCCCGGGGTCTACGAGATGCCGCTGGGCACGCCGCTGCGGGTGTTGATCGAGGAGTTCGGCGGCGGGGTCCCGGACGGGCACAAGGTCAAGGCAGTGTTCCCGGGCGGCCCGTCGTTTTCCATGGTGACCGCCGATCAGCTCGATTTGCCCATGGACTTCGACTCGCTCAAGAAGGCGGGCACGGGGCTCGGCTCGGCGGGGGTGATCGTCGTGGACGACGCCACCTGCATGGTCGCGGCGACGTTGAAATATTCGGACTTTTTCAAGGCTGAGAGCTGCGGGCAGTGCCCATCGTGCCGGATGGGGACGAGCAATCTTGCCGAGTTGATGACGAAGATCGAGCAGGGCGAGGGTGCGCAGAAGGATCTGGACGCCTTGCTGCAGCTTTGCGGGTTCGTGAAAGGGACGGGGTACTGCACGCTGGTCACCGGCGCCGCGGTGCTCGTGCAGAGCAGCTTGAAGCTGTTCCGCCACGAGTACGACGAGCACATCGCCCTGAAGCGCTGCCCCTTCGCACCCGTCCCGGCTGGAGCCAAAAGCTGAGGAGAGTGGATGAGCCGACACAGTCGGCGGTTGGCTCATCCCTGTGAGGAATCAGGATGCCGCGCGTGACGTTCCTTCATCCAGAGGGCAAGAGCGGCGAGGTGGAACGCAACCTGTCGTTGCTCGAGGCCTCGGAGGTGCTGGGGTTTCCGCTGAACCACGACTGCGGGGGGAACGCCTCCTGCACCACCTGTCGAGTCGAGGTGCAGGAAGGGCGCGACAACCTCTCGGAGATCGACTTCGAGGAGCAGGATCTGCTCGACCGGGAGGCGCTGACCGAGCCCTGGCATCGGTTGGGCTGCCAGGCACGTGTGCTGGGTGACGTCGTCGTGCGGGTGCCTGAGCAGAAGTGGGAATCCCCGACCTCGGCAGGCCAGGCCTGCGACCGGGACTCGCCCGGATGAGGGGGGTGGGAAGCGAAAATCCAGGGTGTCACGGCGAGTGAAATGCGATATAATAATGGTTCAACATAAAGGGGGAGGCCAATGGTTACCATTACTGACCTGGCTGAGAAGAAGATCAAGGAGCTGATGACCGAAGAGCAGGAGGTCGAAGGACTCCGCATCTACGTGCGGGGCGGCGGCTGCAGCGGCTATCAGTACGGCATGGCCTTCGAGAGCAAGATCTCCGATGAAGATACGATCATCGAGAAGAGCGGCGTGAAAGTGATCGTGGATCCGCAGAGCGCCCCGCTGCTCAACGGGGCCGAGGTCGACTACGTCGAGAGCGTGCAGGGGTCGGGCTTTGCGATCAAGAACCCGCAGGCCAAGACGACCTGCGGCTGCGGCAGCTCCTTCAACGTCTGAGACCAGCATCGGCGGGCGCCGTGCCCGCCGGTGAGCGATAATCGACCGGGCCGGGCCGGAGTCGACGCGCGAGGGACGTCCTCCGGCCCGTGGTTTGTCGAAGGCCGTCAGGTGTCGGAATCGCGACTATGAGCCCAGTCACCATCACCCGCCGGTACCGCTTCGTCGCGCAGCACTGCCTCCATTCCGACCGGCTCACGCCGGAGGACAACCGGCGGGTTTTCGGGAAGTGCAACAACCCGAACGGACACGGCCACAATTACGTCCTCTACGTGGCCGTCTCCGGGGCGGTCGATCCGCGGACCGGCCTCGCGTTGGACCTGGTGGATCTGGATCGGGTCGTGGATCAGATGATCGTGCAACGGTTTGATCACCGGGACCTGAACCAGGATGCGGAATTCGCCGCACGGACGACAACGGGCGAAAACCTGGTGCGGCTCATCTGGGATTTGCTGAGCAAGGACATGCCCGGCGGCCGGCTGGAAAAGGTCGGCATCGTCGAGACCCGCGATAACTATTTCGAGTACGCCGGCTAGCGAAGAGGGAGGGCGAGCGCAGGTGGCCACCAGACGGGTAGCCCATCAGAAGCAGGAGGTCAAGGGCAACGGGCACCCGACCGAGCTGCGCGATCTCGTCGAGCAGATTCTGACCATCCTGGGCGAGGACCCCAAGCGCAACGGCCTGCTCAAGACCCCGGAGCGTGTGGAGCGGGCGCTGAGGTTCATGACACAGGGGTACGAGAAGGACGTGGACCACCTGCTCAACGGTGCGCTGTTCCCCATCGAGTACGACGAGATGGTCATGGTCAAGGACATCGACTTTTTTTCCTTATGTGAACATCATCTCTTACCGTTCTTTGGCCGCTGCCATGTCGGCTACCTGCCCAACAAGAAAGTCGTCGGCCTGAGCAAGATCCCGCGTGTCGTCGACACCTTCGCCCGTCGCCTCCAGGTGCAGGAACGGCTCACGGTGCAGATTGCCGAGGCGCTGCAGAGCAAGCTCAAGCCCCACGGCGTGGCCGTCGTCATGGAGGCGCGCCACCTCTGCATGATGATGCGCGGCGTCGAGAAGCAGAACACCGTCGCCGTCACCAGCGAGATGCTCGG
>JBFGRM010000056.1:0-12010 GCA_041563675.1 Nitrospiraceae bacterium | reverse complement strand
GGAGATGGTGATGCCGGGGGACAACGTGACGCTGTCGGGGGAGCTGATTTCGCCGATTGCGATGGACGCGGGCCTGCGGTTTGCGGTGCGGGAAGGCGGCAAGACGGTCGGCTCGGGGGTCGTCACGGAAATTATCGCGTAAGGACGTCAGGCGAGCTTGTCCGCCGAAGCTTTAGCGAAGGCGGAAGGGGACAAAGAAGTGAGAGTTGACCAACGTATAAGGATCCGGCTCAAAGGGTTCGATTATCGAATCCTGGACCAGTCGGTTGAGGAAATCGTCGAGACCGTGCGGCGGAGTGGAGCGAAGATCGCTGGGCCGATTCCGTTGCCGACGCGCATCGAGCGCTTCACGGTGCAGCGTGCCACGCACGCGGACAAGAAATCCCGCGAGCAGTTTGAGGTGCGCACGCACAAGCGTCTGCTCGACATCCTCGAGCCGACGCCGGAAACCATGGATGCTCTCATGAAGCTGAATTTGGCGGCTGGCGTGGATGTGGAGATCAAACTGTAATGGCTGAGAAGAAGGAAGCAAGCCCCGCAGTCACGTCCGGACTTCTCGGGAAAAAGCTCGGCATGACCCAGATGTACGACGACGACGGACGGTTGGTCGGGGTCACGGTCGTCGAGGCGGGGCCCTGCCGGGTTGCGCAGGTCAAGACCAAGGAGCGGGACGGCTACGAGGCGGTCCAGCTTGCCTTCGGGGACCTCGCCGAGCGCAAGCTGAACAAGCCGGAGACCGGTCACCTGAAGAAAAACCAGGTGTCAGCGAGCCGTTGGCTGCGCGAGTTCAAGAAGCTCGGAGAGGTGGAGGTTGGACAGGTGATCAAGGCCGACCTCTTCAAGAAGGGCGATTGGGTCGATGTGGAGGGTGTCTCCAAGGGCAAGGGCTTTCAGGGCGTCATCAAGCGCCACCATTACGGCGGCGGGCCCGCCAGCCACGGGTCGATGTTTCACCGTGCCCCCGGCTCCATCGGGCAAAGCTCCTTCCCCTCGCGCGTCTGGAAGAACAAGGCCCTGCCAGGACACATGGGCTCCGAGCGAGTCACCGTCCAGCGGCTGCGCGTGCTCGATTCCAAGCCCGACCAGAATTTGCTGTTCATCAGCGGCGCCATCCCGGGGAGCAACGCCGGGCTGGTCGCCGTGCACAAGTCGAAAAAGGGCTGAGGTATGCCGACCATCGACGTGCTCGACGCGCACAAGAAGAAGGTGGGTGCGGTCGATCTGAAAAACGAGATCTTCGGGGCCAAGCCCAATGCGCCGCTCGTCCATGAGGCGGTCGTGATGCAGCTGGCGTCCGCCCGTCAGGGAACCGCCTCAACCAAGCAGCGGGGTGAGGTCAGCGGCACAGGGAAGAAGCCCTGGCGCCAAAAGCATACGGGACGGGCCCGCTCGGGATCCCTCCGTTCTCCGGTGTGGCGGCACGGCGGCATCGTTTTCGGTCCGAGGCCGCGCCAGTACGGCTTTGCGATGCCCAAGAAGAAGTATCGGGCGGCCTTGCAAAGCGCGCTGTCTGCCAAGCTCGCGGCTGGTGAGGTGCTGATCGTGTCGGATCTTCGGCTGGAGAAGCCGAAGACGCGTCTTCTCGAGAAAGCGCTCGCACAGCTCGGCCTGAAGGACCACGTCCTGCTGGTCATGGGAGACAACCGAGGGGATATTGAATTGGCAGCCCGAAATCTGGCGACCGTCACGATCCTGCAGCCCCGGGAGCTCACCGTGTACGACGTGGTGCGCGCCCGTGCGATCCTCATTCCTGAGCGCGAAGTGGCGCTGGTCCAGGAGGTCTGGTCGTGAAGCGAGATCCGTACGACATTTTGATTCGCCCCCTCCTGACGGAAAAGATCACCGCACTCCGGGAGTCGGCCAACAAGGTCGGGTTCGTGGTGCGAAGCGACGCGAACCGCGTCGAGGTGAAGCGGGCCGTCGAGAGCGCGCTCAAGGTGAGAGTCGAACGCGTGAACATCATCAATGTGCTCGGGAAGACAAAGCGACTGGGGCGATTCGCGGGGCGGCGCCCGAGCTGGAAGAAGGCGATCGTGACGCTGAAGGAAGGCGAGAAGCTCGAGCTCTACGAAAGCGTCTAACCGGGAAGCGATGAGCGCGGGACGATGAGCGCTGGGCGGAACGATCCGAGTCCAGCGTCACACGGGAACCCAAGGAACGACAATGGCGATTCAGAACTATAAGCCAACATCACCAGGCCGACGGGGCATGACGGTGCTGACCAATGAGCGCCTCACGAAGAAGCGACCCGAAAAAAGCCTCACGGAATTTCACCCCGTTTCAGGCGGGCGCAACAACGCGGGACGGGTGACCTCGCGCTTTCGCGGGGCCGGCCACCGGCGGTTGTATCGGAAGGTCGATTTCAAGAGGAACAAGCACGGCGTTCCGGCGAAAGTGGCGGCGATCGAGTATGACCCGAACCGCTCCGCCAGGATCGCGCTGCTTCACTACGCCGACGGCGAAAAACGGTACATCTTGGCGCCAGACGGGCTCGCGCTCCGGGACACCCTTCAGTCGGGGCCCGACGTGGATATTCGGCCGGGCAACGCCCTGCCTCTGGTCAATATCCCCCTGGGCACCATCATACACAACGTCGAGCTGAAGCCCGGCAAGGGCGGCCAACTCCTTCGCAGCGCGGGGGCTTCCGGCCAGGTCATGGGCCGGGAGGGAGTGTTCGTACAGGTGCGCCTCAAGTCGGGCGAGATGCGCCGGGTGCTCGGGACATGCATGGCGACGGTCGGGCAGGTCGGCAACCTGGACCACGAGAACATCGCAGTCGGCAAAGCGGGGCGCACCCGGTGGAAGGGGCGGCGGCCGCACGTGCGCGGGGTCGTGATGAACCCGGTGGATCATCCCCACGGCGGTGGCGAGGGCAAATCCGGGCAGGGCAACCCGCATCCCGTCTCCCCGTGGGGACAACCGACCAAAGGGTACAAGACGAGAAAGAACAAGACGACGACGAAGTTCATCATTTCCAGAAGGACGAAGTAGGCAGGCGGGAGGTTATCATGCCGAGGTCGATCAGCAAGGGACCCTTCGTGGACGATCATCTTCTGAAGAAAGTCGAGAAGATGAACGAGGTCAGGGATCGCAAGCTTATCAAGACCTGGTCGCGCCGATCCACGATCATTCCGGAGATGATCGGCCATACCTTCGCCGTGCACAACGGAAAAAAGTTCATACCGGTCTACGTGACGGAGAATATGGTCGGGCACAAGTTGGGGGAGTTCTCCCCGACGCGTTTCTTCAAGGGACACGGCGCCGCAAGGACTGAGAAAGCTGTCGCCCTTAAATAAGTAAAAAAGGAAGAATTAAAAAGGCAAAAAGGAAGAGCAGAAGTCCGGGTTGTTTATTTTGCTTTTTAATTTTTCCTTGGACACGGAGTGTCGTGATGGCTGAAGCACGAGCAATTCTCCGATATGTGCGGATCGCGCCGCGGAAGGCCCGGGCGGTGGTCGATCTCATCCGCGGGCAACAGGTGGCGCACGCCCTGACGATGCTCAAGCATACGCCCCGGTCCGCGTCGCAGGTGGTCGAGAAGCTCCTCCGGTCGGCCGTGGCCAATGCGGAGCAGAAGGAGATTGGAGACGCGGAGTCGTTGCGGGTCTCCAAGGTGTTCGTGAATGGCGGGCCGACACTGAAGCGCTTCAGAGCTCGGGCGATGGGGCGGGCCGCCTCCATTCACAAACGGACGAGCCACATTACTGTGGTCGTGTCGGGCACCGGGGAGCCGAACAAGACCTGAGAAGACTCCTGGACTGGAGCAGGAAGGCGAGAGGAAACGCGCAGCATGGGACAGAAAACACATCCGACAGGGTATCGACTGGGATACAACTACACGTGGAGCTCGCGCTGGTACGCCGAGAAGGACTACACCAGGCTGCTCCATCAGGACATCAAGATCCGGAGCGCCGTGAAGCGGCGGCTCTACCACGCTGGTGTGGCCAAGGTCGAGATCGAGCGATCCGGCGATCAAATCCGGGTCATCATTCATACGGCGCGTCCCGGTATCATCATCGGCCGCAAGGGTGCCGAGGTGGACAAGCTCAAGGGCTCGCTCGAGAAGGAGTACGGCGGACAGGTCTATATCACCGTGAAGGAGATCAAGAAGCCGGAGCTCGATGCCCAGCTGGTGAGCGAAAACATTGCGATGCAGCTGGAGAAGCGGGTCGCGTTCCGCCGGGCGATGAAGCGCAGTATCGCGGCGGCGTTGCGGCTTGGCGCACAGGGCGTTCGCATCTGCTGTGCAGGTCGGCTGGGCGGCGCGGAAATCGCACGCACCGAGTGGTACCGGGAAGGGCGCGTGCCGCTTCACACGCTCCGTGCGCATATCGATTATGGCTTCGCCGAGGCCCACACCACGATGGGACAGATCGGCATCAAGACATGGATCTACAAAGGGGAAATTCTACCGCCAAAGGCGGGCCGGCGTGAGCTCGCCTTTGAACGGTAAATCGGAAGCCTCAGCGCGATAGTGGAGTGGGAGGACGTAAGTGTTAGCGCCGAAGAAAGTCAAGTTTAGAAAGATGCAGAAAGGCCGCATGAACGGGAAGGCGTACCGCGGCGGGCAGGTGACCCTTGGGGAGTTTGGTCTCAAGGCTCTCGAGCCGGGGTGGATCACCAGCCGTCAAATCGAGGCCGCGCGAATCGCCCTGACCCGTCACGTGAAGCGCGGTGGTCAGATCTGGACGAGGATCTTTCCGGATAAGCCCGTGACGAAGAAGCCGGCCGAAACCCGTATGGGCAAGGGCAAGGGCAGCCCCGAGTTTTGGGTCTCGGTCGTGAAGCCTGGAAGAATTCTCTATGAGATGGATGGTGTGACACGCGAGGTGGCGGAGGAAGCCCTACGATTGGCCTCCCACAAGCTGCCGATCGCGACCAAGTTCGTGGTGCGTGGCGGCATCTGACCTCCGCCCGCTGGAATTGTCCGGGGTGTCAAGACGATGGATGTGAAAGAGCTGAGGGATATGACCAATGAGGAGCTGCAACAGAAGGCGCAGCAGCTCAAGCAGGAGCTGTTCAATCTGCGCTTTCAGCAAGCCACGGGCCGTATCGAAAACGTGATGCGGATCAAGCAGACCAGGCGTGATATCGCACGCATCAAGACGATCTTGCGTGAAAACGGGCTGGCGGCCGCGCAATCGGCCGAGGCCAAGGGGAACGCATAGGCATGATAGAGACAGCAAACGTTCGGCCGATTCGCTTCGGGCGCGTGCTCAGCAACAAGATGCAGAAGACCGTTGTGGTGGCGATCGAGCGATTCGAGGCCCACTCCAAGTATCGGAAAATCCGGCGCCGGATCACGAAGCTGAAGGCCCATGACGAGCGGGGCGAATGCAAGGTCGGCGACCGCGTCAAGCTCATAGAAACCCGGCCACTGAGCAAGGACAAGCGCTGGCGCGTGGTCAAGATCATGCAGCAAGGGGAGCTGGAGCAATAGGAACCCGTCATGATCCAAAGTTACACGTACATGGATGTCGCCGACAACTCCGGCGCCAAGCAAGTGATGTGCTTTCACGTCCTGGGCGGGACCAAGCGCCGCTATGGCTCCCTGGGCGACGTGGTTGTTGTCGCCGTCAAAGAAGCGATTCCGCAGGCGTCCGTCAAGAAGGGGGACGTGAGCAAGGCCGTGATCGTGCGCACGACGAAGGAGGTGCGACGAGAGGATGGGTCGTACATTAAGTTCGATCGGAACGCCTGCGTCCTCATCAATGCGCAGGGGGAGCCGATCGGGACCCGCATCTTCGGGCCGGTCGCCCGCGAACTGCGCCGCAAAAAGTTCATGAAGATCATTTCCCTTGCCCCGGAAGTCCTGTAGCGAGTCGAGGAGCGTGATTCATGGCCAAGGCGGGTTGGAAGCCGAAAATAAAAAAAGGTGACACCGTCATGGTGATCACGGGTAAGGAGCGGGGAAAGACCGGGAAAGTGCTGTCGGTCGATCCGATCGGCGGCAAGGTGACCGTCGAGAAATTGAACATCATCAAGCGACACACCAAGCCGAGTCAGAAGGCACGGCAGGGCGGCATCATCGAACGCGAGGGGCCTCTGGCCATCTCCAACGTCATGTATTACAACTCGAACGCCGACAAGCCTGTCCGCCTCGGGTTCAAGCTTCTGGAGGGCGGTCGGCGCGTGCGGGTCTGCCGGTCAACCAAGCAAACGATCGATTAGCGCAAGGGCTCTGCGATATGGACAAAGGAAAAAAGGGCGCCGCGCCGAAGGGCGGCGAGAAGGACAAGAAGGCTTCGGGGAAGAAAGGCCCCGCCAAAGAGGTCGCGGCTGCGGCAAAGGAGCCACACAAGCAGGCCGTCGAGGCGCCGGCCGGTCCCCGGGTGCCGCCGCGGATGAAGGACACGTACCGCGACAAGGTCATCCCGGCCCTGATGAAGGAGTTCGGGTACAAGAACCCCATGCAGGTCCCGAAACTCCAGCGCATCGTGCTCAATGTCGGCATGGGCCAGGCCATTCAGAACGTAAAGCTCCTCGAGAGCGCGGCGTCCGAGCTCGGCGTGCTCACCGGACAGAAGGCGGTCATCACCAAAGCCAAGAAGGCCATCGCCGGCTTCAAGCTCCGCCAAGGCATGCCGATCGGGACGAAGGTGACCTTGCGAAGCGATCGCATGTACGAATTTTTTGATCGCTTGGTGAGCGTGGCGCTGCCGCGCATTCGTGACTTCCGTGGCGTGTCGCCGAAGGCGTTCGATGGCCGGGGCAACTACACGTTGGGGCTGAAAGAGCAGCTCGTATTCCCCGAAATCAAGTATGACAGCGTGGCATCGATTCACGGGATGGACATCACCATCGTGACCAGTGCCGGGACCAATGAAGAGGGGAAGGCGTTGTTGAAGCATATGGGGATGCCTTTTCGTACATAGTCGGCGGGTTGATCCTAATTTGAATTCTGGAGACCATTCGTGGCTAGACTAGCGTTGAGATTGAAGGCGGCGACAAAGCCGAAGTTCAAGGTCCGAACCTACAACCGGTGTCCAGTCTGCGGTCGTGTTCGGGGATTTCTCCGTCGTTTTCGAATGTGCCGCATCTGCTTTCGGCTGCTGAGCCTGCGCGGCGAGATTCCCGGCGTCCGCAAGGCCAGTTGGTAGAAGCCTGATCGGGCAAGGGGAGTGAGTGAGGGGAGGAGCAGTACGCGATGATGACTGATCCGGTCGCGGACCTGTTGGTCCGAATTCACAATGCGGCCAAACGGGGCCATGAGACGCTCGTCGTTCCGGCCTCCAAGCTCAAGGGCGAGATGCTGCGCGTCCTCAAGGAAGAGGGGTTCATCTCGTCCTATGAGGCAGAGACCGTCGAAGGACATCCCCATTTTCAGATTCGGCTCCGGTACATCAGCGAAGGCCAGCCAATGATCACGGGGATGAAACGTGTCAGCCGGCCCGGGCTCCGCGTGTACGTCGGCAAGGGGGACATCGGCCGCGTGAGAGGCGGAATGGGGATCTCGATCTTATCGACGTCAAAGGGCGTCATGACGGATCGACAATGTCGCGCCGCGGAGACGGGCGGCGAAGTGCTCTGTCAGGTTTGGTAGCAAACGCAGTTCGGTCAGTTGGGTCGGTTGGGTCAGTTCGGTCGGTGAGGACCGAGCGGCAGGCGACTTCCCCGGCTGACTCAACTGACTCAACCGACATAACTGACTAAACTGGATTTGCCATGTCTCGAGTAGGAAGAAAGCCGATTCCGATTCCGTCGGGTGTCGAGGTGAAGGTCGCGGACTCCCAGGTCTCCGTGAAAGGGCCGCTCGGAACGCTGCAGTGGAGCGTCGCCGAGGGCATCCGAGTAGCGGTGTCGGATGGGCAGGTGGAGGTCGCGCGGCAGAACGACGAACAGAAGTACCGGGCTTTGCACGGGATGGTCCGTGCCGAGCTCAACAATCTCATCCACGGGGTGACCAAAGGATACGAGCGCACCCTCGAGATTCAAGGGGTGGGATACAAGGGGCAGGTGCAAGGGAAGAAGTTGAGCATGACGGTCGGCTTTACGCATCCGGTGGAGTACGAATTGCCCGATGGCATCGAGGCCAAGGTCGATAAACAAACGATTGTGACCGTACGGGGCATCGACAAGCGAAAGGTGGGGCAGGTCGCCGCGCATATCCGGGGTCTCAAGGCGCCGGATGTCTACAAGCAGAAGGGGATTCGGTACTCCGGTGAGCGGTTGCGGAAGAAGGAAGGCAAAACAGGAAAGTAGGTGAGAAGATGAGCACCGCCGCAAAGCTGAAGAGTCTGAGGCGTCGGCACGCCAGACTGCGTCAGCGAATCTTCGGGACGGCTGAGCGGCCGCGCCTCAACGTATATCGCAGCAGCACCCACATCTATGCGCAGATCGTCGATGACAGCAGGGGGCACACCCTTGTCGCCGCGTCGACCTTGGATGCCAGCCTGCGAACCGCGTTGAAGGCAACAGGAACGATCGAAAGCGCCAAGGCCGTGGGCAAGCTGCTCGCCGAGCGGGCCAAGTCCGCCGGTGTGGGCAAGGTCGTGTTCGATCGCGGGGGCCGTGTCTACCACGGCCGAATCAAGGCGCTCGCAGAGGCCTCACGCGAGGGGGGATTACAGTTTTGACGGCGGTGTCGTACCGATCGAGGAGGGAGCGGAACTCGTGCGTATCAACGCGGATGAGCTGAGTCTCAAAGATAAGGTCGTCTTCATCAACCGGGTCGCCAAGGTCGTGAAGGGCGGCAAGCGGTTCAATTTCTGCGCGCTCGTGGTGGTCGGTGACGGCCAAGGATATGTGGGGATGGGGAAAGGCAAAGCAGCCGAAGTGCCAATGGCCATCTCGAAAGCGGTGGAGCAGGCGAAGAAGAACCTCGTCCACGTTCCTCTTCGCGATGGGACGATTCCGCACGAGGTGCACGGATTTTTTGGCGGGGAGCATGTGCTCCTGAAGCCGGGTCCGAGCGGCTCGGGTATTATCGCCGGCGGGGCGGTACGGGCGGTCGTGGAATTGGCTGGCGCCAGTCATATCATTGCCAAGACTCTGGGGCGCGGCAATCCGTTCAATACGGTTCGGGCGACATTGGACGGCCTCACGCAGCTCCGGGACCCCGTGGAAGTGGCCCGAACCCGTCGCGGGACCGCCGAGCACGATCTGGATAAGGCGGGGTAACGCATCATGTCCACCAAGCGCGCTGAATCAGGAACGGTCACCGTCAAACTGCGGCGGAGCCCCATTGGCACCCCGGAGCGTCACCGGGCAGCGGTACGCGGCTTGGGCCTGAGGAAGCTCCACCAGACGGCCACGCATCCGGATACCCCGCAAGTCAGGGGGCTGATCGACAAGGTCGGCTACCTGCTGGAAGTGATCAAGACATGAAGCTGCACGAACTGGCCCCGGCAAGGGGCGCGAAGAAACGTCCCAAGCGAATCGGGAGAGGGCCTGGGTCGGGTCACGGCAAGACCGCGACCAAGGGGCACAAGGGCAGCCTGGCCCGAGCCGGGGGAACAAAGAATCCCGGGTTCGAAGGCGGTCAGATGCCGTTGATCCGGCGTGTGCCGAAGCAGGGATTCGTGAATCCGTTCCGGGTCGAGTACGCCGTGGTGAACCTCAAGGCGCTCGGGACTCTCGGCTCCGTCGACCAGGTGACTCCCGAGGTCCTGGCCGAGGCGGGACTTCTGAAAAAGCGGACACAGCGCGTCAAGGTCCTCGGCCAAGGAGAGGTCAGTAAGCCGATGGTCATTCAGGCCCATAAATTCAGCAAGTCGGCCGTGGAGAAAATCCAGGCCGCCGGTGGGCGGGCTGAGGTAATCGGCGGTGCTTGAGCGACTGTTCACGAGCTTTCAGAACATCTTCAAAATCCCCGAGCTTCGCAAGCGTGTGCTGTTCACGCTGGGGATGCTGGTCGTCGCCAGGGTTGGCGCCTACGTCCCCACGCCGGGCATCAACAACGAGGAATTATTCAAGTTTCTGCAGGAGCAGGGGGGAGCCCTCCTCGGCTTCCTCGATATTTTCTCCGGCGGTGCCCTGTCGCGGCTGACGATCTTTGCGCTGGGCATCATGCCGTACATCAGCGCATCGATTATTCTGCAGCTCCTGACGGTCGTCATTCCGCATTTGTCCAAGCTGGCCAAGGAGGGAGAGCGGGGTCGGAAACAGATCATCAAGTACACACGGTTCGGGACGATCGGCATCGCGCTGGTGCAGGGATTCGGCATCGCGATCGGCGTCGAGCAGATGAATCAGGGGGCCTTCGTGCTGAATCCCGGCTGGCCCTTTCGCATGATGACGGTGATCACCCTGACCGCAGGCACCGCCTTCCTGATGTGGCTGGGAGAGCAGATCACCGAGCGCGGCGTGGGGAACGGCATCTCGCTGATCATCTTCGCAGGCATCGTGGCGAGGCTGCCGAGCGCCGTTGTTCAGACCTGGGAGCTGTACAAAGTCGGCCAATTGAGCTTGATCTTCCTCGTCCTGCTCACGATCACGATGCTGGTCGTGGTGGCCGCCATCGTATTCCTGGAGACGGGGCGGCGGAAAATTCCGGTCCAGTACGCCAAGCGGGTGATCGGGCGGCGGGTCTACGGCGGGCAAAGCACGCATATCCCGCTGAAGATCAACACGGCCGGGGTCATTCCGCCGATCTTTGCCTCGTCCCTGATCGCCTTTCCCGCGACGATCGCGGGCTTTATCCAGGTGCCCTGGGTTCAGGCCATCGGGGATCAGTTGGCTCCGGGATCGGTGCTGTACACCCTGATGTACGTCGGGTTGATCATTTTCTTTTGTTTCTTTTACACCGCCGTGATCCTGAACCCGGTCGATATGGCGGACAACCTGAAGAAGTACGGGGGGTTCATCCCGGGCATCCGGCCCGGTCAGCGGACGTCTGACTACATATACAGAGTCTTGACCAGGGTGACCTTCGCCGGGTCCATTTATCTGGCGATCGTCTGTGTGATTCCAGAGATCTTGATCTACAAGTTGGGTGTGCCCTTTTATTTCGGCGGGACGTCCCTCCTGATCGTTATCGGGGTCGGCTTGGACACGGCGCAGCAAATCGAGTCGCACATGCTCATGCGCGACTATGGCGGATTCCTCGGCAAGACCGGAATGCCCGGCAGACGGTGACGAATCATGCGGGTCGTGTTCCTGGGAGCTCCGGGCGTCGGCAAGGGCACACAGGCGGATCTGGTTGCAGCCAAGGTCGGCAGGCCCAAGATTTCGACGGGGGATATTTTGCGCGAGGCGGTGCGCAATCAGACCCCACTCGGTCTGGAAGCCAAGGCCTGCATGGACCAGGGCAAGCTCGTGCCGGACGAGGTCGTGATCGGGATCGTGAGGGAGAAGCTGGCCGAGCCGTCTTGCGCGCGCGGATTTCTCCTGGACGGGTTCCCGAGAACGGTGCCGCAAGCCGAGCAGTTGGGCCAGATCTTGAGCGGCCAGGGGAGCAAGCTCGACGTCGTGATCAACGTTGAGGTGCCGCGCGACGAAGTCGTGAGGCGACTGACCGGCCGACGCAGCTGTTCGAAATGCCAGGCGGTGTATCACCTGGAATTCGCACCGCCCAAGCGGGAAGGCCGCTGCGACCGCTGCAGCAGCGAGCTCGTGCAACGTAGTGACGATACCAAGGAGACCGTGGAGGCGCGACTGACGGTATACGGGAAGCAGACCGCGCCGCTGATTTCATTTTATCGGGACAAAGGCGTGCTGGCCGACATTGATGGGCTGGGTGCGGTCGAGGATGTTCACAAACGGATCATGACCTTGCTGTCGTCACGCGGGCTTGCATGATCGTGCTCAAGACACCAGAGGAAATCAAGGTCATGGAGCGGGCCTCCCGGCTCGTTGCGGAGACTCTGCAGGCGCTCATCCGGGAGGTACGCCCGGGTGTCACGACGGATGACCTCGATCACCTCGCGGAGCAGTCCATCCGTAGTGGAGGCGGCGTTCCGGCGTTCAAAGGATACCGCAGCTATCCCAAGACCCTCTGCGTGTCCGTCAATGAGGAAGTCGTGCACGGTATTCCTTCGAAGCGAACCCTGAAGGAGGGTGATATCGTCGG
>JBFGRM010000055.1:0-12144 GCA_041563675.1 Nitrospiraceae bacterium | reverse complement strand
GAGAATATCGAGGACGCCGAATCCATCCTCATTGCATCCGGCAGTGCCGTGGCGCAGTCCCGGGAGGCGGTTCGTCTGTGCGCCGAGAAGGGGATCAAGGTGGGGCTCATCAAGATCCGCTCACTCCGTCCCTTCCCGACAGTCGAGTTGCGGCAGCTCTGTGCGAAAGCCAAGCTGATCGTGATTCCGGAGTTCAACTATGTCGGTTGGCTGGCCAAGGACGTCGCCGCGGCCATCTACGGCTACTCGAAGGCCAAAATCATCGCCGGGCCCCACGTGTATGGTGGTCAGTCGATGCCGGTCGAGTTGATTCTCGACGAGGTCGAGTCCGCCCTCACAGGCAAGAAGTCCACGAATGTGCCCATGTCCGCCATTATGGGCACCGATGTGGACCCATCGGAGGTCGCGCACTTCATGCAGAACATCTGACCTCCGCGGAGAGGACAGGCTGGACATGACGAGGGCCCGTTTCGGATCCCCGGAACGGGCCCTTCTCTTTGTGCAGGATGTTGAGAGCTTCAAGCTTGAACAAGCGGTTGATTGGTCGATCAAACGCTTGCTAGGCTTGGAGATCGTCGCTGACCTGCTCCTCGCTATCCGGCATACCGTAGGCGATGAACTTCGCGTACGAGAGGTAGATCGAGCTGCTGTCGCGCATCGCTTTGGCCCCATGGGTCATGCGCTCGAGCTTGCTCGCGTCGGAGCCCTCGGTGCTGCGCATGGCCGACACGTGCTCCTCGAGCACCTTGTTATATTGCTCCATGGCCCGCTCAACGTCGCGATAGGCTTGCATGATTACATCCGTCATCGGTCTTTCTCCTGGTAAAGTTCTCGGAGGATACAATAGGGCTCTGGGAACGGTCAACCGAGGGCTTCATGCAGCTCCCAGC
This sequence comes from Nitrospiraceae bacterium, assembly GCA_041563675.1. Taxonomy (GTDB): domain Bacteria; phylum Nitrospirota; class Nitrospiria; order Nitrospirales; family Nitrospiraceae; genus JBFGRM01. The sequence continues at coordinate 11,254 of JBFGRM010000055.1, read as the reverse complement.
ACCCGGGCGTGACGCGGAACGGGCGGTCGAGGAAGCGCTCGATCTCCGATCCGGTGCGGACATCGGACCGTTGGCCGCGGGAGTGGCGGAGCTGTCGAGGCTCTTCACCCGTCACAAGCTGTCGCCGCTGCACGGCTACTTGAACGATGAAAAACTGAGACGCAGTTATCTGGCCTATTTCTTTCCGGTCAACCTGGCGAAGGTGCGTGCCGTGCTTGGGGAGCTGCCCCGAGATCGAGACAAGCCCACGTCGCCTCCACGTCCGGTTCGGGTGCTGGATCTCGGGAGTGGGCCAGGTCCGGCCACGGTCGCCTGTCTGACCTGGCTGCGCGGTGAGCGTCGCGCGTGGGGCGGGCCCATCGAGCTCGTGCTTGTCGATCGCGCCGAGCCGGCACTGTCGGTGGCGCGTCAGGTGATCGCCGCATGCCGGCAGGGTGAGGTGACGGTGCACACGATTCGTGCCGACCTCGAGCGGCGTGCCTGGTTGAAAGGTCTGCCGATCGGTCAGGCCGGGACGTACGACCTGATCGTGCTCGGCAACTGCCTGAACGAACTCTACCGCACAAGCCGGGATCCCTCCGCCCGGCGCGCCAAGCTGCTGGCGGCCTGCCTGGAGCTGCTGAGTCCTGATGGCTCGATGATCGTCATCGAGCCGGCATCCAGGCCGGAAGCACGGGCGCTCCACCGTGTGCGCAATCTGCTGTTGGAGCGCCAGATCTGCAACGTGTACAGCCCCTGTCTTCGCGATCAGCCCTGTCCGGCACTCGAGAGGGAGGATGACTGGTGCCATGAGGAACGCTCATGGACTCCTCCCCGGACCGTCGAGGCAATTGATGGCCACGTTGGCTTTATCAAGGACGCCCTGAAGTTTTCGTACCTGGTGCTGCGGCGAGACGGCCGGACGATTGTTCCACGTCATTCCGAGACCTATCGGATCGTCAGTGAGCTGAGAACCTTGAAAGGGGAGCAGCGGGCCTGGCTGTGCAACGAGGCCGGACGCTCAGAGGTGGGTCGCCTGGACCGGGAAGCCTCTGCGGACAACGCGGCGATCGATCGATGGCATCGGGGCGCCATCGTGCGCGTCGAGGAAATCGTTCGAAAGGATATTTCCGCAGGGGTGAGGTCGGTCGGACGGATACGCGCGGGCACGAGCGTTCGACTCCTGAGGGCGATCGACGACTAGGCTAATCGCCCTCGGGCTCGGCGGAGCCATGCTCGTGCGTGACCTGATCTTCCTCGAACAGCTCGGCCATGTCCTGGGCGATCGCATCGTCGTCGCTCGGAACGGAAACGAGCGGAATCTCCTTCCGTACCTTCGGCGCTTTCTTGGCGTCCTCGCCCTCGGGCTTTTTCTTCTGGCTTTTTTCCGCCACGATCGGGTTCCTGCAATCGGCCCCTGTGAGGCCGACTATTCGAAGCTTTCGAGCGACGAGCGCTCGGAAAACTGGTGGCCGCACTTCAGACACGTCACGAAATAATGCGATTCGCGAACCGACATCGTGACCCTGAAGTCCAGGGACACGCCGTGGGCTTCACACGCGGGGCACGGAATCTCCTTCAGACGATAGGGGATGTCCGGTTGAGTACGCAGGTAGAAGTCCATGTCCGTGTAAAGGGGAAAGTTGTAGCGGCACTTCTTGCAGACCCCCTTCCACTCCCCGTCCGGCTGCATGGTGCGCCGGTCGATTCCGAATTCAGTGGTCTTGCACACCGCGCAGCGGAGGTCGCTGAGCCTGCTCTCGACATGTTCAACGGTGACGGTGCCCATACCAGATCCACCTCGCCGACAGGGATGTCTGATACTGCTGAGTATACAGAGGGGTGAGCGTCTCTGCAATGCCAGTCAAGAGAAAAAGCGGCGGAACGCCCGGGCCAGGTTGAACGGTCTGCAAAAACATGTTGCATTTCTTTACTGAACCCTTAGTCTGGAGCTTGGGGGGGCAGGGAAAGCCATGCATGCGATCACAAGCTCGCTCGCAGTCGGCAACCTCGAGGACGCGAAGAGGCCACCCTCCTTCATCGGCGGGGTGTTGTTCCTGGCTCAGGAATACGATATCGCGCCGCCCAAGGACGTCGCGTTCGCGAAAATTCCGCTGACAGAATTCACCGAAGTGAGCGCGAGCACGCTTCATGCGGCAATTCAGTGGCTGGAGGAGCAGGGAGGCGACCGAAAGCTCCTGGTGTGCTGCCGCGCCGGAATGGGACGCTCGGTCTCGGTCGCCATCGCCTACCTGTGCTGTGTCACGGGCCTGCCCTATGCCGACGCGCTGGCGCTGGTCAAAGCCCGTAGGCCGGGCGCCACGCCTCTTCCTCGTCTTGAGGAAACGATTCGGAAGGTAATCGAGCTCAGGCAACCGGCGGGCGATCGGGCCCAGCCCTGACGCGGCTGGAGCCCGAGGTCCGCATCGAGAGGATCACGTCGTTATGCCAGAGCTTCCCGAAGCGGAAGTGGTTGTCCGACAGCTGCGCGACCGGATCGTCGGGGCGCGCCTCAAGGGATGGTGGATCGGGCGGCCCGACATTATCCGTCGGGGATTGGAGTCCATCGATTGGTACAAGGACGCGACTATTGTGGGGGTGGATCGCTGCGGCAAAAGCGTGGCGATCGCCTTTGCGCAGGATGTCGGCAGGCGCTACCTCATCGCCGAGTTGGGCATGACCGGACTGCTGTTTTTCCGCTCACCCGATGATCGATACCAGAAACATACGCATCTCGTCCTGACGCTGGATGGTGGACGCGAGCCCGAGCTGCGGTACTGGAATCCCCGCCGATTCGGTCGTGTCTACCTGCTGGACCACGATGAGAAGCACCGCTTCCAGCTCCGGCGCTTCGGCCACGATCCCCTCGCGATGACCTGGGAGGGCTTTCGGCAGCTCGTTGGGGCCCGTCGCGGGCGGCTCAAAGCCCTGCTGATGCACCAGCAGGTGATCGCCGGCATCGGGAATATTTACGCCAACGAGATCCTGTACCGGGCGCGCCTCCATCCCCACCGCAGGGCAAGCCGGCTCCGCACTCGGACGGTCGAGAGGCTCTTTCAGGCCATGAGGGCGGTGCTGATCGACGCGATCGGCAATGGCGGGTCCAGCATCAGGGACTTCATGGCTCCGGATGGCAGCCGAGGCCGGTACCAGGCGTCCCATCTGGTCTACGCGAGGGACGGCCGACCCTGCCCAGCCGCATGCGGAGCCACGATTCGACGCCTCCGGGGGGAACGGTCCTCCTTCTACTGCCCCACCTGTCAGCGAAAGACCTAAGAGAAGCCCCGGCCCCTGGGTTTTCCCCTTGACGGCGCTGGGCCTGATTCTTTACACTCCCCAATCCCATTTAAAAAACAGTCACTTAGAGAAATTTGCGCGAAGGATCCCGTCTTCGGCCGAATAGGACTTTTGTTCGGCAAAGTTAGGCCATTCGGCCGATTGAGAAGGGCTCGGGATTCCGCTAAGCTGGCGACCTTTCTCACTTAAGGCATCGTTCACGAGGAGCGAACATCATGGCCAAAGTGCTCGAAGGCCCCGGGATGGGGCTCATGAAGAAGTGGGGCATCAACGTTCCAAACTACGTCGTCGTGAACTCCCTTGACGAGTTCGCGAAGCTCATCGAGGCGAACGACTGGCTGAAAAATGCCAAGCTGGTCGCCAAGGCACACGAGGCGCTGGGATCCCGCATGAAGCTCGGCCTGGTGAAGGTGGGGCTCGACGTGGCGGGGGCGAAAGCGGCGGTGCGCGAAATGCTGGGCCGGGAGGTCGGCAGCATCAAAGTCTCCCAGGTCATCGTCTCTGAGATGGTGCCGCACAAAGAGGAGTATTACGCCGCCGTCAAGGCCACACGCGAAGGCACCGAGATCCTGGTCGCCAACTGCGGGGGCATCGAGGTCGAATCCAACTGGGAGCGTGTGAAGAAGCTTCCCGTCGAGGTCGGCCAGACCCCGTCCGCGGAGGCGTTGGAGAAGCTCGCCAAGACCGCGGGGTTCACGGGCGACACGGCCAAAAAGGTCGCCGAATTCAGCAAGAAGATGTTTGCCTGCTTCGACAGCGAGGACGCGCAATACCTCGAGGTCAATCCCTTGGTCGTCCGCGAATCCGACGGGGAGATGGTGGCGCTCGACGCCGTCACGCTGCTCGATGCGGACGCGAAGTATCGGCACCCCGACTGGAACTTTCCCTTCGCCGCCGAGTTTGGGCGCGCCTACAGCCAGGCGGAGCTGGAGGTCATGGCGGTCGACTCGAAGATCAAGGGCTCGGTCAAATTCATCGAGATCCCCGGCGGCGACACGGCCATGCTGCCCGCGGGCGGCGGCGCCAGTGTGTATTACTCGGATGCGGTGGTGGCACGGGGTGGAAAGCTCGCCAACTATGCGGAGTACTCCGGCGATCCGCCCGACTGGGCCGTGGAGGTGCTGACCGAGAAGGTCTGCTCCCTGCCGGGCATCAAGAACATCATTGTGGGCGGCGCGATTGCGAACTTCACCGACGTCAAGAAGACATTCGGCGGCATCATCGCCGGATTCCGAAAGGCAAAGACGGACGGAAAACTCAACGGCGTCAAGATTTGGGTCCGTCGGGGAGGGCCGCGCGAGCAGGAAGGCTTGGAGGCCATGAGGGCCCTCAAGGATGAGGGGTTCGACATTCACGTGTTCGACCGCAAGACGCCTCTCACGGATATCGTCGATATGGCGTTAGGCAAAGGCGCGGGGGGGTGAGCCCCGCGACGGCGGGCCAAAAGTAAGCTCGGGTGGTCCGTATTCTACTGTCAGCATTCATGACTATTTAGTTCGGGAGACATCCAATGAGTATCGTGGCAACGAAGGACACGAGGGTCGTCATTCAGGGGGGCGCCGCCGGGTTGAACGCGGCGCGGCGAATGGCGGAGTTTTGCTACATGATCAAGAAGCCGCTCAACGTCGAGGCGTTTGTGTACCCCCCCGATGCCGGCAAGACGAACGAAGTTCCCTACGGAAGCGGCCTCCTCACCATTCCCGTCTACAAGAGCGTGGCCGATGCCACCGCCGCGCATCCCCAGATCAACACCAGCCTGGTCTACATCGGAGCGGACCGCGCCTGCGCGGCCGGCATGGAGGCGCTCAACAATTCACACATCCAGTTCGTCTCCATGATCACGGAGGGTGTCCCCGAAAAGGATGCCAAATTGCTCGGCTACCAGGCCGCCAAGATGGGGAAGATCTTCAACGGGCCCTCTTCGATCGGCGTCATCTCGGCTGGCCAGTGCCGCCTCGGCGTGATCGGCGGCGCGTTCGATAACCTCGTCGCGTGCAAGCTGTACCGAGAAGGCTCCTTTGGCGTGATCACCAAGTCAGGCGGGCTGTCCAATGAAATCATCTGGATCTGCTCCCAATTTGCCGATGGCATCACGACCGCGATCGGGATCGGCGGTGACGCCTATCCCGGAACGGATTATGTCAGCTATCTGGAGCTGTTCGAGCAGGATCCGCAGACGAAGGCGGTGGTCATTGTCGGCGAGATGGGGGGAGACCTCGAGGAGCGGGCGGCGGAGTGGTTTGGGGCCAAGAAGCGCCGCATCAAGCTCCTCTCCGTGGTCTCCGGCTTCTGTCAGGAGAGTTTGCCCAAGGGCATGAAGTTCGGCCATGCCGGTGCGAAGGAGGGCATGAAAGGCGAAGGCTCTGCGCGAGCCAAGGCGGAGGCCTTTAAGAAGGGTGGCGCCATCGTGCCGGAAACCTTCGGGGCCCTCGGCCCCGCCATCAAGGGTGTGTACGAGGAGCTGGTCAAGGCGCGCCAGGTGGTTCCCGTGCCCGAGCTCACCGCGGCCGAGCTCCCCAGGCTGCCGAAGACCGTGGAAGAGAGTATGAAGTCCGGGGAAGTCATGGTCGCGCCGCTCGTCAAGACCACGATCAGCGACGACCGCGGCGACGAGCCCCTGTACGACGGCTATCCGGCCTCCGAGCTCATCAACAAAGGCTACGAGATCCCGCACGTCATCGGCCTGCTCTGGGACAAGCGCCTCATCTCGAAGCAGGAGGCCGAAATCATCAAGCGCATCATGATGCTCTCCGCGGACCACGGGCCCTGCGTCAGCGGGGCGTTCGGGACCATCATCGCCGCCTGTGCGGGGATCGGGATGTCCCAAGCGGTCGCGGCCGGCTTGATCATGATCGGCCCCCGCTTCGGCGGTGCTGTCACGGACGCAGGGCGCTATTTCAAGCACGCCGTGGATAATAAAATGACCGTGGATGACTTTCTCGGGTACATGAAAAAGAACGTGGGCCCCGTGCCCGGCATCGGTCACCGTGTGAAGAGCGTGCGGAATCCTGACAAGCGGGTGAAGGAGCTGGTGGGCTACGTCAAGGGCGTCGGCATCCCCACGCCGCATCTCGATTTTGCACTGGCGGTTGAGAAGGTCACCTCGGCGAAGAAGGACAATCTGATCCTGAACGTCGACGGCACCATGGCGGCCGTCCTCGTGGACCTGGGTTTCCCCGTCGAGAGCCTGAACGGATTTTTCATCCTGTCGCGAACCATCGGTTTGATTGGGCATTGGGTCGATCAGCGGCGGCAGGAGAGCCGGCTGATCCGGTTGTTCGACTACCTGGTGAATTACGCAGCACCCAAGCGGCGAGAAGTGCCGCCTTTGAAATAAATCGTCCCAAGTCTCAGGTCCCAAGTCCCAGGAAGAATCGACTCCTCTTTGGAACCTGGGACTTGGAACTCGGAACTTCTTTGATCGGCCCGCAGAGGCCACTTTCCTAAGGAGAGGAAAATGTCGCTGGATATCGCGAAGAAAGTCTATGGAGTGATGCCCGAGCGGGTGGCTCAGGCACGCAAGAAGTTTGGACGACCACTCACCTTGACCGAGAAGATCCTGGTGTCCCATGCGGACAATCTGGAAACCCAGGTGTGGGAGCGGGGCAAGGCCATGCTCGCTCTGCGTCCGGATCGCGTGGCCATGCAGGACGCGACGGCGCAGATGGCCATGCTGCAGTTCATGCAGGCGGGCAAGAAGAAGGTCGCGGTCCCGAGCACGATCCATTGCGACCACCTGATTCGGGCCGAGATCGGGTCCGAAAAGGACCTCCTGCGCGCCATGGATGAGAACAAGGAGGTCTATAACTTCCTCGCCTCGGCGGCGAAGAAATACGGCATCGGATTCTGGAAGCCGGGCGCGGGCATCATTCACCAGGTCGTGCTGGAGAACTACGCTTTTCCGGGCGGCCTGATGATCGGGACGGATTCGCATACGCCGAACGGCGGCGGCCTTGGCATGCTGGCGATCGGCGTCGGCGGCGCCGATGCGGGGGAGGTGATGGCCGGGCTGCCCTGGGAGGTGCTCCACCCCAAGCTCGTCGGCGTCCGGTTGACGGGCAAGCTGAGCGGATGGGCCTCGCCCAAGGACGTCATCCTGTACGTCTGCGGGCTCCTGACGGTCAAAGGCGGCACCAACAAGATCGTGGAGTATTTCGGCCCGGGGGCCGAGTCGATCAGCGCGACCGGCAAGGGGACGATCACCAACATGGGCGCCGAGCTTGGCGCGACGACCTCCGTCTTCCCGTTCGACCAGAAGATGGTGGATTACCTGACGATCATGGATCGCGCGGACGTTGCGAAGCTCGCCCAGGCCAATCGCGAGCACCTCACGCCGGACCCCGAGGTGCTGAAATCCCCGGAGAAGTATTACGACCAGATCGTCGAGATCGATCTGTCGACGCTCGAGCCGCACGTCGTCGGGCCCCACACGCCCGATCTGGCCCGGCCGATCTCGAAGATGGCGGCCGAGGCCAAGGAAAAGGGCTACCCGGTCCAGCTCAAGGCGGCGCTCATCGGGAGCTGTACCAACTCGTCCTACGAGGACATCGGACGGTCCGCCCATATCGCCCGCCAGGGGCTGAAAGCCGGCCTCAAGGCGAAGACCCCGTTTTTGGTCACGCCCGGGTCCGAGCGGATTTACCACACGATGAAGCGCGAAGGTTTCATGCAGACCTTCGAGGAGATGGGCGCGACGGTCCTTGCCAACGCCTGCGGGCCCTGCATCGGGCAGTGGAAGCGCGCCGACGGCGTGAAGGGCAGGGCGGATTCGATCGTGAGCTCCTTCAACCGCAACTTCCCGGGGCGCAATGACGGGATCAGCGACACCCTCTCGTTCCTGGCCAGCCCCGAGGTGGTGACGGCCTACGCGTTCACCGGCGATCTGTCGTTCAACCCGTTGAAGGACCGCTTGAAGGCGGCCGACGGGACCGAGGTGACGCTGGAGCCGCCGCGCGGCGACGAGCTGCCGGCCAAGGGGTTTGCGAAGGGGGAAGAGGGCTTCGTGGCCCCGGCGGCGAACGGTGAAGGTCTGACCGTCGACATTCCGCCCACCAGCGAGCGCCTTCAGATCCTGCAGCCGTTCCCGCGATGGGACGGCAAGGATTTCGACAAGTTGCCACTCTTGATCAAGACCAAGGGCAAGACGACCACCGATCACATCTCGCCGGCCGGCCCCTGGCTCAAGTTCCGCGGGCATCTGGACAAGATCAGCGACAACATGTTCTTGGGTGCGAACAACGCCTTCTCGGGAGAAGCGGGGAAGGGCACTAATGTGCTCACGGGTGAATCGGGGCTCACGCTCGCCCAGATCGCCCGGCAGTACAAGGAGAAGGGCATCGGTTCCGCGGTGATCGGTGACGAGAACTACGGGGAGGGCAGCAGCCGGGAGCACGCCGCGATGTCGCCGCGGTTCCTCGGTGTCAAAGTCGTCCTGACGCGGAGCTTCGCGAGGATCCACGAGACCAACCTGAAGAAGCAGGGCATCCTGGCGCTGACCTTTGCGGATCCGAAGGATTACGAGAAGATCGAGCAGCAAGACAGGATCAGCGTGACCGGGCTTCAAGGGTTGGCGCCTGGCAAGCCGGTCCAGGTGACCGTGCACAAGCCGGACGGCAAGGACCTCGTTGTGCAGGCCAATCACAGCATGACCGAGCAGCAGATCGCGTGGTTCAGAGCTGGCTCGGCGTTGAATGCCTTGAACTAACCAAAGCCAGAAGAGGAACGATCATGACTACAGCAGCGTCCAAGATTATTTATACAAAAGTCGATGAGGCGCCCGCACTGGCGACCTATTCGTTTCTCCCGATTGTCAAAGCCTTCACCAAGGCGGCCGGGGTGTCCGTGGAGATCAGGGACATTTCTCTGGCAGGGCGCATCCTCGCCGCATTTCCCGAACATTTGGCGGCGCAACAAAAACAATCGGACGACCTGGCCGAGTTGGGCGAGCTCGCCAAGACCCCGGAAGCCAATATCATCAAGCTGCCCAACATCAGCGCCTCGATTCCCCAGCTCAAAGCAGCCGTCAAGGAGCTGCAGAGCCAGGGGTACAAGCTGCCCGATTATCCCGAGGATCCCAAGACCGACGCCGAGAAGGAGATCAAGGCGCGCTACGACAAAATCAAGGGAAGCGCCGTCAACCCGGTGTTACGTGAGGGTAATTCGGATCGCCGGGCGCCGCTCTCGGTCAAGCAACACACAAGAAAACACCCGCACAAAATGGGACCCTGGAGCCCGGACTCCAAGACCCACGTCACCCATATGAAAAGTGGAGACTTCCGTTCGAACGAGAAGTCGATGACGGTCGGTGAGGCGACGGACGCGCGCATCGAGTTCGTCGGCCAGGACGGAAAAGCCACCGTGCTCAAGCCGAAGATCGCGCTGCAAGCCGGCGAGGTCATCGACGCGACCTTCATGAGCAGCCGGGCCTTGCGGCAATTCCTCGAGGAGCAGATCGAGGACGCGAAGAAGCAGGGCGTGTTGTTCTCGCTTCACATGAAGGCCACCATGATGAAGGTCTCGGACCCGAAGATCTTCGGTCATGCGGTCTATGTGTTCTTCAAGGACGTGTTCGAGAAGCACAAGGCGACCTTCGAGAAGCTCGGCGTGGATGCCGACAACGGCCTCGGCGATCTTTACGCCAAGATCAAGACACTGCCGGACGATCAGCGGGCCGCGATCGAGGCGGACATCAAGGCGGTCTACGAAAAGCGGCCGGCGATGGCCATGGTCAACTCCGACAAGGGCATCACCAACCTGCACGTCCCCAGCGACGTCATTATCGATGCCTCGATGCCGCCGGTCATTCGTGACTCGGGCAAGATGTGGGGTCCCGACGGCAAGCTGCAGGACACCAAGGCGGTCATTCCCGACGGCAGTTACGCCCCGATCTACCACGAGATCGTCGAGTTCTGTAAGACGCACGGCGCCTTCGACCCGAAGACCATGGGCAGCGTCCCCAACGTCGGGCTGATGGCGCAGGCCGCGGAGGAATACGGCTCGCACGACAAGACGTTCAAGGCCCCGGCGAACGGCACGATGCGGGTGGTGGACGCGTCGGGGAAGACCTTGCTGGAGCACCAGGTGGAGGAGGGGGATATCTGGCGGATGTGCCAGGTGAAGGATGCCCCGATCCAGGACTGGGTCAAGCTGGCCGTCACGCGCGCCAAGGCCACGGGAGCGCCCGCCGTGTTCTGGCTGAACAAGGATCGGGCGCACGACGCGGAGCTGATCAAGAAGGTCAATCGCTACCTCCCGAACCACGATACGAAAGGGCTCGACATCCGGATCATGTCTCCGGCGGAGGCGATGCGGTTCTCGCTGGAGCGGATGAAGGAGGGAAAGGATACGGTCTCCGTCACGGGGAACGTCTTGCGAGACTACCTCACCGATCTCTTCCCGATTCTCGAGATCGGAACCAGCGCGAAAATGCTTTCGATTGTGCCTTTGCTGAAGGGCGGCGGACTGTTCGAGACCGGAGCCGGCGGGTCGGCCCCGAAGCATGTCCAGCAGTTCCAGGAAGAGGGGTATTTGCGGTGGGACTCGCTGGGTGAGTTCCTGGCGCTGGCGGCGTCGTTGGAGCATCTCGCCAAGGTCGGCAACAATCGGACCGCAAAGATTCTGGCGGACACGCTCGATCGCGCCAACGCCAAGTTCCTCGAGAGCAACAAGTCGCCGGCCCGCAAGGTAGGTGAAATCGATAATCGCGGAAGCCACTTCTACCTGGCGATGTACTGGGCACAAGCGTTGGCCGAGCAGACCGAGGATAAAAATCTGCAAGCCCGGTTTGCCAAGGTGGCCAAACAGCTGACCGAGAATGAAGCCAAGATCGCGGCCGAGCTGATCGCCGCGCAGGGAAAGCCGGTGGATATGGGCGGGTACTATCGACCCCACGATGAAAAGGCCTCCAAAGCCATGCGTCCCAGCCAGACCTTGAATGCGATCGTGGACGCGATTGCGTAGAAGAAACAGGGCATAGCGG
>JBFGRM010000054.1:0-12266 GCA_041563675.1 Nitrospiraceae bacterium | reverse complement strand
GTCAAGGCCATCACCGGAGGGACGGACGCCCAGGGCGAAGTCTCCGTCCGGTTGCAAGAGAACGGCCGGACGGTGACCGGCCACGGCGCGGACACCGACATCATCGTGGCCTCCGCACGCGCCTACCTGAACGCGCTCAACAAGCTGGCCTTCTGGACGGCGAAACAGGCGACACAACGCGACGGCTTGATTTGAAAAAAGAGCGCGGGGTAGAGTGTCGGCCGTGTTTGTGACGCACGTGAAAGACTGCGCGGAGTTCCTGGCCGGCGACCACACGCATCTCCGTGAGCTGTTGCACCCGGCAAAAGCCGGCGTGGCCGTGCGTTACAGCCTGGCCTACGGCCGCATCGATCCCGGACAGCGGAGCAAGCGACACCGCCTGGCGTCCACAGAGGTGTACTATATCCTCGCGGGGACGGGACGGACTTGGATCGACGACGAGGCTGCGGGCATCGACACGGGGTCCGTATTTTGCGTGCCTCCCGGCGCGACACAATGGGTGGAGAATCAGGGGACGGTCGCACTCGAGTTCCTGTGCCTGGTCGATCCTGCCTGGCGTGCGGAAGATGAAGAAGTGTTGGAGTGAAAAGTCAGACGGGCGTCGTCACGGGTGAGAGGTAAGGGGTAAGAGGTGAGCGGCAAAAAGCCGGACAAGAGCAGCAGTGGGTGCCAGGGAGGAGACGCGTGAACGCGAAGATTGCGGTCCTCGCCGGGGACGGCGTGGGACAGGAGATCGTGCCGGAGGCGGTCAAGATTCTCAAGGCCGTTGCGGGGAGGTTCGACCATCGCTTCGAATTCCTCCCCGGGCTTGTGGGAGGCCAGGCCATCGATGCGACCGGCGTCCCGCTTCCGGACGAGACGCTCTCGCTGGCCAAAGACTGTGATGCGGTGCTCCTGGGCGCCGTCGGCGGTCCGAAGTGGGAGGGACTGGAGTACGATCGCCGTCCCGAGCGCGCCTTGCTGGGACTGCGCGAGCAGCTCGGGCTGTTCGCCAACCTGCGTCCCGCCAAGCTGTACCCGGAGCTCATTGACGCCTCCACGCTTAAGCGGGACGTCATCGAGGGGATCGATCTCCTGGTGGTGCGGGAGCTGACCGGTGGCATCTACTTCGGCAAGCCCAAAGGCATCGAGCGGACGCCGGACGGCGAGCGGGGAATCAACACCGAGGTCTACACCACGGAGGAGATCCGGCGCATTGCGGAGGTCGCGTTCCAGGCGGCACGCAAGCGGCGGCGACTGGTGACCTCCGTGGACAAGGCCAATGTCCTGGAATCATCCGAGCTGTGGCGCCGGATCGTGACCGAGGTCCATGGCGCGTATCCCGACGTGCAGTTGAACCACATGTACGTGGACAACTGCGCCATGCAGCTCATCCGCAATCCGCGCCAATTCGACGTGCTCGTCACCACCAACATGTTCGGCGACATTCTGAGCGACGAGGCGGCGATGCTCACCGGCTCCATCGGGATGCTGCCCTCGGCCAGCCTCGGCGCGCGGGTCGGCATGTACGAACCGATCCACGGCAGCGCCCCGGACATCGCCGGGCGGCAGCTCGCCAACCCGATCGCCACGATCGCGTCGGCCGCCATGCTGTTGTCCTACGGCCTCCAGCTCGAGAAGGAGGCCGATGCGCTCGAGCGCGCCATCGCCAGCACGCTGGCCCGGGGATTCCGCACCAGGGATATTCATCGTGAGGGCACCACCCTGGTCGGCACGTCTGCCATGGGTGATGCCATTCTGGACACCTTGACGAAGAGCTGAGGAACGTCTCCCAACCGTCGAGCCACCGATATGCTATCAGCCAGCGTCAGTCACAGAGGCCCGGGAACCCTGGGCACCATCGCGGGGAACGGCGAGCCGGGCTATGCGGGTGACGGAGGGCCGGCGACCGCCGCCAGCCTCAACGAGCCCAAAAGCCTGGCGCTCGATGGGAACGGCGGTCTGTACATCGCGGACTCCGAGAATCACTGTGTCAGGAAGGTCGACCTCGCGACGGGCGTGATTTCGACCGTGGCGGGCCTGTGTGGAGCCGCTGAGCCTTTAACGGGACGCGAGGCGGGGCCTCCTCCGGCCGATGAGCCGACCCTGGAGGAGGATGACCCGCTGGGCGATCCCTCGACGGAGGCCCACACGAAATTTGCCCAACTCGCCGATTTGAGCGGGACGGTGCGATTCGTGGTAGGCGCGGTGCCGAAGGGCGTTCGCCTCACTGGGGACGGAGGGCCGGCGACGGAGGCGACGCTGAACTTTCCCTCGGCCCTCGCCGTCGACGGAGGGGCGCTCTACATCGCGGACACGATGAATCATCGGGTCCGACGGGTCGATCTTCACACGGGCGGCATTCAGACCATTGCGGGGACAGGCCAACATCGGTTCTCCGGAGACGGCGGGCCTGCGACGGCGGCGACCTTGAACGAACCCTGTGCCCTCGCCCTGGACGGGAAGGGGAGCCTGTTCATCGCGGACCAGAGCAACAACCGGGTCCGGCGTGTCGACCTGAAGACCGGCCTCATCAGCACGGTTGCAGGAACCGGCGAGTCCGGCTACGCAGGGGACGGCATGCCGGCCGTGGAGTCGCCGCTGGCGGGACCGAGCGGCCTGGCCCTTGGGCCGGACGGGGCCCTCTATGTCGCCGACACCTTTAATGGTCGCATCCGGCGAATCGATCTCGAGACCGGCGTGATCTCGACCATCGCCGGCGATGGCGGTGACTATCGGTACGGCGGCAACGCGAACGAGTTCTCAACCAGTGTGTCGCGTCCCTATGGGATCGCCCTCGATGCCGCGGGCAACCTGTTGATCACGGACTCCGACAGCCACCTGATCCGGCGTTGGGATCACGCCCGCAAGATCGTGACGGTGCTTGCGGGCAACGGCGTCGCGCAATACTCGGGGGACGGCCTGCCCGCGGTCCAATGCAGTCTGAACTATCCCTTCGGTGTCGCCATCGACTCGGGCGGCAACGTCTTGATCGCGGACACGTTCAATCATCGGATCAGGGTGATAGCTGCCTAGTATGGGCAAGCGGTAAGAGTCAGGGGTAAGGGGAAAGCTGGATGTTTGAGAAAAAAGAGGCCTATACCGTCGCCGTGGTCGGTGCGACGGGTGCAGTGGGCGGCCAGATGATCGAGGTCCTGGAGGAACGCAAGTTCCCGGTCGCCACCCTGGTTCCCCTCGCCTCCGCTCGCTCAGCGGGAGGAACAGTCTCGTTTCGCGGACAGGAGGTCACCATCCAAGAGCTGAAGCACAGCTCGTTCGACGGCGTCGACATCGCGTTGTTCTCTGCCGGAAGCGAGATTAGCAAGGAATTCGCCCCGGTGGCCGCCAAGATTGGGACGGTCGTGATCGACAACAGCTCGGCGTGGCGAATGGCCGCCGAGGTTCCCCTCGTCGTTCCCGAGGTGAACGCCCAGGACATCGGGTGGCATCGCGGGATCATCGCAAACCCGAACTGTTCCACAATTCAAATGGTGGTCGCGCTCCAGCCGCTTCACGAGCAGTTCAGGATCAGGCGGATCGTCGTCACGACGTTTCAGTCGGTCTCCGGCACGGGCAAGGAGGCGATGGATGAGCTCATGGAAGAATCCCGTGCGTTGCTCAGCTTTCAGGAAGCCAAGCCGAAGGTGTATCCATATCGAATCGCCTTCAACTGTCTCCCCCACATCGACGAATTCCTGCCGACCGGGTACACGAAGGAAGAGATGAAGATGGTCCATGAGACCAAGAAGATTATGGGCGACGATACGATGGCCATTACAGCCACGACCGTGCGGGTGCCCGTCTACATTGGCCACTCCGAGTCGGTGAATATCGAGACCGAGCGAAAAGCGACCGCCAACGAGGCACGCGCGGTCCTGTCCACGGCGCCCGGCGTCATCGTGTACGATGACCCCGCCCGCGCGCTCTACCCCATGCCGCTCGAGGTCGTCGGCACGGACGACGTGTATGTCGGGCGTATTCGCGAGGACGACTCCGTCGGAAACGGACTCAACCTCTGGGTTGTGGCGGACAACTTGCGGAAGGGCGCGGCACTGAACGCGGTGCAGATTGCGGAGCTGCTCCTGAGGTGAGGCATGCCGGATCTCGGCGGGCTCGGCAGGATTCTGATCCTCATCGGGGGCTCGATTGTCGTCGTCGGCCTGCTCTTGGCCCTCGCGTCCAAGCTCCCCGGGCTGGGTGACGGGCTCGGCTGGCTGGGCAAGCTGCCCGGTGATATCTACATCAAGCGTGACAACTTCACCTTCTACTTTCCCCTTGCGACGAGCGTCCTCATCAGCGTGGTGGTGAGCCTGCTCTTTTACCTGCTGTCGCGGCGATAACATGCACGGTCACAGACTTTTCTGCGGAATCGCGTTCCTCCTCACGATCGCTGCACCGGCCTGGGCGGAGGCGACGAAGCCCATCCGTGTCCTGATCTACCAGGATGTGCCTCACGTCGAGGTGTCTGCGAGTCGCGAGCTCACCGTGCACGTGCCTGGCGGGGAGGTCGGACACGTCGCCTCCCGGCTGTTGGTCAAGCCGCTGGATCGAGCGCTCGAGGTCAACGGCGAGCAGCTCTCGACCGATCGTGTGGTCGTGCGCGGCCGCCACGAGGATATCCAGGTGACCGCTCCGGAGCCCGTGCAACAGGAAGAAGACAAGCGTTCCGTCCAGCGGCGAGCCGTGTTTCTCCGGCTCGAGCCATCGTCCCGCCCCGCCGGCGTCGCGGGCCAGAAGCCGCCGGATCCAGCAGGGCCCGAGCCGTTCGTGGTGGGCGGCGAGATCGAGATCCTGTCACGAGGGAACGCGCTCTGGGTCGTGAACCGGCTCAGCCTCGAGGAGTACGTCATGGGCGTGGTGCCGGCCGAGATGAGCGCCCAGTGGCATCCCGAGGCGCTCAAAGTGCAGGCGGTCGCGACCCGGACCTACGCGCTGTACCAGATGATGATCCACGCAGACCGTGAGTATGACGTCGTGGCCACGATTCACGACCAGGTGTACCGCGGGCGGGCGGGCGTCGTGGATCGAGTGCGAGAAGCGGTGGAGTCGACCGCAGGGCTTGCCCTGACACATGAAGAGCGCCCGATCCTGGCCGTCTTTTCCTCCACGGCGGCCGGTCCCACCGAGGATGCCGCCAACGTCTGGGCGAAAAATTTGCCCTACCTGAAGGGCGTCGAATGTCCGTTTGACCGGAAGTCCCCCTATTACGAATGGCGGACCGTCTTCCCGCTGACATTTCTGGAGGCAGGACTGCGACGGGAGGGCTGGGAGGTCGGCACGATCGCAACGCTCACGCCCTACGCCTACAGCAAGGCCGGGCGCGTGAGCCGACTGCGCATTCTGCATTCCGGAGGCGAGCTGCTCATGCGGGGGGAGGATCTCCGCCGCATCGTTGGATACCGTGTCATTCCCAGCACGCGCTTCACGATCGATGCCATTGGGTCGGACATTGAGCTGTCCGGTTACGGTGCGGGCCACGCGGTTGGGCTCTGTCAGTGGGGGGCCAAGGAGCTGGCCGAGCTCGGGTACCCCTCCGACGCGATCCTGCGTTACTACTTCCCGGGAACGGAATTGCGCCGAACCTACCGGCTGGACCCCCTTCCGACCTCGCCCCCTTGATGCGACTCAGCGATTTCGACTTTCCGTTCGATTCGGCGCTGATCGCCGAGCGGCCGGCTGAACCGCGCGACCACGCCCGGCTGCTGAGCCTGCCCAAGAAGGACGGCCCCTGCACGCATCACCGAATCCTCGACCTGCCGGAGTGGCTCCGTGAGGGTGACCTCCTCGTGCTCAACGACACGAGGGTGATCCCCGCTCGACTATCGGGCCGCAAGGTCCCGAGCGGGGGGCGGGTGGAGCTGCTGCTGGTCCGCGACCTCGGCGACGGCCTGTGGGAGGCGTTCGTCAAGGGCAAGCTGCAGCCCGGCCAGATCGTGGAGATCAGCGGGGGCGAGCGGATCAGCGTGGTGGAGCGGTCGGCCACACGGACGACGGTGCGGTTTTCCCAGCCGGCCCTCGTGGCGGACCTCATCCGTTCGGCGGGCCAGATGCCCCTGCCCCCCTACATCAAGCGCGAGCCCTCGGAATCAGACCGCGAATGGTATCAGACGGTGTTCGCCAAGGCGGAAGGCGCGATCGCCGCCCCGACGGCGGGGTTGCACTTTACCGCGGGCCTCCTGCGTGCGATCGAGGCTCGAGGAGCCCGGATCGTGACCATCACCCTCCATGTCGGTCCCGGCACCTTCCTGCCCGTCACGGCCGAGCGCGTTCACGAGCACCGGCTGGAGCCCGAGCAAGTGGAGCTCTCGGTGGAGACCGCGCAAGCCATCAACGAAGCCAGGCGTCGGGCCGGTCGCGTGATTGCCATCGGGACGACCGTCGTTCGGACGCTGGAAGCGGCGGCCGGCGGGGATGGAACCGTGAGCCCCCTGAGCGGTCAGACCGATTTGTTCATCATTCCCGGCTATCGATTCCGCGTGGTGGACGGCTTGATGACGAACTTCCACCTGCCGCGGACGACGTTGCTCATGCTGGTGTCGGCTTTTGTCGGGGGGGAGCGACTCCGGGGGGCTTACGAGGTCGCCGTGCGGGAGCGGTATCGGTTCTACAGTTACGGCGACGCGATGATCATCCTCTAAAAAAGTTTGCGCTTCCGTCAATTCTGCGAAAGCAGTAATCCAGGGATCGCAGAATAGGATGGATGCCTTCCTGCCCAGGCATGACAAGAACCAAGGAGCTGTTCGTCCGTCATTCCCGCGGAAGCGGGAATCCATCTTTTCCACCACGGAAATGAAAGAAAGATTGATCCCCGCCAAAAACTGCGGGGATGACGGATGGGGTGTCTACATGTTTTCCCGATAGATCTCGACGGGAACCTTGGTCTTTAATGCCTCGGTATAGGCGTTGAGCGCACGCTGCTGCTTTTGGAACATGAAGTTTTGCATCAGCAGGTCCTTCGCAATGGGCGTGGAGGAGCCCGCCCCGGCGACCGTGCCGACCAGCACCTCAGCCTCCCGCCGCTCGTCGGGCGTCAAAGCCACGGACGCGGCGACCAAGGCCCTGGCCTTGTCGGCCAGGAGTCGCTCGCGTTCGAGCACCTCGAAGAGAGACGGTGTCAGGCGATTGCGCAGCAGCACGGTCCGGTACACATCGGGATGAAATCGTCCGTTCTTTTGGAACGCTTGCTGTCCGATGACTTCGGCCCGCAGCTCTTCGGGCGTCACGGTCAGACCCAACCGCTCGGCCGCCTGCACCCACAGTTTCGTTTGGACCAAACTCTCGAGAGCCGTTTGCCTCACCTCATCGTCCTTCACGTCGTCGCCCATGTTTTCCTTGTAGTAATCCGACAGGTACAGATACGTGCGTCGGTATTCGTCGAGGGACACGGAGAGCGCCCCGACCTGAGCAACCTTGTCGGTCTGCCCATCACCGTACCCCCACCAACCCATGCCCACGATGAACGCGACCACGATCATCAGCATGAGCGTGATCAGAATCCACGGGTATTTTCGGCTGCCCTCCCGGATGAGCTTGATCATACGCGGTCCTCTCCCTTCGGCGTCATGGGCGGTATTCTATCGGGGGGGCTTCCTCCTGGCAAGGCACGACTCGCCGGCCCGTGCCGGGCACCCCGGGAGGCCCGCCGCCGGCGCCGATCTGCGCCCGGATTGTGAATTTTATAAGAAATTTGTGATGAGCGGGTGAATTTGTTATACTTTCCCACTAATTACGTGTGGTGTTTGCCGAAGGAGGAAGTGTATCCAACCTCGTTCGGTTCCGCATCTGCTCCTACGACCGTTGGCTGTCACCCGTTGCCTCACGGAGCATGTTCGTTCCCGGATTGTCGCAGCACCCATCGAATCAATCTTCGACTCCGGCTGCCCGGCTGATGGAAGACGCATGGCCGGAGGGTGTCAGTCACAGCGATAGATTCTTGAGAGTTCCGGATTACTCGTCCTGCAAGGAGAAAGCGGACCGAAGGTGAGAGGGTGAGTTCACCTCCCGTCGAGTCCATTCAGCCAGCCATGAGTCCATGCCGCGACAGAGACGAACTCCGGCCCTTGAACACGAGAGGCCGCACGTCGCGCGTCAAGAAGGGGGAACTCCGGTGGGAGTGACTGGCGATTTTTTGGGATGGTTCTCCAGCGACCTGGCCATTGACTTGGGAACGGCCACGACGCTGGTCTATGTGCACGGCAAAGGCATCGTGCTCAACGAGCCTTCCGTCGTCGCGGTCGAAAGAAAGACGGAGCGTGTCCTCGCCGTGGGGGTCGACGCGAAACGCATGTTGGGGCGCACACCGGGCCACATTACCGCGGTGCGGCCGATGAAGGACGGGGTGATCGCCGACTTTGAGATGGCCGAGAAGATGCTCAAGCACTTCATCACGAAGGCGCTGAATCGGAGCGCGTTCGTGCGGCCTCGTATCATCATCGGCGTGCCATCCCGCATCACGCAGGTGGAGCAGCGTGCGGTGCGTGACTCGGCCGAGCTTGCCGGCGCGCGGGAAGTCTATCTGATCGAGGAACCGGTCGCGGCCGCGATCGGCTCCGGTCTGCCCATCACCGAGCCCTCCGGCAACATGGTGGTGGACATCGGCGGAGGCACCACCGACATCGCCGTCATATCACTGGGCGGCATCGTGTACAGCGAATCGGTGAAGGTGGCGGGCGATCGCATGGACGATGCGATCATGAACTATGTGAAGCGGAAGTACAACCTGCTCATTGGCGAGCACATGGCCGAGCGGATCAAGCTGGAAATCGGCTCGGCCTATCCGTTCGAGGAAAAGAAGACCATGATGATCAAGGGGCGGGACCTGATCTCGGGCATCCCGCGGACGCTCGTGTTGGACGACGCAGAGGTCCGCGAGGCGCTGCAGGAGCCCATCGGCACGATCATCAATGCCATCCGGGTCGCCTTGGAAAACACCCCGCCGGAGCTTGCCGGCGACATCATCGACCGGGGTATCGTGCTGACCGGTGGGGGATCCATGTTGAAGGGTCTGGACACCCGGTTCCGGGAGGAAACCAATCTTCCCATCATCACGGTGGATGATCCGCTCACGTCGGTCGTCCTGGGTGTCGGCAAGATTCTCGATGAGCTGGAACTGCTCCCGAAGGTCGCGATGTCGCAAAGCGCGAACCTGCGGTAAAGGACTCCATCCCGCATGCGGATGGTGATGTTCCGATCGATCTCCGGGCCCAAACGGGCCATTCTGTTCCTCTTGGTGTTCCTTCTCGCCGTGGTCTTTGTGCTCCCCACGCAGAGCCAGGGGCTTCTGCAGAACATGGGCCGCCCGGTCGCGGATCTGGTCTCCTTTCCGCTGCAGGGGATGGCGGCGCTCAAGGGAGGCCTGTCGGACATGTGGGAGGGGTACGTCGCGCTCGGCGATGTGCACATTGAGAACGAACGATTGCGGCGTGAGATCGAGTTCTTGAGAGGACAGAACAATCAGTTACGAGAGTCGGCGGCCGCCACCGATCGGCTAGCCGGCTTGCTCGAGTTTCGGAGCCATCACTGGCCCTCGACCGTGGCCGCTCGGGTCATCGGCCGCGATTCGACGAATTGGTACCGAGGCATTTTGCTCGACAAAGGAGAGCGCGACGGCATTCAACAGGATATGGGAGTCATTACACTGGCGGGTATGGTTGGACGAGTCGTCAAGACAACAGCCACCTCTTCCGTGGTTCTGCTCGTCACTGATCCGAACACGGCGGTGACCGCTCTCATCCAGCGAACCCGGGATGAGGGGCTCGTGACCGGCACGCCCCGAGGTCTGCTGCGCATGAAATATATCCCCCTCCTCTCGACCATGCGGGAGGGCGATATCGTCGTCACCTCGGGATTGGTCGGGAACTTCCCCAAAGGGCTTATGATCGGCGTCGTCAAGCAGATTGAGAAGACGCAGGACGACCTCTTTCAATCAGCAGAACTTGTCCCGATGGTGGACTTCTCCAAGCTGGAGGAGGTCCTCGTCATTACCGCCGCCCGCCCGGCATAGCTGCCCCTCCCGTCGGCCTGCGTGAGAACCCGACGCCTGCGCTCGTGCGTTGATGAAATACGCTGTCTACATTAGCCTGCTCCTCCTCGTGGTGCCGGTTCAAACGACCTTCCTGGACGCGGTGAGCGTGGCCGGGGTCCGCCCGGACCTCTGCCTGGTCACGGCGGTGCTGATGGGCCTGGCGTTGGGCCGGTTCGAAGGACTGCTCGTCGGCCTGGCGCTCGGGCTGGTTCAGGACTTTTTCTCGGCCGGTGTGCTCGGCCTCAACCTGGTGACCAAGGGGGTCTCCGGGCTGCTGGCCGGAGTCGCAGGGCGCTACGTCGCCCCGACCACCCCGGTGACGGCGTTCGTCGTCATGCTCGCCCTGTCGGTTATCTCGGGGCTGGTCTTTCTTCTCAGCGGCCGGGGCGGGGGATCGGCGATGGAGGCGTTCTACGGGCTCTATTCCGTGCTCCTTCCGCAGGCGGTCTACGACGCGGTCGTGGCGGCCCTGCTGTATCTGCTGGTCGGTTCGCACCTGCACAAGCTGCAGACGCCTGAGGAAGTCGGGGCGCGGATCGGAGTCTGAAAGATCTATGTCGGGGATCAGCCAAAACGAGCATCAAGATTACCAGCGACGCTTGCGACTGGCCAAGGTCGGGATCCTCCTGGTCCTCGCGGTGCTCGGCTTCCGCCTGTGGCAGTTGCAGATTCACGAGGGGAGCCACTACCGTGAGTTGTCCGAGGACAACCGGACGCGGAACGTCGTCCGCGAGCCCGCTCGTGGTCTCATTTACGATCGAAACGGGGTGCTGCTCGCCAACAACGTCCCGAGCTTCACCCTCTACGTCACACGCGAGGACGTGGACGATCGAACGGCGTTGGCCAAGGAATTGGCCACCCTGATCGGCTTGGACGTGGACGTCGTCGATCGGAAGCTCGCCGCTCGCGGCGGCAGGTTCGTGCCCAAAAAGATCAAGGACCGGTTGACGCTCCGAGAGGCCGCGGTGGTCGAAGCCAACCGGCTGAGCCTGCCGGGCGTCATGATTCAGGCGGAATCACAGCGCAACTATCCGGCCGGGACGACCGGCGCGCATCTGATCGGGTATGTCGGGGAGGTCTCCGCCCTGCAGCTGGAGAGGCCCGAGTTCGCCGAGCTGCACCTGGGCAGCATCGTCGGGCAATACGGCGTCGAGTTCACCTTCGACCGATTTCTGCGCGGTCAGGCCGGCGAGCGGATCGTGGAGGTGGATGCGCACGGTCACGAGAAACGAACCGTCAAGGTCCACAAGCCACAGGCGGGGGACGATCTCTACCTCACCATCGATATTCGTTTGCAACGCCTGGCCGAGGAGCTGCTGGGCGAGGAGTTCGGGGCGATCGTGGCGATGGATCCCACCAACGGCGAAGTGCTGGCCCTGGCCAGTCGTCCGGCCTTCGATCCCAACGTGCTCTCCCGCGAGCTGACGCGTCCACAGTGGGAGGAGATCGTGAACGATGAGGGTCACCCGCTCACCAATCGAGCGACGCAGGGGCAGTATCCCCCGGGGTCGACGCTGAAGATCGTCATGGGGGCGGCCGCGCTGGAGTCAAAAACCGTCGAGCCCGATACGGAGGTGCACTGTGCGGGAGGGTTCAGGTTCGGCCGGCGCACCTATCGTGATTGGAGGGCCGGCGGGCATGGCAAGGTGGATTTCCACGGAGCGATCGTGGATTCCTGCGATGTGTATTTCTACACCGTCGGGAACCGGATGGGTATCGAGACGATGGCGACCTACATGCGGCTCTTCGGCCTCGGTCGAAAGACGGGGATCGAGCTGCCGTCTGAGCGAATCGGAATCGTTCCGACACCGAAATGGAAGGAACGGGTGAAGCAGGAGATCTGGCTGCCCGGTGAGACGATTTCCGCATCGATCGGCCAGGGCTATGTCACGGTAACCCCGATTCAGATGGCCCAAGTGACCGCCGCGGTTGCCAATCGGGGTGTCCTTTATCGGCCGCATTTGGTCCGGGCGGTCATGGAGCGTCAGAGCGGGCGCGTGCAGGAGCTCCCGGTCGTGTCACGCGGACGGCTTCAAGTCCGTTCAGAGACGCTCGATCTGATCCGGACCGCCATGGAGGCGGTGGTGACCGACGGCACGGCGAAGCGCGCGAATTCCCCTCTGGTGACCATCGCCGGAAAAACCGGCACCGCGCAGACCGCCTCGATCCGGATCGACACGGAGGATGAAGACACGCCCAAAAAACTCAAGGATCATGCCTGGTTCGTGTCCTACGCCCCGGCGGATAAGGCGCGCATCGCCGT
>JBFGRM010000053.1:0-12397 GCA_041563675.1 Nitrospiraceae bacterium | reverse complement strand
GCCTGGATCAGCTCCGCATCCGGCGCACTGTCCTCGAGATGGAGGACGCGCAGCGGCTCCGGTTCAGGGCGTTTCTGTTTCGGCATGTGGCTCCGTTGACTGCGATGGCTTCCTAGTGAACCGGCGGTGGTTCGTTGACTGCCCCCCAAAACGTGGCCGTCTGCTTCAGGGCTTGCCTGAACAGCTCGAAGGACACGGGCTTCACGACGTACGCATTGGCGCCGAGCTGGTAGCTCTCCGCCAGGTCGCGCTCTTCGCGGGACGAGGTCAGCATGACAACGGGAATGACGCGCAGGTGCGTGTCCGCCTTGATGACGCGCAGGACGTCGAGGCCGCCCAGTTTGGGCATCTTCACGTCGAGCAGGACCACGGTGGGGTGACCGGGGGGGCGTGCGGAGAATCGTCCGCGCCGGTACAGGTAATCCAGCGCCTCGGCGCCGTCCCGGCTCACGATCACCTCATGAGGCAGATCATGCTCCGAGAGGAGGCTGAGGATCAGCTCGACGTCCTTGTCGTTATCGTCAGCCAATAAGATGGTGTGTCGCGCGTTCATGCTCGCTCGCTATGCCAGCGGCAAGGTGAAATAGAAGGTCGCCCCCTTCTCTAGGGCGCCTTCGGCCCAGGTTCTCCCGCCGTGCCGATGAATGATGCGGCGGACGTTGGCCAGACCGATGCCGGTTCCCTCGAACTCCTCGGACCGGTGCAGCCGCTGGAACACCCCGAACAGCTTGCCCACGTACTGCATGTCGAAGCCGACACCGTTGTCCCGCACGTAGAGCACCGCATCGCCGTCGTGGCTGAGGATGCTCCCGATCTCGATCTTGGCCAGCTCCCGCGTGCCCGTGAACTTGAGGGCGTTGGCGATGAGGTTGACGAATACCTGCTTGAGCATGGCCGGGTCGGCACGAACCACGGGCAACTGGCCGATGGTCCAGGACACGGCGCGTTTCCGGACCTCGGGCTGCAGGCCGTTCACGACATCCTTGACGAGCTGGTCCAGCTTCACCGGCGTGTTCGCCATCTCGGTGCGACCCATGCGGGAGAACAAGAGCAGGTCGTCGATCAGGCGCCCCATCTGTTTCGCCGAGTCCGAGATGGTCTGCAAGTAGCGCTTGCCCTTGTCGTCGATCTTCCGCGCCGCGCTCTTTTGCAGCAGCCCCACGTAGCCGTCGATGTGTCGAAGCGGCGCCCGCAGGTCGTGGGAGACCGAGTAGCTAAACGCTTCCAGCTCCTTATTGGCCGCCTCGAGCTGCTCGCCCCTGTGCTCCAGCTCGGCGGCCACGCGCCGGCGCTGGTCGATGTCATACCGGATCAGGTAATAGACCAGAGAGAGCAGCAGGAATTGCAACACTGTCCCGATCGAGAGGAGGACGACCGTGCTGCGCGTCCCGACGATGGATTCCTGCCCGCGTCTGATCAGAAGGGCTCGCTCCGTGTTGCCCATCTTGTCCAGCAGCAGTCGAATCTCATTGAGTTGGGCCGTGGCGATACCGTCGCGCACGAGGCGACGGACCCCTTTGAAGCCGCGTTCCTTGCGCAGCGCGATCGCCTGTTCCCCGGCCTCCAGCGTTTGCGTGATGACCTCCTCGAGGCGGTCGAGACGTGCCTCGTGGGTTTCGTGATCGCGCGTAATGTCCCGCAAGTGGTCCAGATGCACCGGCGCGCGTTGCCGGGCGTTTTCGTAGGCTGTCAGATAGGTGGGGTCCGCCGTCACGAGATAACGGCGAAGACCAAGGTCCGACTCCTCGAGCAGGAGGAGCGTGAGGTTGAGGAACTGCAGGACTTCGCGGCTGCGGGCGTCGAGCTCGCTGTTTTCGAAGTACCGGTTCGTGTTGCGGAAGGAGACGCCGGCTATGACGAGGAGGACCAGGAAGACCAGCGCAAACCCGGCCAGGACACGGGTTTCAATCTTCCATTCGAGCGGGTTCCAGTTGCGGGCGGTCAAATCCCGCCATCGAGCCAGCCACGGCGCAGGCGGCGACTCCGACGGGGCTGGAGACGGTGCGGCAACTGTGTCTCGTGGCGCGTCCACAGGGCAACTCAGATCGCCTTTCCCAACAAGGCCTTCGGTCATTAAAACGTACCTCCCGGAAGCCATCAACTTTATTCGGGAATCGTGCCTTGGGATTATGCAAGCGGCCCGCCACGTTCCAACAGGCGAGAAGATTCAGCAAAAACAGAGGGATCGCATGGGGGTGCGGAAGGCGGTGCGGAGGTAAAAAGCTGCGCAACCGCGTCCCCCTGAGGAGGCCCCTCGTAAGGGTGAGGGCCGGATCGGCGTGGAAGTGACGTGGACAGGGAGCAGGCGGTCAGCCCCCAAAGGGAAGGCTGCTGACGGGCAGCGACGCACTGGGCGCCACGATCTGGGAAAACATGAGGGTGGCATCCACGATCCAATTGATGATGGGGCGGGGATAGATGCCGAGTGCCAGGGTGCCGATGAGGCCCACGTAGACCGCGACCTTCATCGGGGTCGAAATGGTCAGCACCGTGGGATCGGTTGGCTCGTTGATATACATCTTCTTGACCACGACGAGGTAGTAATACATTGAGATGACGACGTTGATGAGCCCGACAACGATCAGGGTATAGAGCTCTTCCTTGATCGCCGCCACGAAGATGTACAACTTGCCGATGAACCCCGCGAGCGGAGGCACGCCCGCCAGGGACAGAAGGAACACCAGCATCGCGAAGGCCAGGAAGGGTGACCGTCGGTTGAGCCCGCTGTAATCCTCGATCTCGTCGCTCCGAATCGCGTTGCTGACCGCGATGACCACGGCGAAGGCTCCAAGATTGGCAAACAGGTAGGTCAGCAGGTAGAAAAGAATCGCGTCGCTTCCCATCTTGGTGCCCGCAGCCAGCCCGATCAGGACATTTCCAATCTGCGCAATGCCCGAATAGGCTAGTAGACGCTTGATGTTGCGTTGCGCGATCGCAACAATGTTGCCGTAGGTCATGCTCAGGATGGATGCGGCCACCATGAGCAAGACCCACGCGGGCTTGAACGTCGCCATGGCGACGAACAGCATGCGGATGAGGATCGCGAAAGCCGCGCCCTTTGGCACGACGGATAAGAATGTCGTCACGGGCGTGGGGGCGCCGTGGTAGGTGTCGGGAATCCACGAATGAAACGGAACCGCGCCGATCTTGAAGCCGAGGGCGCCAAAGATGAGCAGGTATCCGATGACCAGCCCGGCGCTGGGCTCGGCGGCGGCCATGTCGGCGAAGACCAATTTTCCGGTCTCACCGAACACGAGGCTGATGCCGTACGCGAGCAGCCCGGCGGCGAACACGCCGAGAATGAAGAACTTGAGGCCGGCCTCGTTCGAGGCCAGGTCGTCGCGAAGGTAGGCCACCAGAATGTAGAACCCGAAGGTCGAGAATTCCAAAGTGACGAAGAGGGACAACAGATCATTGGCCGAGGACATGAACATCATGCCCAGCGCTGACATCATCACCAGGAAGTAGTATTCGCCCCGGAAAAAGTGGAAGCGGTTGACGTAGTCCACCGAAACGAGAATGACGATGACGGTGGCGCCCACGATGAAGATCTTGAAGAAAAGAGCGAGACCGTCGACGACAAACATTCGGCCGAAGAGGGTCCCGCTGATGCCGGTCTGGTCGAACCAGATGAGGATCGCCAGTACCCCCAGCAGACCCGCGACGCTCAAATAGGCCAGTTGCTGCTGCGGGAGGCGGCGCATCATGAAGTCGACGGTCAAGACCGCGCAAAGCCACAGGGTAAGAAAGATCTCCGGGAGCAGCAGCAGGAGATCCGCGGCCGACATGGACAGCGTGAAGGTCACGGCATCATTCCTCCGGCACTCTGTGTCACCAGGGGGGTCAGCTCCATGATCCTTGAGATGAGCGGATCGACCCCGGAGCGGATGACGTCGTAAAAATGACCCGGGAAGATCCCGTAGCCAATGCTGCAGGCGATCATGATGAGCAAGGGCGCGCGGTCCACCCAGGCGACCGTGTCGTGCGCATGACTGTACTTATGGTCCATGGGGCCATAGAAGACACCCCGCATCATGCGGAACAGGTAGGCCATGGTGAGCACGATGCCGACGACGGCGACGATGACCTGGAAGGGGTACTTGTTCCAGGCCCCGACGATGATCATGATCTCGGCGATGAAATTGACGGTTCCCGGCATTCCGATGGAGGCCATGCACGCCACCATGAAGCAGGCCGTGACGAAGGGCATGCGGGTCGCGAGACCTCCCAGCGAGGGGATGTCACGAGTATGGGTCTGGTCGTAGACCCAGCCGGCCATGGCAAAGAGCATTCCAGTCGCCAACGCGTGCGCGAACATGTAGAGCACTGCCCCGGTCAGGCTGATGTAGTCGAGGGCGGCCATGCCCAGGAAGACGTACCCCATGTGACTCGAGCTGGAATAGCCGATCACGTATTTGGTGTCGCGGGCATAGTACGCGACGAATCCCCCGTAGATGATGCTGAACACGCAGAGCACGGCGGCAATGGGCATCAGCTCGCGGGTGGTGTCCGGCATGATCTCCCACGCGACGCGGATGATCGAAAAATGCCCGAGCTTCATGAGCACGCCCGCGTGCAGCATGCTGGTCGCGGCTGGCGCTGCGGCGTGTCCCACCGGCGACCAGGAGTGCAGCGGCCAAATGGGCGCAATGGAGGCGAAGCCGAAGAAGACCAACAACCATATGACCCAGGACAGGGTCCCGGACAGTTCGGCCTGCTCGCGCAGGACGAGGATGTCGAAGGTGTACAACCCGGAGAACTGGTAGATGAGCAGGATGCCCATGAGCGCGACCACGGCGCCCGCCGACAGGAACAGGGTCAGCTTCATGGCCGCGTATTCCTTGCTGTTGGCGGCAAAGTTCAGGATGAAGCCGACAAAGTCGCGTTTCTTCTTCCCTTCGGCATCCGTCATTTCCAGGTACCCCTTGGTATGGCTGCCCCAGACGCCGAGAAGCAGGTACATGGGGATCACGGACATCTCGTAGAAGAAGTACAGAAAGAACAGATCCAGGGACATGAAGACCCCGATCGTCGCAGCGGCGAGGATCAGGAGGAAAATGTAGAACTCCTTGGCGCGGTCCTCGATGTGCCAGGAGATGAAAATTCCTGCAAACAGGAGGATGGAGGATGCCAGCACGAGCGGCGTGCCGATGCCGTCCACGCCGAGATAAAACGCGATACCCAGCTCCTCCGACCAGACGAAGCGCTGGATGAATTGAAACCCGCCCGCATCCGGATCATAGGCGTAGAAGAGCCGGAACGAGCAGAGCAGACAGATGCCGGCTGACAACGCAGCGATGGCCCGAACCAGCAACGGCTGCCGATTGGAGACGAAGATCAGCACGATGGCGCCCAGGAACGGCGCGAACAGAATGATCAGCAGGAGGTAGGGATCCATGGCGCGTTATTCTTCTTTCATTCGTGTCGCGATCGCCGTCGTCGGGGTGGCGCCCTGGTCCAGCCGTTCGACCAGTGCCTGCACGGACCCGTTCATGATGCGAAGGAACGGCGACGGATAGAGCCCGATCCAAAAGATCATGGTGCAAAGGGAGACCGCGATGATCAGCTCCGGCGCGCGCAGGTCGCTGATGGCGCGACTCACCCGTTCCGACAGGGGACCGAACATCGCGCGTTCGTAGTACCACAAGAAATACGCCGCGCTGAAAATCACGCCGAGGACGGCCACCGAACCGTAAAGCCAGTAGGCCTGGAAGGCGCCCAGCAGGATCAGGAATTCGCCGACGAACCCGTTGGTGCCGGGCAATCCGATCGATGCGAGCCCGATGATCAGCAAGAAGGTCGCAAAGAGCGGGATCTGCCTGGCCAAGCCCCCGAATGTGGACAGGTGCGTGCTCTGCCAGCGTGAGTAGAGGAACCCCGCCAGGAAGAACAGCCCCGCCGTGCTGAACCCCAAGTTGATCATGGTGAGCAGGCCGCCCTGGATTCCCTGGAAGTTCAGGGCGAAGACCCCGAGCACGACGAATCCCAGGTGGCTAATGCTGCTGTACGCCAGCAGGCGGCGGAAATCAGGTTGGATGAGCGCGACAATAGCCCCGTAGAGGATGGCCGCCAGTCCGAGCACCATCATGATCGCGACGACCGTTTCGTGCTTGGCCGCATCGGGCACCAGGGGCAGACTGAGACGCAGAAATCCGTAAGTCCCCAACTTCACGCCCGCGAGGACGACCGCCATCCCGATGGGCCCTTCCAGGAGCGCGTCCGGAAGCCAGGTGTGGAACGGGAACATGGGTGCCTTGAAGGCCAGACCAAGGAAGATGAGCCAGAAGATCAGGAGCTGTTTCTCGGTGGAGATGGGCACCGACAACAGATCCAGGATGTCGAAGGAATACACGGGCTGAATGCCGTGCGCGACGGCCCAGTCGTGGTAGTTCAAATTCAGGAGCGCGATACCGACGAGCATGAAGACACTACCCAATAGGGTGTAGAGCACATACTTGAGCGCCGCATACTGCCGGTCCGCGCCGGGCCCCCAGAGCTTGATGAGGAGGTAGCTGGGAATCAGCATCAATTCCCAGAAGACGAAGAAAAGGATGAGGTCGAGGGAAAGGAAAATCCCCATGATTGTCGTCTCGAGCGCCAGGAGAGCCATGAAGTACAGCTTCACCTGCTGCCGGACGGTGTCGGTCGAGTAGATGACGATCAGGAGGGTCAGGAACGCCGTGAGCCCGACGAAGAGCACGCTGATGCCGTCGACGCCCAGGTGGTAACTGATCCCCAGCGGCGGGATCCAGCGCGCGCGCTCAGCAAATTGCATGGCCGCTGAGTCGGGAACAAAGCGAAACAGCATCACCGCGGCGAGCACGAACTCGATGATCGACACCCCCAGGGCGGTGTTCTTGATCTGATCCTCGTCCTGAAGCAGCCACATGAAGAGCGCGCCGGCCAGGGGGAGCAGGAGCAGGACCGACAGGATGGGAAATCCGATTTGTAATTCTTCGGTCATTCTTCGTTACTCAAGTTCCAGGCCGATCGTGATGGATCCGGTCCACAGCGCGAGCATGAGGTGCACGAGGAGAAACAGGCCGGCCACGATGATGGCCGCATAGTGATGGACCATTCCGGATTGCAGCTTCCGCCACGACCACGCGGCCAGGTGGTTCGTGTAGCCGATCACATTGAGCAGTCCGTAGATGATGTGTTTCTCGATCCAGGTGCTGCCCGCCGATCCGGCCTGGGTCATGCGGCCCACCGACCGGACGATCCCGTCGATGATGTTGCGGTCCACCCAGTCCCAGAGCGAGCCGACCCGCTTCGTGGGCTCCACGATGGCTGCGTCGTAGGCCTCATCCACGTAGTACTTATTGAGCAGCATGCTGTACGCGCGCGGCACGCCCTGACTCCACTGCCCGGGGCGATCGGGGCGCAAACTATACATATAATGGGCGAGGCCCCAGCCCAGGAGAGCGATGACGGTGGCGACGGCCATTAGGATGAGCTCTTCCTTGAGGCTGGCATGGTGGACGGCGTCGGCCACGGCCGTGACGGGGGCCAGGAAGTGATGGAACCACCCGCTTTGCGGCGGCACGCCGGGGAATCCACCGACGATCGAGAGGCCGGCCAGGACGACAAGGGGGCCCAGCATGACCGCCGGCGATTCGTGGATGTGGCTGGCGACCTGCGGGTCGACGCGTGAGGAGCCGTAGAACGTGAGGTAGGTCAGCCGGAACATGTAAAACGCGGTGAGGAGCGCCCCCAGCGCAGCCATGCCGTAGAGCACGTAGCGTCCCTGTGTGAAGGCGTGCGCCAGGATCTCGTCCTTGCTCCAGAAACCCGCGAGCGGGGGAAGCCCGGCGATCGCGAGGGTGCCCACCAGGAACACGCCGTGACTCCAAGGGATCTTTCGCTTGAGCCCCCCCATCCTGCGAATGTCCTGCTCGCCCGAGAGCGCGTGGATCACGGATCCGGCTGCCAGGAACAGCAGGGCCTTGAAGAAGGCGTGGGTCATGAGGTGAAAAATCGCCGCGGCATAGGCGCCCAAACCGCAGGCCAGGAACATATAGCCCAACTGACTCACGGTCGAATAGGCCAGGACCCGCTTGATGTCGTTCTGCACCAACCCGATCGTCGCCGCGAAGAGCGCCGTGGTCCCCCCGATCCAGGCGACAGTCGTCATCGCCATGGGCGCCATGTCGTAGATCACATGGTTACGGACGATCATGTAGACTCCGGCCGTCACCATCGTCGCCGCATGGATCAGGGCGCTGACCGGCGTTGGGCCCTCCATCGCGTCAGGCAGCCAGGTGTAGAGCGGAATCTGCGCGGATTTGCCGATGGCGCCGATCAGCAGGCAGATCGCGATCGCCGTTGCCATCCCAACGCTGAGGGTGTCCGCCTGTGCGAAGACCGCGGTGTAATCGAGCGTTCTGAAGTGGGCGAAGACCAGAAAGATCGCGACCAAAAAGCCGGCATCCCCGATCCGGTTCACGACGAAGGCCTTGGTTGCGGCCTTGGCGGCGGACACGCGGTCGTAGTAATAGCCGATCAGCAGGTAGGAGCAGAGCCCCACCCCTTCCCATCCGATGAAAAGGACAAGGTAGTTGTTCCCCATGACCAGCAACAGCATGGAGACCATGAACAAGTTCATGTACGTGAAGAAGCGGGTAAACCCCTCTTCCCCATGCATGTAGCCGACCGAATACAGGTGGATCAGAAACCCGACGCCCGTCACCACCAGCATCATGATGCAGGTCAGGGGATCGATCAGAAAGGCCAAATTGATCGTGAGGTCGCCGCCGAAGATCCACTGATAGGCGACCACCTCCCGAACCTGACCGGTCTTGAGGGTGTCGATGAAAACGGCGATGGCGCAGAGGAAGGAGAGACCCACCGAGCCCCAGGCGAGGCGGTGGGCGGCCTCGTGGGAATAGCGGGACCCGAGCAGGCCGTTGAGGAGCACGGCCAGCAGCGGGAACAGCGGAATCAAAAGAACGAGAAGGTCAACCACCTTACCACTTCAACAGATTCATCTCATCGACGTTCGTCGAGATTTTCCCGCGGAACACGACGATGATGATGGCCAGGCCGACGGCTGCCTCGCCGGCGGCAATGGCGATGATGAAGAGCGCGACGATCTGGCCGGCCATCGAATCAAGGTAATAAGAAAATGCCACGAGATTGATATTTGCCGCGTTCAACATGATCTCAACCGCCATCAGCACAATGATGAAATTACGGCGGATCAGGACGCCGACGAGGCCGGTCAGAAACAACACCGCGCTCACGGTCACATATGCGGACAGCGGCACCATCACTCAGCCCTGTTGCTTTCCTGGCGGGGTGTCTTGGCGAGGACGATGGCTCCGATGATCGCGCCCAGCAAAAAGACCCCCACGATTTCGAACTGCAACAAGTACTCGCTGAACATCTTAATCCCCACGGCGAATGTGCCCCCGCTGGACACGATCACGTCGGGTGGTGTGTCCCCCTTGGCCCCTTCGAACGGAGAGAGCACCATCAGCACGACCAAGTAAAGCCCGCCGGCCACCGCGGGACCGAGGAACCACAAGAAATGCCGGTGCAGGTACTGCTCGGAGGTCTTGAGGTTGAGCAGCATCAAGACGAACAGGTAGAGAACCAGGATGGCCCCCGCGTAGACGATCACCTGGACCGCCCAGATGAATTCCGCGTTAAGCAGGAGGAACAGACCGGAGACGTGGAGCAGGAGGGCAAGCAGGGCCAGCCCGCAGTGCACGGGGTTTTTCAGGCCAACGGTGAGAACCCCCGCGATGATGCTCACGAGGGAAAAATAGGCGAAGAAGAAAGGGACCATCTGGCTCAGGACTTCGACTTTTCAACCGGTTCAGGAAAATGATAACGGTAGTCCCGACCGAATTCGTCATCCTTTTCCTGATTGTGGGCGTAGAGGTATTTTTTGGCGTCGACGAGATGGCGTTCGCCGATATCGTAGAGCCGCTTTTTGTCGAAGAGGAGGGCGCGCTTGTCATGCGTGGAGTATTCGTACATCTTGGTCATGGAGAGCGCATTCACCGGGCAGGCCTCGACGCAGTAGCCGCAAAAGACGCATTTCGTGATGTCGATGTAGAACTCCTTCGCGTATCGCTGCAGCGGGAGGGACTTGTCCTCTTCACTGACGACCTTGATGCAGCGTGACGGGCAAGCGGCCTCGCACAGATCGCAGCCGACACAGCGCTCCTGTCCGTTGTCGTAGCGCAGCAGGCACAAGGCGCCGCGGTGCGCGTCGGGAATCGTCCGTTCCTCGCGGGGATACTGAAAGGTGATGGGCCGATGGAACATGTGCCGGAAGGTGACCTTCATCGCCTCCCAGATCTCCCGGAACATCACGGCCTCGAGAAACTTTTTCGTCAGCGTGCCGACGCTCATCCCAATCTCCTCTTGCTCCGGCTCTCCCGTGCCAGCCCGCTATACCTTTTCCAGGGTGACGCTGGCAAGCTTGAAATACGGGACGCGCGTGCGCCCGTCGATTTCGAGGGGCATCAGGTCCTTCACCGGAGGCTCGTTGAAATGCTCCGGGAAGAAGCACGTGCCGGCCAGCACGTTCAGGTCCCCTTTCACACCCATCGTGAGGGAACCCCGATCGCTTGTGACTTTCACTCGGCTGTCCTCGCTCAACTTCAGCCGCTCCATGTCCTGGGGATTGAGATGCAGCCGCCCCGTGTTGGGCGCGATGGTGATGAGGCCGCTGGCCTGCGTGGACAGCTTGCCGGAGTGGTAGAGCAACTGCCCCATCATCAGTCCGAAGCGATGCTCTGCTCCGGCCGCGGGCCCGTCCCAACGCTTGAGCGCGTCGCGGTAACGACCGCCCACCTGCGCCTGATACCCGTTGGAGAGGTACGCGTCCGCCCTCGGCGTGAGCTTCCGGGGCTCGCCCAGGTTGTAGTACCCGGGGAGCAGCTTCATGATCTCGCGTTGGATGTCGTTCGGCGACTCATAGTCGAGCTCGCACCCCAGCCCGGTGGCAATGGATGTCATGATGTGCCAGTCCGGGAGGCTCTCTCCGATCTGGTCGAGCGCCTGCCGGACCCGGAGCACTTTGCCTTCGAGGTTGGTGAAGGTGCCGTCCTTTTCCGCATAGGTCGCCGCGGGCAGCACATAATGGGCGAGACGCCCGGTCTCCGTGAGGAACGGATCCTGGCTGATCAGAACCTCGACGCGCTCGAGCGCGCCCTTGACATCGGCCGAGGCCGGCAGGGTCGCCAGGGGATTTTCACCCACCACGTAGAGGGCTTTGATCTCACCCCGTCGGCACCCCTCCAGAATCTCCATCAAGGATGCGCCGCTTTCCGGTGCCGGCAGTTCGGTGCCCCAGGCTTCAGCGAATTTCGCGCGCGCCGCCTCATCGGTGAAGGGCGCCTGTCCGGGCAGAAACTCGGGGCAGACTCCCATGTCGGCCGCGCCTTGTTCGTTGATCTCCTCGGTGACCGTGTTGACGCCGCAGCCGGGCTTGCCCAGCTTTCCGGTGACCCAGGCCAGATCCACCAGGTCCAACACATGATCGTAGCCGTAGGTCCGCCGGACGATGCCCTCCCCGCAGATGATGACGGAGCGGGGCGCCTCGGCGAAGACCGCCGCGGCCTCGCGGATCTGCTCGACGGTGACACCGGTCAGCGCCGCAATCCGGTCGAGTGAGATGCCGTCGACCGCCTGCTTCAGGGCTGCGAAGGCCTGTGCGTGTGCGCCTGTGGCCTCGGAATCGATCAAGTCCTGATCGATGGCCGCCTTGACGAGCCCTTTGACCAGCAGGGGCTCGGTGCCCGCCCGCACCCGCATGGGATGCGAGGCCAACTGGGAGATGTTGGTTTGCGCGCTGTCCACCACGATCACTTGCGCCTTGTAGACGCGAATCGCCTCTTTGACTCTGACGGCCGTCAGCGGGTTGGTTTCCGTGATATTCGACCCGACCAGCAGGATTGCCTTGGCCTCGGTGATGTCCGGCCACGAGTTCGCGATCCGGCCGATACCCATCGAATCTCGCGCCGCATGAACGAAATTGAGATGGCCGTAGCGCGCGCTGCTGTCGAGCTTGTTGGTGCCGATGACGCCGCGCATGATCTTCTGGAAAAGGTAGAGCTCCTCGTTGGTGCAGCGAGCGGTGATGAGACCGGCAATGGCCTGCGGGCCGTGCTTGGCCTTGATGCCCGCCAGCCGCTCGACGATCTCCTGGACGATGTCCAACCAGGGGCCTTCCTCGAACCGCCCGTCCACACGCTTGAGGGGTCGCTGCAGCCGGTCCTTCGTATCCATGTACTGAAATCCAAACCGCCCCCGGACGCAGATGCCCCCGTGTCCCTTGGCCGTCTCCGACCGCTCGCCCCATTTGTTCTTCCAGGACAGCGGCGAGGTGACGCGGACGACCTCGGTGTCTTTGGTCTCGATATACATCTGACAGCCATCGCCG
>JBFGRM010000052.1:0-12496 GCA_041563675.1 Nitrospiraceae bacterium | reverse complement strand
GCGGTGGCTCAGCCTGTCACTGCGAATCGCGGAGGTTCGGGCCACCGCACTTGGCGAGCAGACGCGGTCCGCCGAAGCCGGACGGCAAAGGCGGACTGCGAGGACTGTTTGAGCGCCAGCCCGGCGCAGCCTCGGGTTGGCGCGAGTTCCGCAGCAGAGCGGATGCGAGCCTGAGTGTGGTCGAACCGGAGCGCTGAGCAGGGCAGGCTGAGCCACCGCACCGTTCAGCTGTCCGATTTTTGAGCCGATCGATCAGAAGCGGAAGTCTCGGTCTCCCCCTCCTCGTCACCGGCCCCTTCACCCTCGGCGCCCTCCTCCCCTTCCTCGGGCTCCGGCTCCTCGAACCACCAGACCAGCATCTCCTCCCACCAGTCGTGATCCACCTCGGAGCCCGGGTCCTCACCGAGGAATGAGACATCCTCCTTGGTGACCGGGGATCCGACCACCGCAGGGTTGAACTTGGCCCGCTCGATGACTTCCTTTGTCACATACCCGCCGACGATCCACGAATCAGGATCCGCTCGGCGGGACTTGTACGCCTTCAGTTTTTCCCTGAGGTAGACAAAGATCTCCCGCTGCAGGTCGTCTCCAACCCCCGCCGCCGGAAGGCTCAGCGTCTTTTCGATCCTTTTTCGCCAGTGCCGATCGTCGTAGCGCGACGTCAGCAATTGAAGCATCTTTTTACCTTGCTCCACATCAAGTGCCATTCAGTTACCTCGGTGTCACGACAATGTTATTCGACGATATCAGGCATCCCGTGGCTCTGCAGCAGTTCTCGTGCGTGCTGATGCTGGAAATCAGGGACGTAAAAGAAGACTCCCTGATACTGGCCTCCCAGCGCCAACGAGAAGGCCTTTGTGTAGGCCTCGAGACTGACCGCGAAGACAATCTGACGCTCATCCAGGACCCGCTCGACCTCGTGAGCATCCGTGAGGTTGCCGGCGATATACACCAGTCTGAGCGGAACGTCGCCGACCGATTCCAGCAGCTCCTCGACCGAGCGTCTCGGGCTCATTTCGCGTGCATGCGACTCCCTGCTTACGCCGCCAGCTGCTTCTTGAACAAGGCCAGGGTTCGCGTCCACGCGTCCTTGGCTTCTGCCTCTTTATACACATCCTTTCTCGTGTCATTGAAAAAGGCGTGCGGCGCACCGGGATAAGTCTTGACCTCCCCGGACTTGTTGTACTTCTTCAAGGCATCCGCCAAGCGCTGGACGTCCGTCCTCGTAATCCATCCGTCGTCCTCCCCGTAGAGGTACAGCACCGGACAG
Source organism: Nitrospiraceae bacterium (assembly GCA_041563675.1). GTDB lineage: Bacteria > Nitrospirota > Nitrospiria > Nitrospirales > Nitrospiraceae > JBFGRM01. The sequence continues at coordinate 11,226 of JBFGRM010000052.1, read as the reverse complement.
GCCAAATCCTTCAAGGGCGTGTCCGGGTTCGGGACGGGCCCGTAAAACGGAGCCGCGGCCTTGATGTCCCGGCTCACGCAGGGCAACATGAGCGCATACCCACCCCCCATACAAAATCCTGTCACGCCGATCCGATTGGGATCGACGCCCTGGACAGTCTTGAGGTAGTTGATCGTCGCGTGAAGGTCCTTCAGACCGTCCTCCATGCTCAACATGCCCATGAGCTTCCCCGCCTCGGCGGCATCGGTCGTGAGCTTGTGTCCGAGCCGCGAGTACATATCCGGCGCGATGGCCGCGAACCCTTCCCGCGCAAGGCGGCGGGCCACCTCCTTGATATGGTCGTTCAGTCCCCACCACTCTTGGACCACGATGATGGCCGGGCTGGGCCCGCCGCTGTCCGGGGTCACGAGGAAGGCCTGGACGGTGACCTCCTCGCTCGGATATTGCACCATGCTCTCTTTGAGTCCCATGACGCCCTCCTGGGAGAAAAGGTAAAAATTAGAAAGGAAAAATTAAGAAAAAGAAGAGGAGTCAATCGAGTTCTAGCTCTTTCTTCTCCGTGCTTTTTAATTTTTCCTTTTCAATTTTTAATTCCGTTTACGAGCCGGCGATGGTCATCTCGCCGATCTTCACGGTTGGGCATGCCACGCGGGCGCGAAACCGGAGATCGTTCCCGATCATCTCGATGTTCTGAAGCATGGTCTTGAGATTGCCGGCGATCGTGATTTCCTCGACCGGATAGGTCAGCTCGCCGTTTTCGATCCAGAGACCCACCGCCCCCCTCGAGTAGTCTCCCGTCACCATGTTTACGCCGAAGCCGATGAGCTCGGTCACGTACAATCCACGCTTCACCGACCGGATGATCTCCTCAGGCGTCGAGGAGCCTGGCTCCATGTAAAAGTTCGTCGGACCGACCGACGGGCTCTCACCCACGCTGCGCGAGGCGTTGCCTGTCGATGAGAGACCCAGTTTTCCCGCAGAGTAGGTGTCGAGCAGATAGCTCTTCAGGATGCCCCGCTCGACGACCACCGTCTTTCTGGTCGGCAGCCCCTCCCCATCGAAAGGGCGAGATCCCAGGCCGTCCCGGAGCTGGCCGTCGTCGTAGACGGTGACGCGTTCAGCTCCGATGCGCTGCCCGAGCTGGCCGGTCAACCACGAGGCCCCTTTGTACAAGCCATAGCCGTTGGCAGCGGCGCAAAGATTACCGAGCAGGCTCGCCGCCATTTCAGGATCGAAAATCACCGGGGCCCGGGTGGTTTTGATCTTGCGCGCGCCGAGTCGGCGAAGGGTCCGCCTGGCCGCTTCCTGACCGACCGATTCCGGATCCTCCAGCCGACCGAACCGCCGGCTCACCGCATACCACGAGTCCCGCTGCATGCCCCCGGTGCTCGGGTCGGAGGCAATGGGAGAGACCGCGACCGAAAAACTGGAGCTGCGGTACCCCCCGACGAAACCGTGGCTATTGGCGAGGATAACCTGCCCGGAGCTGGAGTCAAATTCGGCCCCCTCGGAGTTGGTGATGCGTGGGTCAGTCTCGCAGGCTCCGGTTTCCGCTCGACGGGCCAGCTCGATCTGCCTCTCCGTCTCCAAGGTGGTGGGGTCGTACAGATCGAGATCCGGGAACTCCGTCGCCATCGCGCTTGCATCCGGGAGGCCCGACGCCTGGTCCTCCGCTACGGCTTTGGCCAGGGCACAGGTATCGGACACGAGCCGATCGAGGGAATCAGAGGTAAAATCCGAGGTTGCGGTGCTAGCCGACCGCTTGCCGAAGAACACGCGTAGCCCCAGCCGCTTCTCACGGGCCTTGGTCAGCCGCTCGACGGCCGAGAGGCGGACCTGGACCGAAAATGTGTCTCCGTCCGCGACGACGATGTCGGCGCCAGTCGCGCCGAGCGTCTTCGCGCGAGCCAGTAAATCGGCGGCGAGGTTTGCATGATTTGCACGCTCGTGCATTACTTAGCCAAATTAAAAAGGCAAAATTAAAAAATTAGATTGGTCGGATATACATCGACACTTTTTAATTGTTACTTTGCGGTCGTGGTTCCGCCGACAGTAATCTCATCCACCTTGATCGTCGGAAGCCCCACGCCCACGGGAACGGACTGCCCTTCCTTGCCGCAAGTGCCAATGCCTTCATCGAGCCGCATGTCACGGCCGACCATCGAGACCTTCGTCAAGATCTCCGGCCCGTTGCCGATGAGGGTGGCGCCTTTGACCGGGCGCGTCACACGCCCGCCCTCGATCAAATATGCCTCGCTCGCCGAAAACACGAACTTCCCGCTGGTGATATCCACCTGGCCGCCCCCGAAGGAGACGGCGTAAAGGCCGCGCGAAACGGACCGGATGATCTCCTCCGGGTCCAGATCCCCCGCGAGCATGAAGGTGTTGGTCATGCGGGGCAGGACGACACACTGAAAATTCTCCCGCCGTCCGTTTCCGGTCTGGGGGATGCCCATCAACCTGGCATTCAGACGATCGGCCAAATACCCGCGGAGCACGCCGCGCTCGATGAGGACGGTGCGTTGGGTCGGGGTTCCCTCATCATCCATGTTCAGGGACCCACGGCGGAAGGGTAAGGTGCCATCGTCCACAATGGTGCAGGCTTCGGAGGCCACTCGCCGACCGAGGAGATTGCTGAACGCGGAGGTCTTTCGCCGATTGAAGTCCGCCTCAAGCCCGTGCCCGATGGCCTCGTGGAGGAGGATGCCGGGCCACCCCCCGCCCAGGACGACCGGCATGGTGCCGGCCGGGGCATCCCCGGCGCTGAGATTCAGGATCGCCTGGCGCGCCGCCTCCCTCGCATATTGGATGAATCGATCGCCCTCGTGATAGAACGAGAAGCCCATTCGGCCGCCGCCGCCAAACGACCCGATTTGCCGGTTGCTCCCATCTTCAGCAATGCAGGTGATCTGGAGACGCGAGAGCGGCTGCACGTCGCCCACCAGCAGACCTTCGGAGTTCGCGATGAGGACGATCTTGAGCTCGGTGTTGAAGGAGGCCATCACGTTCTTGATCCTCGGGTCGTACCGGCGGGCCTCCACGTCAATTTGCCCGAGCAGATCAACCCGTGCGGGGGTCCCAACCTCCGACACGGAGTCCTCCAACGGGTACAAATCCCGAGTCGGCCGTGCACGGTGGGTCACGGCCGGAGCCGACCCTCCCTGTGGCGAGCGGGCGATGTACCGGGCCGTGTCGGCGGCGATCTCCAGGTCCCGCTTGGTCAGCTCGTCCGAATAGGCATACCCAGTCTTCTCGCCCGCGGTCGCCCGGACCCCGACCCCTTGGGAGATGCCCTTGGTTGCCCGCTTGACGATCCCCTCCTCCAGGGATACGGACTCGGTCACCCGGGATTCAAAATACAGGTCCGCGTGGTCCACGTCAGCGACCTTGACACGACCCAACGCCTGTTGGATCTCCCGTTCATTGAACCCGAAACGCTCAAGGTCCGCGATGGGGTGGTCAGCCATGCCGTTTGCCTCCAAGTAAGAGTGGGTGGAGTATAGCGCATCGATTTTCACCACTGCAACGCCGCGTGGCACCAAACCCTATGCTTTATCAAGCAAATCTCCAAAAAGCGTTTGACATTTCCCCGCCCGCTGTTTAGACTCGAACTACCCCGCCTTTTACGCGCTTCCAGGTCGCGAAGAAACGTATATCACCTGCCGGATCATGGCCAAGGGAACTGCAATCAGCCACGAGCAACTGCCCGAGTCCGACCTCGTCGCCCATTTGGATCCAGACCTCCTGCCGCGCCACGTGGCCGTGATCATGGACGGGAATGGTCGTTGGGCCGAGGCACGGGGCCTCCCCCGTATTGCGGGCCACCGGGAAGGGGTGAAGTCCGTTCGCGAGATCACGACCCTCTGCCGGGAGCTGGGCATCGGCGTCCTGACGATCTACGCCTTCTCGCTCGAAAATTGGAAGCGCCCCGCGCTCGAGATCAACGCGCTCATGCAGTTGCTGGAGCACTATCTCAAGGCGGAACGGGACGAGCTGATTGAGAAAGGCATTCGGTTTCAGTCCATCGGTCGGGTGGACATGCTCCCGGCCTCGGCCACCGAATGGGTCCGCACCATCGAGCGGGACACGGCTCATCTGCGCAACATGATTCTCAATGTCGCCCTGAGCTACAGCGGCCGAGCCGAGATCGTGGACGCGGCCCGGAGGCTGGCGTCCGACTGCCGTGCAGGCGAGCTTGAGCCGGACGCCATCGACGAGCGCGCATTCGAACGGGCGCTGCTGACCCATGGGCAGCCGGATCCCGACCTTCTCATCCGGACCAGCGGCGAGACCCGGATCAGCAACTTCCTGCTCTGGCAATTGGCCTACACCGAGCTGTACTTCACCCCCACCCTGTGGCCGGACTTCCGCCGACGGGAAGCCCTCCTGGCCCTCCTGGAGTATCAACGGCGGGAGCGGCGCTTCGGGCGGGTGTCCCAAGCCGTCTCCCCGGATCGCGGGCTCTAGGGGACGGCCAGCCTTGTCCATCCACCAGTCAACGCAAGAAGCCTCAGGGGAATTTCCCCGTGCGGCGAGCCGCTTCGACCCGCGGCGCCTCATCGTGCCGCTGATCTTTGTCCCTCTTCTCTACGTCGTCATCGCCTACGTCCCGCCCATCGGCCTTCACGTTCTCGTGCTGGGCGCGGCCGTCCTCACTGTCAGAGAGTTTTACCAGCTTCATTTCGGACCCGCGGGGCACGGCCTCGAGCTTGCTCTCGGATCCGGATTGACTCTCGCCCTGATCATCGCCATGCAGTTCGGTGAACATGCCGGGGCCATGCTCGCCCTGCTGCTGCTGGTGGTCCTGGGCTCACGACTCATCTCGGGCAGGGCGCTGAATTCAAGTCTGAGCGACAGCGGGATCCTGTCCCTGGGCGTGTTGTACGTCGGATTCACGCTCGGGCACCTGCCCCTCACGCACGCGTTGGACGACGGAAGCGCCTTGATTTTTTTCCTCCTTCTGGTGACCTGGCTTGGTGACACCGGCGCCTACGTGGCCGGCAAGACGCTCGGGCGGCACAAGCTGGCGCCGACGATCAGCCCCAACAAGACCGTTGAGGGGCTCATCGGGGGGCTCCTGCTGGCCGTCCTGGGTGCCTACGCCGCGAAGTTGACGTTTCTCCCGATGATGACCCCGGTGGACTGCCTGGTGCTGGGACTGGGCCTGGGCGCGGTTGGTGCGCTGGGAGACCTCGTCGAATCGGCCATGAAGCGCAGCGCGGGCGTCAAGGACGCCGGACATTTGCTGGTCGGACACGGAGGTTTTCTGGACCGTCTCGACAGCCTGTTGTTCACAGCCCCGGCTTTCTACTACTATCTGACCCACGTCAAAGGGCTGGCCGCGGCGCGGGTGCTGCCCTGGTGAGCCCTGCTCACCGGACCATGCCGACCGCGCCGCTCATCGTCGATCAGCCTCTGGACGGAGGTTGACAGCCGCCCGCGCGCGGAGCAGGCTGGGTGAACCAGCTTGAGAAGGACACAACATGAAGAATATCGTCATCCTGGGCTCCACGGGTTCCATCGGCACCAGCACTTTGGATATCGTGGACAAGTTCCCGAATCACTTCCGGGTCGTGGGGCTGACCGCCGCCACCAGCGACGAGAAGCTGGAAGCGCAAGTGCGGCGGTTCCGACCGCAGCTCGTGGCCCTTTCGGACGAGCAGGCCGCGGCCCGATTGCGGCAGCGATGCGGCCAGGTCAAGGTCTCGGTCGTCTCCGGGCCCGGGGGGGTGGCGGAGGTCGCGCGTTTGCCGGAAGCCGACCTGGTCATCTCTTCCATCGTCGGCGGTGCGGGCTTGCTCCCAACGCTGTCTGCGATCAGGGCCGGAAAGAACGTCGCGCTCGCCAACAAGGAGCCCATGGTGATGGCGGGGCAGCTCATGCAGGCGGAGGCACAAGACCATGGCGTCAGGATTTTTCCGGTTGACAGCGAACACAGCGCGATTTTTCAGTCGCTGGAAGGTCATCGCCGGGAGGATGTGCGTCGGCTCATCCTCACCGCTTCCGGCGGACCGCTCTGGGACATGGCCAAGGACGAGATGGCCGACGTGAAGCCGGAACGGGCTTTGAAGCATCCGAACTGGAAAATGGGGGCCAAGATCACCATTGACTCGGCCACGCTCATGAACAAGGGGCTGGAGGTCGTTGAAGCGCGCTGGCTTTTCGATATCGATCCCGCTCAGATCGACGTCCTGGTTCACCGCGAAAGCATCATTCATTCTCTGGTAGAATACAAAGATGGGTCGGTCATGGCCCAATTGGGCCTGCCCGACATGCGCACGCCGATCTCCTACGCCATGCAGTATCCTGAGCGCATCCCGCTGGAGCTGCCGTCTCTGGACCTGGCGGAGGTGGGAACGCTCACGTTTTATCGTCCCGACACGGACCGCTTCCCGTGCCTGGCGCTCGGGTACGAAGCCCTGCGCGTCGGCGGCACGATGCCGGCCACGCTGAACGCCGCCAATGAGATCGCCGTCGCGGCCTACCTCCAGGAAGGGATCCGGTTCGGGGATATTCCCCATGTGATTCGATCAACGATGGAGGCCCACAGCACGCGCGAGCTTCGGACACTCGAGGATGCGTTGGAGGCCGACGCATGGGCCCGAGAGAAGGCGAGCGCCTTCGTGCACAGCGCCACGCGGTAAACGAAGCCAGCTTTAAGTTCTTAGTTCTGAGTTTTGAGTTGGTGACCCAACTGAGAACTCAAAACTAAAAACTCAAAACTTCCGAGGAATCACGAAAGGAACTTTCTGTGTACTCGCTGATTGCCTGGTCCCCAGACGCCATTTGGGTCATCGCCCAGAAGGTATGGTGGTTTCTCGTGGTCCTGGGCGTGCTCATCGCCTTCCATGAGCTCGGGCACCTCATGGCCGCACGCTGGGTCGGTGTCCGTGTCCTCAAGTACTCCCTGGGATTCGGCCCCAAGGTGTTCGGGCGCCAGATCGGTGAGACGGAATACCTCATCTCGGCTTTTCCGCTGGGCGGATACGTCAAGCTCTTCGGCGAGGAGGAGGCCGATGCGTCGTCCCCCGAGGAGCGTCGACGATCGTTCGTCCATCAGAGCCTGCCGCGGAAAATGTTCATCGTCGCGGCCGGTCCCGGGTTCAACTTCATTTTGGCCTATCTCATCTTTTTCGGGTGGCTCGCGACCGGCGCACCCCTGTTCGTGCCGGCGTTTCAGGATCTAACCCCCGACGTGGAGGCCGTCGTGACCGATTCACCGGCTGCGAAGGCCGGCTTGCAGGTGGGCGACCGCGTGGTCCGCGTCAACGACGAGCAGATCTCGACAAAGACGGAGATGCTCGAGATCATTGCGACCAGCAAGGGCAAGCCGCTCCGTCTTGAAATCAAGCGGGAGGGGGAGCTCCTTTCGTTTCGGGTCGTTCCCGAACCGATCCCGGAGTCGGAGGGGCAGGAAGAGACCTATTACCGCATCGGTATCGAGGAGCCTGCGCCGGTGGTGACGGCCGTAATGGGCGACATGCCCGCTGCGGTCGCGGGGTTCCAGGCCGGCGACCGGGTCGTCGCGATAGAAGGCAAAGAGATCGACTCGTGGTCGGGGATGACCGAGGTCGTGAAAAACAGCCCCGGCCGGCCGCTCGACTTCGTGGTGCTGCGCGATGGCGACCGGGTTGACCTCACTGTCATACCGACCGTCAGGGAGCGGGAAGTCAACGGCAAGACGGTGGAGGAAGGCGTCATCGGTATTTCCGGCCAGCAATCGATTATTCGGGCGAGCTCGCCTGCCGCAGCCGTCCTGTACGGCGCCCGCGCCACCTGGCACTGGACGGAGCTCACGCTGGTCGTGCTCGGCAAGGTCGTGACCGGCGAAATGTCCCGCAAGACCATCGGCGGACCGATCACCATCGCCCAGGTGTCCGGCGAGGCGGCCGAGCAGGGCGCTTCGAGTGTGTTGTTTCTCATCGCGATCCTGAGCATCAATTTAGGCGTGTTAAACCTGTTGCCCATTCCCATTCTGGACGGAGGTCACTTGCTGTTCTTCGCGATCGAGGGGATCCTTCGGAAGCCGCTCGGTGAGCGACAGCGCGAGCTGGCGCAGCAGGCAGGCCTCCTCCTGCTGATTTGCATCATGGTCTTCGTCTTCTGGAATGATATCGAGCGCTTGTTGTCCAATTAGGCTCAGTCGGCCTGATCGCTGTTACCATTCATGCGCGTCTCACACCTCCTGATCCCCACGCTTCGCGAAGACCCCGGCGAGGCCGAAATCGTCAGCCACCGGTTGATGCTCCGGGCCGGCATGATCCGCAAGGTCGCCGCCGGCATCTACACGTACCTCCCGCTGGGCCTCAGGATCATCCGCAAGATCGAGACCATCATCAGGGAGGAGATGAACCGTGCCGGCGCCCAGGAGCTGCTGATGCCCATCGCCTCCCCGGCCGAGCTCTGGCGCGAGACAGGCCGGTGGGACTACTACGGCAAGGAGCTGCTGCGCTTCAAAGATCGTCACGAACGGGACTTCTGTCTCGGCCCCACCCATGAGGAAGTCATTACCGATTTGATTCGCCGGGAAGTCCGCTCCTACCGGCAGCTCCCCCTGAATTGCTACCAGATCCAGACCAAGTTTCGTGATGAGATTCGGCCCCGCTTTGGGCTGATGCGCGGGCGAGAATTCATCATGAAGGACGCCTATTCTTTCGATGTGGACGAGGAGGCGGCACGGCTCAGCTATCAAAAAATGTACGACGCCTACCAGCGGATCTTCACCAGATGCGGACTGACTTTCCGCGCCGTGGAAGCCGACACCGGCCTCATCGGAGGTACGTCCTCGCACGAGTTCATGGTCCTCGCGGAAACAGGCGAGGAAACGATCGTCTACACGGAGGAAGGCACCTATGCGGCCAACGTCGAGCGGGCGGAGGTGCTGCCGCCGAGCCGGGTGTCGGACGAGCCCCAGCGGCCCCTGCAAAAGGTGTCGACGCCCGGCATGAAGACCATCGCGGATGTAACCGGATTTCTCAACACGACGCCCGACCGGCTGGTGAAAACCCTCCTCTACAAGACGCCCAAGGAGATCGTGGCGGCCCTGGTGCGCGGCGACCACGAGCTCAACGAGATCAAGCTGAAGAAGCTGCTGGACGTGACCGAGCTGGAGATGGCCGATTCCGAGGCCGTCGTCGCACGTACGGGAGCACCGGTGGGCTTCGCCGGGCCGGTGGGGCTCCGGGGTGTGCGAATCGTCGCGGATCACGCCGTGACGGCGTTACGAAACCTGATCGTCGGGGCGAACGAGGCTGATGCTCATTACGTGGACGCCAACCTTGATCGGGACTTCAAAATCGATCTCGCCGCCGATTTGCGCAAGGCGGAAGCCGGTGATCCCTCGCCCCGCGGCGACGGGACCCTCAAGGTTGCCCGAGGGATCGAGACCGGCCATGTGTTCATGCTCGGGACCAAATACAGTGTCGCCATGAAGGCCACCTTCCTGGATGCCCAGGGCCGCGAGCGCCTCGCGGTGATGGGCTGTTATGGCATCGGCGTGGGACGGACCGCCGCGGCCGCCATCGAGCAAAATCACGACCAAAAGGGCATTATTTGGCCTCTCCCCATTGCCCCCTTCCACGTCCACCTGCTGCCCCTGGGACCTTCCCAGAACGTGATCGATGCCAGTCAGCGCCTCTACGAGGAGCTGACCGGGGTCGGCCTGGAGGTCCTGTGGGACGACCGGGACGAGCGCGCCGGGGTCAAATTCAACGACGCCGACCTCATCGGGACCCCTTACCACCTCGTGATCGGCGAGAAGGGGCTCGCACAGGGCACCGTCGAGGTGAAAGAACGCCGCACCGGCACCTCCACCAAGCTCCCTCCGGATCAGGTCCTGACCCACCTGCGGCAGGCACTGCAGGAAAACCCCTTCACCTGAGCCAATCCCGGGCGTCCGCGCCGTTCGGGTCCCCACTTCTGACTGGTTTCCAGCCCGATCCATTTCACCTCCCTAAATTGACAGAAGCTATTGCTTTTGTTGACTTTTAATCGATGGGGATGGCCTTCCTTGCCAAAATGCGGATTTCCGCTAGCTTTAAATGATAGCCCTCTCGACGGTTTTATTGGACCGCACCCCAGCCCGACACGAAGCTTCCGGCAGGAAGATGCGGGGTCTGCGCTAGAGGTCTGCGACGGAGTATTCGTAATGCAATTCAAGGCCGCCCCCGAAAACGTCCACGAGCTCCAGGCGAAGGTCGAGCACGCCGAGCACGTCAAACGCATCACGAACCAGATCCACGCCGCGAGCGATATCGACGAGATCCTGCTCGATCTCCACAAGGACATCTTGGGCCTCTTCGACGCCGAGGAGGTGACGCTCTACGCCGTCGACACGGAGAAGAAAGAGATCTTCTCCAAAGTGCCCAACGTCGAGTCCGTCGAGGAGGTCCGGTTCCCCATCACCGAGCAAAGCCTTCCCGGCTTCGCCGCCAAGTACCTTCGACCGATCAACATCGCCGACGCCTACAACCAGGCGGAGCTGGCCAAGATCCACCCGTCGCTGACCCATGATAGCTCCTGGGACAAGAAGACCGGCTTCCGGACCCGGCAGGTGCTGACCTACCCCATCGTGGCGGACAACAAGTACCTGATGGGTGTCATTCAGCTCCTGAACAAGAAGAGTGGGGGACGATTCACCCGCAAGGACGAGGACTCGGTCGCGGAAATCGCGAAGGCGCTCGGCATCGCCTTCTTCAATCTACGCAAGCTGTCGAAGAGGACTCCGACAAAGTTCGACTACCTCGTCTCGAACAATCGGATCACGCAGGCCGAGCTCGAACAGGCCATCGCCGAGTCCCGAAAAGGGCCAAAGGACATCGAGACCATCCTCATCGAGAAGTACAAAGTGCCAAGCGCGGACATCGGCAAGTCACTGGGCCAGTTCTATCGCGTGCCCTATGTCGAGTTCAGCGAGCGCACGATCGTTGATCCCGACTTGCTCAAGAACCTCAACGTCGACTATCTCCGGAAAAATCATTGGATGCCGCTGAAACGCGATCGCAACTCCGTGGAGATCCTGATCGACGATCCCGGTGACCTGGACAAGGGGCAGGACATCAAACGGACGTTTCCGGGCCAGAATCTACGCTTTGCCGTTGCCCTTCGACGCGACATCTCCAAGTTTCTGGCTTCCGCCACCGGGAATTTCGACATGCCGGACAGCCGGGACGCTGCGGGCCCGCAGGCCAACATCTCCGACATTCTGGGCGAGCTGGTCAGCGAGGC
>JBFGRM010000051.1:0-12632 GCA_041563675.1 Nitrospiraceae bacterium | reverse complement strand
TGGAGCGGAGACTGCTGCAGCGGCGTGCGAAGGACGAGGAAGGCGAGGAAATCTCGCATCTTTAAGGAAGTGCGCGCGGCGGGTGACGATCGGCAGGTCCTTCGACGGAGCTCCCCTCGCCCCGCTATGGCACCGGCCGTCGCGGATGCCGTTCCACCCGCCGCAGGGCCCAACCCTCCACGATTCGCGACGAGAGGCTGGGTTGTCGTCCCAGTTCTGAGGGTATTTGAGGGCGGCAGTTACCTCGTAAGCTGCCTCCCCGCCGCTTTTGGGAATGAGGGGGGGGAAGAGGGAATCGGTCTCCTCAGCAGCGCTACAGGTGACGGAGGTCGTCGGCTTTTTTGTCGTCCTGCTTCAGCGAAAGGCGACGCTCGAGGTAGTCCTTGGCGATGTCTCTGGCGCCGAAGCCGAAGGCGATCGCGCCCGCCAGCACGACCCCGCCCATGAGCAGGGCGAATCCCACCACCACCACGGTCTCCGCGATCCCGAGCTGCTCCAGCGCCATGGCAATGGCCACCAACTGAACACCCCAGCGCGACAAGGCCGCGACCATCCGCGCCGGCGGAAGTCCCGCGTTGACCGCGGCGATCAGGACCGCCTGCGAGATGAAATTTGAAAGCAGGAACCCGGCCACCAGAATCAGCGTGGCCGTGAACAGATGCGGGAGGTAGGCAAGAAGGGAACGGGCGAACTGGTTGAGCGGCTCCAGGTTGAGGACGAACAGCCCCGACATGACCGTGAGGATGATGACCATCCAGTAGGCTCCGCGGCCGACGAGATGGGAAAACTCCGATTTCACGCCGCCGCGCGCGAGCGCGGCACTGACTCCGAGACTGTTGCTCAGCGCGTCGAGCCCCAGCACGCGCAACAGTCGCTCAACCACGTTTCCAATCGCCCAGGCCAGCACGAACCCGACCACCAGCACGATGATCATGGCCAGCAGGTATGGAAGAAAGTGCAGCAGCGCCTCGCCGACCTCTGTGAGGGGGCTCAACAGCGCGGTTTCCCAGAATTCTTTCATGACCGGCTCCCTTCCCATGTGGTAGCAGCGCAAGAGAACGTCCCCGACCATCGACCGGGGGCCGGTTGAATCGCACGACCGGCGATGTGGGACGGACCGCTGCGCACCTCAGCCATGTATCGGATTCCCCCAGCGCTCCACCAAATAGGGTTTTAGTTCCTCGAACACCTTGCACAGGCTCTCGATACGCGTTTCGGCCTCGGCGGTGGTCAGCGCCTGCGTCTCCAGGACGAACGTGGCCGTCCTGCCGAGGTAGAGCGGCGTGAACGCCTTGAGCAGGTGGTCACGGGGCAAGAGTCGTTTGTGATAAGCGGTCGCCACATCGTAGACCACACGCGCCCAGAGGTCATCGGGAACGCGAAAGGCTTGAAGGGTGCAGTCTTTGAGCGGCATTAAGCGATCCATCGTGTCCGACGCCAGCATCTGCCGCCAAATGGGCTCGAGGTCCTCGAGGCCCTGGCGAAAGCTGGTGATCATCCGATCGACATTGACGTTGACGGGCTCGACACTGACCTCGTACTGGAACCCGTACAGCTTGACAGGATTGCTCCCGGTGAGCTGCCACCAGACCGTCTGGTGTTCCTCCATCAGCGCGAAGACGGCCCCCACGACCTGGACGAGCATGGCCGCGAGATCGCGCGCCGGATCCTTGGGATTGTGAATCTTGGCGCCGAGAAAGGCTTGACAGATGCGACCGCCGCTGGCGATGGCCTCGGTGGTCATCCAGACGTCGATGCCGAACTTGGCGACGTCCGACTCCCAGACGTGCTTGTCGAGATAGTGATCGAGCTGCTTACCGGAAAATCCGAAATCTCCACCGATAGGCTGGCGGACGCGCTGTCCGTAGAGGGCCTGCGTGAGCGGGTACACGATGCTGTTCGTGATGGTGCCGTCATATTTGTGTCGCAAGTAGTAGGGCGCCACGTAGTCGTACCCTTCATCGAGAACGGGGCGCAACAACAACTCGATCCATTCCGGGGTGATGCTCCGGAGGTCCGAATCCACCACCGCGCAGGCTTTGACCTTGAGCCGGCGCGCGATCTCGAAGATCGTGCGAAAGGCGCTCCCCTTCCCGGGTATGCCGTGATAGGGCGTGATGATCTTGTGGAGGGCGCTTTGCTTGTCGCTGATGAGCATGGTGCCCAGGTCGACGACCGTGCGGGCGACCACGTCCGCGGTGCCGTCCGTCGAGCCGCCGTCCGAGTTGACCAGGACGGCCCGCATGCCTGGGAAATATTTCGCCAAGCCGGCGCTCGCTGCCCGAACGACGTGACCGATGGTGTCGGCGTTGTTGAAGCTTGGAATGCCGACGAGGATGTCGGCCTCCCCGATTTCTGAGACCTTTGTCTCCGTGTCGGGCGTGAGGGGGGTGCCCGTCGTCCCCGTCGAGCTCATGCCAGGCCCTGCTTAGTCTTTGGCGCTGCGCACGAGAAGGGACGCGAGTGTGCTGCCGAGCAGCAGGCCCCCGAAAAAGACGAGCCCCAGGGCCAGGGCGTTGAACCCGACCCCCGAGCTTCGATACAGGCGGGACCATTCGAACGGCCGGTCCTGATGGCGAACGTGGGCTTCTGCGCCCAGCCATTCATCTTCGGCGGCGTCGCCGATGGTGGGGACCCGTTTTAACGCATAGCGACGTGCTCGTGATCGACTCATACTCATATGGCTCGCTCCAATAGGGCCACGGGGAAATGTGCCAAAATCTCTCCGACCAGTAACATCTGTCGATCCTCCTCGCTCGTGGTGGTCAGTTCCTCCCCGGTCAAGATGTTGCGATAGCGTGAGCCCGCCCGCCAGGACGGGACCGGGATCCGGGTGTCCTCCCACACGTTCTTGCCGACCGGTGGCCCCAGCGTGTCCCCCATCAGCCCGGCCACCAGACGAGGCGCCACCGCGACGACGGCCAGGTCACCGGAGATCCTGGCGAAGCTGCACAGGCGGTCTTTCTTGGCGCCCGTGGCTTCCAGGGGGACGTAGTCGCCTTCCTGGAAGAGGGGGACATGGGCGGCCCGGTACCGCAGCCCGGTCATCGTCACGTAGAACTTTATTCTACCATCTTGTCGAGAATCCAGAAGCTCCTGCGCAAATTTCAGCCGCGCTGCGTCGGTGCGCTCGGCCTCCTTCAAGAGGTGCTCGAGCGTCTTGGCCTGGCCGGCATAGTCGACGGGACGCCGGTTGTCCGGGTCGACCAGGCTCAGATCCCAGCCCTCGGTTCCCTGATAGAAATCGGGGACCCCTGGCGCGAGGATCTTGATCAGCACCTGGGACAGGGCATTGTACATACCATATTCGGCGACGAGATGCTGAAAAGAAGCGAAGTCTTCGAGGAACGGGTTTGCGGGCGACCGACCGAGCACGCGGTCGACGAAGGACTGCACAGCGTCCTCATACGCCTGGTCGGGATTGACCCAGCTCGTGTTGACCTTGGCCTCCTTCAGAGCTTTCGCCATATAGCCCTGGATCCGGCCCACGAAGGTGCCGTGCTGTTCGTCGTCGAGCGTGCCGAATGGCCAGGCCCCGATCAACGTCTGGTACAGCAGGTATTCCTCGTTGGAGGTCGGCGCGACGCGCCCCTCGACGTCGGACTTCCATTTTTTGTTCAGCTTGGCCCATCGTGAGACACGGGCCTTCCATTCCTTCGGCATCTCGGAGAGGACATTGATGCGCGCGCGGACGTCCTCGCTCCGCTTGGTATCGTGGGTCGACGTCGCGGACAGCGCATGGGGCCATCGTGCCTGGCGCTCCCGCATGTGCTTGTGAAAGGCCGCCAGGGTGAGGCCGAAGTGGTCTGGCTCGCCGCCCACTTCGTTCAGGGACACGAGGCGATTGTAAATGTAAAAGGCGGTATCCTCGATCCCCTTGGCGGTCACGGGGCTTGTCACCTGCTGGAATTTCATGATGAATCGCAGCACCTCCTCACGGACGAGCCGCTCGGCTTCCTCGGCCGGGTTGAGGAGGAGGTCGCGGACGAAATCGAACACCAGACCGCTCAGTGTCGGGTTTTTCCGCTTTGCCTTGGCCACGGCTCGCCGGATGTAGGCGCGATCGCGTTCGAGCACGACCTCGGTGCGTTCCGTTACATACGTACGATAGACGGGAAAGCAGGCGATGATCTCGCGAATGGCCAGCGTGAGGCTGTAGAGCGTGAAGTCCCGGGACCAGCGATCCCGCTCCGACAGGCGATTCAACTGGTGCCCGAGGGCGTTGATCTCGCTCGCCATGGTGGACCGCATGATGAGCTTCTTCGCGTCGTAGGCCAAATCTTCCAGCGAGATGCGATCATGGATGAAGCGCGTATAGATGTCGTCCATGGCCCTGGCCGAGGCGGTGTCCACGAACAGCCCATTCAGGATATTGAGGAAGTCGTACCCCGTGGTGCCGAAGACCGGCCATCCCTCGGGAAGCTCCTCGTCGGTTCCCAGAATCTTCTCGACGACGACATACAGAGGGCGGCGGGAATCGGTCATGGCCGAGGCCCGAGGTCGCAATTCGTTCTGCGCCCAGGTCTGCAGGTGCCGCAGGTAAATGCCGGGATCGTTCAGGCCGTCGACGTGGTCGATGCGGAGGCCCGTCACCGCGCCCTCCTTGAGCAGCCGAAAGATCAGAGCGTGTGACTGACGGAAGACTTCGGGGTCTTCCATGCGGATCGCGGCGAGCTCGTTGATATCGAAGAATCTCCGGAAATTGATCTCCTCGGAAGCCACCCGCCAATAGGCCAAGCGATAGGCCTGATCATCGACAAGCTCGTCGAGAAGATCGAAGCTCGCCGGATCCCCCTTCGTGCCGTTGAACAGGCGGACATTGTCCTCAATAAACTGTTTGAGGATCGGGCTGTCATTCACCACCGCGGCCAGGCGGCGCTTGATGACCTCCTTCTCCCGGCGGCGCTCCTGGATCAGCGCGGGATCCCGCTCTCGGCGTGAAGGAAGATGCTGGAGCGCGGTGATGATGCTCTGCAGCTCGTGCAACCGGGAATCATCGACCCCCATCTGCTCGACCAGCTCCCCCAGCCGGTAGGACAGCACCATCGCGGATGGCTTGGGATCCACCGGCAGCCGATGCTCATAATATCGAAGGAAAAAACTGCCGTTTTCGTAGACCAGGATGATCTCCTGGTTCTCCAGGACCTTCCCGTACAGATCGCCGAGAATCGGCAATAACACCTTGTCTTCGAGCTCCCGCTTGATGGGCCGCCAGTCAATGTCGAAGAAGCCGGCGTAGGGCGAGCTCGGCCCGTTCTCCAGGACATCCAGCCACCAGGGGTTAATCTGCTTGTCGATACCCATGTGGTTGGGCACCACGTCCAGAATCTGTCCCATCCCGAACCGATGCAGCTCCTCGACCATCTGATGATAGTCCGACTCCGAGCCCACTTCCGGATTGAGCTGCGTGGGATCCACCACGTCGTACCCATGGGTGCTGCCGGGTGTGGCTTTGAGGTACGGGGAGGCGTAGCAGTCCGAGATGCCAAGGGTGTGGAGATAGGGGATGACCTGCCTGGCGTCGCTGAAGGTGAAGGAGCGGTTGAACTGCAACCGGTAGGTTGAAATAGGGATGCGGGGCTGAGGCCAGGTCTCCATCGGCGGCGTCCGCTCCGTCTACTGAGCCGAGCCCACGGCGCGGTCTCCGATTGATCGACCGCGCGGCAGGACCACCAAGCCGGATTTCGTCACGTGGTAGCTCTTCCGGTCGGCCGCGTGATCGTAGCCGATTTCCCTTCCCGCCGGAATCACGGTGAAGCGGTCTGCCACGACCCGCCGGAGCCGCGCCTTGGAGCCGATGATGGAGCCGTCGCCGATGACGCACTCCTCGATCTTCGCGCCGTGCTGGATGCGAACATTGCGACCGAGCACGGAGCGGCGGATGTCCGCCTCGAGGACCTGGCTCCCCTGCCCGACCATGACGTCATCCATCTGGCAGCGAACATAACTTGCGCTGGGTCCGTCGTAGGCATCGGTCAAGATGGGCCATTCCTTGTTACGGAGGTCGAAGATGGGCGACTCGCCGAGAATGTCCATGTGGGCCTGCCAATAGCTTTCGAGCGTACCCACGTCGCGCCAGTACCCCGCCTCCTCATAGGCTTGCACCCCTGGGATGTCGTTGTTCAGGAAATTGTACGCGAACACGCGATGTGCGTTGATCAGGCCCGGGATGATGTCGCGCCCGAAGTCATGTGATCCCGGTCTGGCCGCATCCTGCTCGAGGATCTTGAGCAAAATCTCCGTGTCGAAGACGTAATTCCCCATGGAGGAATACGCGTGCTCGGAATCGTTGGGCATGGCTTTGGGCTGTTTTGGCTTCTCCTCGAAGCCGACGATGCGATCTTTATTATCGACCTCGATGATGCCGAAACCCTTGGCGGCATGGAGCGGAACGGGGAGCGCGGCGACGCTCACGTCGGCCCGGTTGGCCGCGTGGAAACGGACCATCTGATCGATGTCCATGCGGTATATGTGGTCAGCGCCGAAGACGGCCACGAGGTCCGGCGCGAAGTCGCGGATCAGGTTCAGGTTTTGGTATACGGCGTCGGCGTTCCCCTCGTACCAGCCTCCACGCGCCTTCATCTGAGGGGGGACGACGGTGATGAAGTCCTGCTTGATCCGAGCCCCGATCCGCCACGCGCGCCGCAGGTGCTCGATGAGGGACTGCGACCGGTACTGCACGAGCACGTACATCGCCTTGATGCCGGAATTCAAGAAATTGCTCAGCACGAAATCCACGATTCGATACTTCCCGCCGAACGGCACTGCCGGTTTGCTCCTGAGCTCGGTGAGCGGCATCAGTCGTTCGCCCTTGCCGCCCGCCAAGATCATTGCCAGAACTTTATGCCGTTTTCTACGCTCGACTAACATATCGAAGTTTCCTCACATGATTGCCTGGAGACTGCGTTCGAGCTGGGACTGGATCTGCGCGCGGTTCTGGAGCCATTCCCCGTTCCCATCAAATAGGAGATAGTGGGTGAGCAGCCCGAGCGTGAATGCCGAGAGCGCCAGTGCAAATTCGCGTGCCGTGATGTCGGCGCCGTTGTCTTGTCGAAGCGCCGGGGCGATGAGTGATCCCAGCCGGTCGAGATACGCCTCGTAGACCCGCCGCAGGTTGCGCAACGAATCGATCTTGAACTGCAGCAATCCGCGAACCTGATGGAAGAGCAGTAAGTATTCCTTGTGCTGCAGGTGGAAGTCAATCTTCGCCTGGATGATATGGGTTAACAGGCCGGGCCCCGGGGTGCTGTCGCGCACCGCCTCCTGAATGCGACTCAACAGCTCGTTCAGTCCCTCCTGCAGCAACACCTCCAGCAACTCTTCCTTCGTTTGGAAATACTGGTAGAAGGTGCCCTTTCCGATGTCGGCCCGCTCGGTGATGTCCTCAATCTTCGTCCAGTAGATCCCTTTCTCTTGAAACAACTCCAGCGCGACAGCAAGCAACGCCTTCCTCGTTTTCTCCTTCCGCCGTTCGACCCTCGAGGGCGCGGTTTGTAGCATCCTCTGCTCCTTGCCGGCCATGGTGTGACGCCGCCTTAGTGGTTCAGTCCTCTTCCCGACCGATCCCGAGCAAGCCGGCGACCGGTTCAGGAGATTCACGTGTTTATTTCACGAGCCGCTTTCCCCGGTCGACGACGTCGCCGATGGCGCCTTCCATCACATCTCTGGCGTCTCCGGCCATCTGGGTCGCGTCCTCCTTGAGGTCCTCCACAAAATTCGTGATCTGCCGCCGCGTCCGAGCGCCGGATTGCGGTGCGATCAACATCCCTGCCCCGACCCCGACCAATAAGCCGGTCGCAAAAGCTAAGCCGCCTATAATCAATAACTTAGCGTCATCTTCCATTGTCGATTCCTCCCTTTCTTGACCGATCATTCCGGCCCAATTGTCTCACGAAAGAAGACCCGACTTTCAAAGGCTACTTCGTGGGGATGAATACTACGTCACAACTGACCAGTTAGTCAACCATGAAAGATGAATCAAGTGCGGCCCCAGATCAGGCCTCTCTGTGTCATCGAAATCGCAAGGGTGCCGGCCCTGTGGACTCGAACCACGACGCGGTTTTGACTTGCCGGTCCGTCCTTGCTAGGTTGGCACAGCCAAGAGCCGTGATTCGAAACCCCCTCAAGCGACACGCCAAACCCATTCTCTTTACCCCGCAGGAGTTGAGGCCGGGCCGGACCGTCCTCCTTCGGGTGGGGCTGCTCGTGGGCATCCTCTTCCTCATCTTTCTTGTCCTCTTAATCGATCGTGAGGGGCTCCGAGACAACGCCGACGGGCATGTCTCCACGTCCGATGTGTTCTATTTCACGATGGTGACGATTACGACGGTGGGGTACGGGGACATCGTCCCGGTCACGCCGCGGGCCCGACTGATCGACGCCCTTTTCCTCACCCCCGCGCGCTTCTTCATCTGGTTCATCTTTCTTGGCACGGCCTATCAACTGGCCGTGCGTCGCTACGTGGAGGAGTACCGCATGGCTACGTTGCAGAGTCAGCTGGCAGACCACGTGATCGTCTGCGGCCTGGGCCGCACGGGTCTCTCCGCCGTGAAGGAGATGTTGGCAAAGGGCAAGGACCCGCAAAAGATCCTCGTGGTCGAGTTGAGCGAGGACCGCGTCAAGCGGGCCATACAGCAAGGCGTTGTCGCGATTCGCGGCGATGCGACCAAAGAGGCGGTGCTCAAGGACACGGTCCTGGACAAGGCGAAAGCGTTGGTCGCCTCGGCCGGCCGCGACGACACGAACGCCCTTATTCTGCTGACTGCCCGCCATCTCAACCCCTCCCTGCGGATCATCGTGAGTGCCAATGAAGAAGAGAACGTGAAGCTGTTCCGCCAAGGCGGCGCAAACGCGATCGTGGCGCCGGCGAGCTTCGGGGGGTTCCTCGTGGCGGGTGCGGTGGAGCAGAGCCACTGCGTGGAATACTTCGAGGACCTGCTGACGTCGGGCGGACGCGTCAACCTCGTGGAACGCGTCGTCGGCCCGGAGGAGGCCGGGAAGCGCGCAGCGGATCTTTTTCCGGAGGTCCTGCTGCGTGTCTATCGGGAAGGGACCGTCATTTCCCTCTGGGAGTTCCGAGAGGACGGGCGGCTGAAGGAGAACGATACCGTTCTTCTGCTCATCCCGGTCACGCCGACCCCGCAGCATCCGTGACCCCAGTGGCCTCGTCATAGGCCCGGCCGACCTCTGCCCCCAGGATGAAAACCGTGCACGCGTAGTACAACCATAGAAAGAAGAACATGAGGCCGCCGAGGGCGCCGTAGACGGGCGCGTAGCTCTGCGCGAATTGGGCGTAGAGCCCGACCCCCCATTTGGAGACGTGAAACAAACCGGCGGATGTCAGCGATGCGACCACCAGCGCCACCGAGGTGACGGTGCGAGCGGGTAAATACCGGTAGAGCAGATAGAAGAGGAGGAAGGTAAACACGAAGCCGGACAGGTCTCCCAGCACCTGAAATCCCGGACGCAGGGTGTGCTCGAGCTCAGGAAGAGCAACGGTATGGCTTCGAATCAGCGAGAGCAGCCACGACGTGGCGATGGCCAGCATCAAGAGCAACCCCGTGGCCAGCATCACCAAGAAGTCCACCCCTTTCCCCTTCAGATAGCCACGCCTCTGCTCGACGCGAAAGACCCGGTTGATCACCAGGCGCGCCGAGCCGAAGACGAGGCTCCCGAATGCGAAGAACAGTACAAATCCCAGGACGCCGAGAAAGCCGCGGTTGGCCACGATCGTCTCGGCGTTGTCCATGACGACTTTCTGCGATTCAGGGGCCAGGACGTCGAGCACGCTCGCGAGCTGGGCCATGGCCGTCTCCGTGTCCGGAAACGCGTATCCGAGGACCGACACGATGATGAGCATGAGGGGGACCATGCAGAGCAGGAGATCGAAGGCGAGGCCGGAGGCGAGAAAGATCCCATCATCGGCAAAGTAGCCGCGGACGGAATGGCGAAGGACGTTCCAGATACGCCGACCGAGAGAGGGGGACATCATGGTGGGCCTGTCGGCGTCGGGTGAGGGGGTGTGGCGGCAACGGACGCGCCTTTGTCCAGGTTGTAGCTCTCCACGACGGCAATCCCGACCGCCACCACGAGCGGCCCCGCGACGATGCCGAGCAGCCCGAACAATTTGATGCCGCCGAGGACGCTGAAAAACACCAAAAGGGTATGGATCTTCGACGCGCGCCCGACACAGATGGGTCGGACGAAATACTCCACGACCCCGATCAGGAGGCCGATGACGCAGAGCGCCAGCACCTTGCCGTAGGCCGCCTGGGAGATGAGGTACAGGGCCGCTGGCGCCCAGACGAGGGAGGCGCCGACCACGGGCAAGTAGGCCAGGAACCCCATGACGGCGCCCCAGAGGACCGGCGAGGGGAGACCCGTCAGCCAGAACCCGATCCCGCCGATCACGCCTTCAAGGACGGCGACCAGTGTGTTTCCCCAGATGGACCCCTTGACGACCTGCCCGAACCGCTGAACGACCACGTGGTCGCGCTTGAAGGGAAGCGGCACATTCTCTCTCACCCACTCCATCAGCGCCTCGCCGTCGCGAAACAGATAGAAACAACAGATGAGGGTGATCCCGAGCTGCACGATCGCCAGGAGCATGTTCTTGGCGACGTTGCTCAATTGCAGCACGAGCTCGCGCCCGAGCTGCGTCAGGTTTTGGGCCAGGGCGGCGCGGATGTCGGTCCCCGTTGCGCGCTCCAACTCCTGGAACCGCGACACGACGGAGGCCACGATCGGATAGTCCTGCCAACCGTCGCGAAACATGCCTTCCCCTGTCTTGACCTGACTCGCCACCACGCGAAAGGTCCTGGTCAGATCCTCGGCGATGAAAAACGAGATGTAGAATAGCGGGAGGATGATCCCGAGCGTGACGGCAAAACACATCACCAACGCGCTCACCGAGGTTCGCCCGCGGGTGGCCTGCACGAGGCGGCGGTAGACGGGATAGAGCGCATAGGAAAGTATCGCTGCCCATGCGATCGCGGAGAGGAAAGGACTGAAGACACTGAAGACGAGATACCCGGCCCCGACGACGATGGCCACGCGGGCCACGCGCGCTGCCAGCTCGTAATCCTGCCGCCGCCCCGGTTGAGCCGTCGCTTCGCTGGATGGATGCTGTTGTGAAGGGCCGGCCGACATGATCGTTCGCTTTCCTCCTTGTTTCTCGTGCTTTGTATCACAGAGCCGGTAACTGATCCATCATTTCAATTGTTGTCTGTCAAGCCCGTCTCTGCAACCATCGTTCCGCCCTCCTTCGTTCGCGCAGGTCGCCGCCGGGTCCGGAGGCTGATGCGGCACCACCACATCTCCGTAACACCCGGCGGGCGTGGCGGGGCTCGCCTGCCCTGCAGCCACCCTTCGCTGGTGCCGTGGAACAGGGCATAGCATAAAAGGTGGAACAAGGCGCATAACAAAAGGTAGTATTTTGGATTAAGAAGAAAAAATGACACGCCATCTTTCACACAGGAGGACATCATGAGCCAGCAGCAAGGAGGCATTCCCGAGCAGGAGAAAAAGAACATCGTCAAGGCTGCGAAGGAGAACGTGGTTGAAGCGGTGAAGGGGGTGGGAGACGTGGCCGGTGCCGTCGTGGACGCCATCAGCGGGACGCTGGTCAAGACGCTGAAGGGAACGAGGGCCGTCGGGACGGAAATGACGGGGCTGGTCGTGGACACCGTCACGGGTGTGATCAAAGGCGTGGGCGAGGTCGGCACCGAGTTGGGGGCGGCCGCTAAAGGCGCCATCCTCGGAACGTTGCGCGGGACCAAAGAAGTCGGTGTCAGCGCAGTCGACACCATCCACAGCAGCGCGAGCGCCTTGATCAAGGGCACAGCCGAGGTCGGCGGAGACATCGCTGCCACGGTGAAGGGCGCCGTGGAAGGCTCGATCGTGGCCAGCAAGGAGGTGGGCGTGACTGTCGCGGAGGCCGCCTCGACCGCGACGACGGCTGTCGTGAAGGGCGCCAACGCGATCGGAGCCGAAATCGGGTCGACCGCGAAGTCGGTTATGGTGGGTGTCCTTCAAGGTACCAAAGAGATCGGCACCAGCGCGATCGAGGCCGTCAGCGCCAGCGTCGGCGCGATGGTCAAAGCCGCGTCCGAGACCGGGGGCGACGTCGCGAACACGGCCAAGAAGGCCGTCGAGGGCACCATCTCCGCCGCGAAGGAGGTCGGCGTGGATGCCGCTGAAGCGGCATCGGCGGCGGCGACCGGGGCGATCAAGGCGGCGGGCGAGATCAGCGCCTCTGCGGGCGAGCAGGTTCGGAAGGCCGTGACCGGGACAATCGCCGGGATCAAGGTGGTCGTGAAGGAACCCTTCAAGAAGGAAGGGCAGCCACCCGCCGGCAAGAACTCGTGACACGAATGGTGGGCAGCGGGGCCCTTCAGGCGCGTGACGCGAGGGCCCCGCTGTCAATCAGGAGCTTCGCTGCCCCTGTTCCGCCAACTGGGTCAAGTACAGGGGGGGCGGCGTGCCTTGCTTGGGCTCGCCCCAGTAAATCGTTTGGTGTGGGAAGGGAATCTCGATACCCCGCGCATCGAATGTCTTCTTGATCCGGCGATTCATCTCGCGACCGATCCGCCATTGCTTGATGGGCTGCGTCTTGATCCGGCACTTGATGACGA
>JBFGRM010000050.1:0-12691 GCA_041563675.1 Nitrospiraceae bacterium | reverse complement strand
TCGCGCGACGCCATCGAAAGCGTGGCCGAGCGAACCGCGCAGTACCGTGTCCAGGTCCGTCAGCGGCGCGAGCGCATATGGCTGCAGATCCAATGTCTCACCAAGCAAATTGGCGCGAGCGAGGCGATCTGCAGGATCGCCGAGGACATGCTCCAGACGCGCTATAGCTGCACGGGCGACGAGCTCAACCAGCTCAAGCGCAATGCGCGCATCGCGGTTTCCAGACCCGCGATCCGCTCGCTGGACAAACAGTGGGACAAGGAGGAGATCGAGGAGGACCAGTACCGAAAAGCTCGTCTTCCCGTCGAGTATCAATCGGAGATTCGCCGCCTGGAACGCTACCGGACGCGACTCAACCTCGCGAAGCGTGAGCTGAACACCGTCGGCTTCGTGCCTCTTCAGGACCACGAGATCGCACACATCTGGGGCATTCCCTTGGGAAGCCTTGCCGGGCGCAAGGTGAAAGCCCTGCACCAGTACCTGCAAGTGCTCCAAGCGAAGAGCCACGACGATTCGTCCTCCCCGGAGGCATCGTCCGGGCCACCGGTCGATCTCTGGAAACTGACCTTCGAGGTGCTGTCCAAGAGCGCGGTTGAACGGTCCGCCGCGGTCTACGACGGCATGGAGGGCAGCGAGGCGGCACTCCTGGACAAGCTCACCGCCTTCGCGACCGGCAGGCTTCAGGATGAAGTGGAGAGCCGGTTGTGGCAGGCCATTTCACGGGACTACTCGCCCAACGCCGTAGAGGGGCAAGGGGTTCGGCAGTCGCTCTTTGCCTTGCAACGTCTGCTTGCCATCCTGAACGAGATGGACTTGTCCCCGGAAGCCCTGGAGGAGCAGCTCCTGGCCAAGATCAGCCCCAAGCCCAAGGTCGTCCCCGGGCAAGAGGTGGAACCGACTGCGGTGCCACAGTTGGGAGACATGGCCGAGCACGTGCTTCGCAGCATGAAAGGCGAGGAACGCGCGTAGCGGGCCACTTTGGTGGGCACTCCTTCGTCGGGTTCACGTTTCTCGCCGACGCGGTATACTCAATCCCAATGACTTCCCGCACGATCGAACGAGACGCGACCTGCGCGCCGGCTGGTCGGGCCGCCCCATGGATCGCGGGTGTCCTATTCCTTTTCTGCCTCGCGCCGACGTTCGCCGGTGCCGGAGGCATGCTAGAGCTGACCGAGCTCGTTTCCAACCCGGAGCAGTACGACCGGCAGATGGTCGCCGTCACCGGACAAGTGACCAACCTGCGTACCGCCCAGGACCGTGCGGGCAAGCGCGTGTACGGATTTCTTTTGAAGGAAGGCGAGAGCCTCGTCAGGGTCTTCGGCGTGGGTCGCGCGTCAGTTCACGAGGGCGAGCACATCGTGGTGGAAGGCGTCTTTCATCGACTGCGCGGGGCAGGACGCGGCAACAGATACAATCAGATCAAAGCCGACCTTATTCGCTCACTCGAGCGCATCCATCCGGATCTCGTCGGATAGACCCACAGGTCAGTCCGCGGGGGCCGCTCCTCCTACTCAACCATCTGGACGCACCAGGCACCCGGGGACGTCAGAGATTGTACTCTTTTGCCAGCCGCTCGACCAATTGACCACATTCCTGCCTGGAGGGAGCGGAGGAAAAAATCGCGGTCAGGACCATCTGGAACGTTGCCTCCGGACTATGCTGGAGCAATGCCGCGTAGGCTTGGGCCACAACGTCGTGGGTGTCCCTCGCAATCCGGGCCTGCACATCACGCGAGATCGCCAGCCAGGCGGCGCGTCGCGCGCTCTCCACTTCCGTGTGGTGTGGTATCGACCCCTCCAGTTTGGGCAGCTCGGCTTCGAGGCTTTCGAGAATCGCGCGCGCTTCAGCCAGGTCCGCCTCTGTGCTGGCGAACGTTCGCTTGGCCTCCGCGACGGAGCCGCCTTCACCGCTTGGTGAGGCGTCCTGCTTCAGCACCCGGTGATACTGATCCCGTGACCCCCTCGCAGCTCCCTCGAGGGAGGCCAACCGGTCCATCTGTCCGCGAATCTGAGCTTTGACCTCCTGAATCTTTTTCCTGTTGTTCTCCGTCTTCTGCAACAGGTTCCGATACTCGTCCAGCGCCGCGGTGTCTTCTTGGTTCATGATAGCCACTCTTTCACTTTGGGAAGTTGTAAGCTGGTGCCGACACATGTCGGCTCCCTCCGGGCCACATGGCAGGGAGGGCATCCCCCTCGGCGGCCCGCCGGGCAACCACGTCACCCGACGTCCATCGTAGCCCGATCAGCCCGAGCGTCAAAACATTTCCGCGTTTCCGTAAGGACGAGGTCGCCGCGCGCAACTATTTCCCCGCATCGTTGAGCGCCGCGCGTCTGGGCCGGGCCCGACTTGACTCCCTTCCATCAACTGGGTAAGGTGCGTTTTGTGGCGGTGTAGCTCAGGTGGTAGAGCAGCGGACTCATAAGCCGCGGGCCGGGGGTTCGAAACCCTCCACCGCCACCAGCCTTCGCCCACCTTCGGTGGGCTTCGGCTGGCAGGCCAGCCGACTTCTCACCTGACAGTTAGCCAACCCAATCGAGATTTGGCGTAGGCTGGGGCGCCGGCCTGTCCGACCACCAGTCCCCGATTTATCCGCCCACCTTGAGCGAAGGGGGAAGCTTGCGCGAACGCACAGTGTTCGTGACAGATTGGAACGCTTACTGAGGATAATACGTGGTGGGTCTCAGCGCGATCGACGAAGCCTGCGATGATAGTGTTTATGTATCACACGATAAAAAAATGAGGAAGCGGGTGGAGGGATGTCCCCCCAGGAGGATGGGAGACATCTAGTCACCTCAGGGCACAACTGAGGTGAGCACCTCCACCCGGAATAATTAAACACAGCGACCGTTGATCTACAATGCGTGTTTCTTCGTACAGTTTTCCCTGTGAAAAGGTGTTCGAAAGGATCGTGCACACTCGTCGCGTGGCCCTTTGACACGCCAGTCTTGTTTTCAACCCAGCCAGATTTCGTCACCTTGAGACGGCCAGCGTCCCCCCGCCGCTCTGCGCCCGCCCTTTTTCCCCTCTGAACCTCATCGAGCCGTCCGGGGCTTGCCTGGGACGTGAATCTTGCTAAGCTTGGAAAACCGGCCTGTTCAGATGGTTCCCCCGGCAGGATGGATGCACGCCACCATGAGGATGACCCCGGTTACCGCGCTGATTGTGCCGCTCTTCTCCCTGGCTCCTCTTCTGCTCTCGCCGCCCGCTGCCTCCTGCGACGAGCCAAGGGTGATCTACGACGGATTCGGCGCGGCGTCGAGCTTCGACACGACGACCTCCGCTGTCTTCGGCAACTCGACTGCGGCCGGCGTCCGTGACGACGTCGATCTCGCCGTGCCGTTCACGGTTCCCCCGTCACAGAATTACCATCTCCATGCGATCGACCTCGCCATCACGGTGGCGTCAGGAAGCTCGGAGGTGGAGGTTCGCATTCTCGGCAGCCACCCCAGCCTGTCCACGCCAGACCTTCCTCACGAATCGCTTGTTCATGAACGCCTGACCCTTCGTGTCCCCAGGCTCGACGAGCAGGACGGCCAACCCGGCCCGACTGCGATTACCCATCTCGACTTGAGCCACGGGCCAGCGCTCCGACCCGGCGTGCAATATTGGTTGGCGATCTCGGCCAGCAAGTCCGACGCCGACGCCACCTTGAGCTGGTGGGCCGCATCCCGCATGGCCGGTGGCCTGCCGGCGTTCGTCGCCACCCGGTCCAATCTCGGCCCCTGGCAGGGGACCGAGGCGCCGGGGCAAGGGCTGGCTGCGCGTATCGTCGTCAGTCCTGTTCCCGACCAGACGGCGACCAGTTATACGTTCACTAAGATCGTGGATGCGGGGGGGGCTCTGCGCAGCTTTCCGCGACCGGGCCTGATCGCGTTGAGCAATGCCGGCACGGTCGTGTTTCGCGCGGAGATGGACACGGGAAGCGAGGGTATTTTCTCCAGCACGGGGGGCTCCCTGTCCACAGTCGCCGAGAGCGGGCCAGCGTTTGCGGGATTTGACCGGCTCGATTCGTTTCCCTCCTTGAACGCGAGCGGAGCTGTCGTATGGCGCGGCACGTTACGCGGCGGGTCCGAGGGTATTTTTATGAGAAAGAACTCGTCCCTGACGTCGGTGGCGGATACCCAGGGACCGTTTCACACCTTTGGAAATCCCACGGTGAACGCCTCAGGGGCTGTGGCCTTCGTGGCTGGCCTGGACGGTCAGGGCGGCGGCGTCTTCATCGCGAAGAACGGAACCGTCGGCGCCATCGCCCACACGGATGGCGCGTTCGACGGATTTGTGGGTCGCCCCTCGATGAACGACAAAGGAACCGTGGCCTTCGGTGCACGGCTCGACTCAGGCGAAACGGGAATCTACGCCTGGCTACGGGGGCCGGCTCCAAAAACAATCGCGGATACCACCGGCCCATTCACCGCGCTGCGCGGTCCCTCGATCAACGATCGCGGCACGATCGCCTTCCGAGCCTGCCTCGGGGACACGCATCCCGACTGTCCGCCCACCGCGGGCGGTCTCCAGGGTCTGTTTGCCGGGAACGGCGGCCCCCTGGTGAGGATCGCGGATACGTCCGGGCCATTTGACGCGCTCGGCAACCCGACGCTGAACAATGCGGGTCAAGCCGCCTTTGTCGCGCGCCTGGACTCGGGCCATCGAGGCATTTACACCGGCCCGGACGCCGAGCGGGACAAGGTGCTCCTGACGGGCGACAGCTTGCTGGGCTCAGAAGTAACGGACCTGGGCTTCGCCCATGGGCTTGGGTTTAACGACGCCGGCCAGATCGCCTTTTACGCCCGTCTAGAGAACGGCACCGAAGGGATCTTTCTCGCCAGCCCCGACCTGCCTTCCCAGTAACCCGATTGGCCGGCCAGCAGCCGATCCTCGCCCCAGACGGCAAGGCCGTCCCCTCTTAGACTTACAAGTGCCTGTTATCTCGATGTAAATACACCACGGCAGCATCCCCTCAGAGGTGGTGCCGCAGCCGCCCTCGGAGGGATGTTCAGGTGGGCTTGAAACCGGATATACAGAGCTCGTATGTATATCTCCCCGAACGACGGGGTGAGAAGGTGTCCATGGCCGGCGGTTCCAGCTCCGTGCAGAGACCAACCATTCCGGGAGTCGATCTGGATGTCAGGGAGCTCGCTCGCTTCCTGTCCTGGCTTGAGATGGCGGCACGGTCGGGTGAAGCCGGCGTCCGGTTGCCCGAGCCACCGGCGTTTCGGGATGTGACCGTGACGCGATGGACGCGACTGATCATGGGATTGGAGGCCGGCGCAGAGACTGTGGAAGCGAGATTGCGCGGGGCCGAACGCTCGGTGGATGGGCAAGTCAGCCAGCTTCGAGACCACACATTGCAGTTGGCCGAGCAGCTCGCCGCCGTCTACGAATCGACCGATCGCGCCGACCACGCGCAGGCCATTCGTTTACGGGCGGCGGGGCTCCGCCTTCGCGCCTAGCCCGGCACGACAGCGCGACAACCCGGTCCAAGGACGCGCGAGCGACTCAGCCAGGAGGCCGCCAGACAAGATGAAGCAACGAAGATCTCCCCGAATCCCCGTCTCCGGCTCCGTTGCGTTCTCGGGTGAGGACATCGCCGGTCAGGCTCGGGTTTCCGACCTGTCTGTTTCGGGATGTGTGCTCGAGACCGGGACCGTCCGCGAGTTTCCCATCAACGCGTACCTCTCCCTCCGCCTCGATGTGCCCGATCACCAGGGGCTGCTCGAAATCGATCTGGCGGCGGTGCGCTGGTCCGAGGGCCGGAAAGCGGGACTCGAGTTCATCCGGCTCGATCCGGGCACGCAAACCCGTCTCCGGAGCCTCACCTTCTCCACGACCGTCCGCACCCTGACCGGGGAATGGACGCGGGTCCCCATGTGATCAGGCAGTACGCCGGCGTTCTCTTCACATCCTCAGATCCTCGCTCAGCGCCAGCGCCTTGATCTGCGCATAGACCCGCTGCCCAACCCCCAAGCCGAGCTTCGACACTGACTTTTTGGTGATGCTGGCCAGAAGCGGGCATCCCACATCCAGCCTTACATCCACCGACGGCTCCCCGCCCTGTGCCTCTCCAATGCTCTCGATCCGCCCTTCAAGAATGTTCAGGACGCTGGTCTGCAAGGGAGGGCCGCCCGTCACGATGCTGACATCCTTCGCCAGGATGTGCACCCGCAACCGCTCGCCCAGCGACCGTGGCCGATAGGGAACATAGAGCGCCCGTCCGCCAAACTCCACTCTCGTCAGGCCGAACTCCGGCTCGTGCCCGACGACACGCGCATCGATCAGGGCCCCGAGCCGATCCGGCTCGATCGCGCCGCGCAGGTCGAACCGGGCCAAGAGCTCGTTGATCGGCCCCACGGCTTGGACCCTTCCTTCGCGCATGACGACCAGCGTCTTGCTGAGCTGGAGCACCTCCCCAAGGGAATGGCTCACGTAGACGATCGGAATGCGCAGCACAGCATCCAGCCGCTGAATGAACGGCAGGATCTCGCCCCTCACCCTCCAATCGAGCGACGACAGCGGCTCGTCGAAGAGCAGGAGCCTCGGGCTGGTCAGCACCGCGCGACCGATGGCCACCCGCTGCTGCTCCCCGCCCGAGAGCTGGGAAGGCCGACGATCCAGCACGTGTCCGATGCCGAGCAAATCCACGACCTGGGCGAAATCAAACCGACGCGCCTCCCGCGGGGTGCGTGAGAGACCGTACTCGAGATTGGATCGCACGCTGAGGTGGGCGAACAGACGCAGATCCTGAAACACGTACCCGACCGCGCGTCGGTGCACGGGCAGGAAGAAGCCGCGTGCCTCGTCCTGCCAGACCTCGTCCCCGATCTCCATCGAGCCGCGAGGCGCGCGGCAGAGCCCGGCCAGACATCGGAGCAGCGTCGTCTTCCCGCAGCCCGAAGGCCCGAAAACCGCAATCGCTCCGTCGGTCGGCGCCTCGATGTCGAAGTCGAGCCGAAATCCCGGGTACGTGACCTCGAACTGTGCCCGCAACATCGTCATGACACTTGCAGGGGCAGCCGCCGGTTGACCGTGTAGACCAGGAGCAGCACCACAAAGGAGAACAGGAGCAGCCCGGCCGAAAGAATGCGCGCCTCCTGATACTCGAGCGCCTCGACGTGGTCGAAGATTGCAATCGAGATGACCCTGGTCTTGCCGGGAATGTTGCCCCCCACCATCAGCACGACGCCGAACTCCCCCAGGGTGTGGGCGAAGCCCAGCACCGTGGCGGTCAGATAGCCCCGGAGGGCGAGTGGGGAGGCGACCGTGACGAAGGCGTCCCATTTCGAGGCGCGCAGGGACCAGGCGGCCTCCAGCGGTGCGGTCCCGATCGCCTCGAAGGCCCCCTGCAGGGGTTGCACGACGAACGGCAACGAATAGAGGCACGAAGCGATGACCAGACCCGAGAAGGTAAATGCCAGCGCGGACCCCGTCAGGCTCGCCCACGGTCCTCCAATCACGCCGTAGGGCCCCAGCGCAATGAGCAGATAAAACCCCAAGACGGTCGGTGGCAGGACCAGTGGCAACGCCACGCTCGCCTCCACCACCGTCTTCAGTCGAGAGCGGGTGTGCGCGAGCCACCAGGCGATCGGGGTTCCCACAAGGAGCAGGACCAGCACAGTCACGCCGGCGAGCCGGAGTGTCAGCCACAAGGGTCCGAGATCAAGCTGCGACCAGTCCATCGTCACACCCCCTTCTCACCGCCCCCGTCCGTAGCCATAGCGTTCCATGATCGCTTGGGACTCCCCGCCCTTGAGATAGTCGAGCAGTGCCAGGGCCGCCGGATTCCTCTCGCTTCTGCTGAGCAGAACCGCGTCCATTTTAAGGGGATCGTAGAGGTCCTGCGGGACGTCCCAGCGGCTTCCAGCCCCGCTGACCCGCGGATCCAGGACTTGCGAGAGCGAGAGGAAGCCGAGCTGCGCGTTGCCCGAAAAGACGAACTGGAAGGCCTGGGCGACGTTCTCCCCCTGAACGATTTTGTTGGAGAGCCTGTCCTCCAGCCCCAGCCGGTGCATGACTTGGACCGCCGCGCTGCCGAACGGCGCGGTCTTCGGGTTCGCGATGGCGAGATAGTTGAAATCCCCCCGGCGCAGCACAGCGGTCCCGTCTCCCGTCACGCGATCGGCGTCACGGCTCCAGAGCGTGAGCCGCCCCAGCGCGTAAGTGAACCGGCTGCCCGCCACGGCCAGGCCTTCCTCTTCCAGCAGCCTGGGCCGCCGCTGATCCGCGGCGAGAAAGAGGTCGAAGGGGGCACCGTTCTGGATCTGGGCATACAACTTGCCGGTCGAGCCGGCGCTGATGCGCACGCGGTGACCGGTCGCCTGCTCGAACTTGCGGGCGATCTCCTCCATGGGTTCCGAAAAGTTGGCGGCTTGGGCGACGAGGACTTCCTCCGCAGCGCCGGGGGTCTGCAGCACGACGATCAGCACACACAGCGCGGGGGCGATGATTCGCGTGAGCATCAGCGGCGCTCTGGACACACAACGAGAGAGACGAATTCGAACGGACACCACATCACCATTAAGCGCTGCCCGGCGGGGAGCTCGGCACGGCTCCTTCAGCCCGCCGTTCACAATCGGATGGTGGTCAGTACATAAAAGTAATCCGTGTCCTTCTCACCCCCAGATGGAAGACCCGCGGAAGGGGGCAGACGCTTGAAATAATCCCCCTTGAACCAGTGATCGTACCCCGCATCGAACAGGAGGTTGTCGTTGATCTTCCACACTGCGCGCAGCTCGAGGTCCTGGCCCAGATCATTGCCCGCCCCTCCGGTGGGGTCCTGGAGCCCGGAGCCGGCAAACGCGTCCGCCGCCTGGGCGAGGTACCAGAACCGGAATTTGAGCTGCAGCGTCCATTCCTTGGCCGGGCTGGCGATGACGCGAAACCCGGGCGAGCTGATGTTGCTTCGAAAGAACGGCCCGTAACTTCCGGTGGGTACCAACTCGAACCGCCGGGCCCCGAAGAGGGTATCGAAGGTCCCGCTCTGGCTACCGTTGGGATCTCGGGTCCCACTCGCGTAGTCATACTGGATGAGAAACCGTGGGGACCAGGGCAGGTCGAAGGAATAGCCGACATCGAGGTGGCCGAAATAGGCGAGTTGATCCTTCGTTCCCGACGTCCCGGTCTGCACGACGCCCTCCAGCTCGTAATCCACCTTGGCCGTCTTCGGGATTTCATACAGGCGCAGCCCGAAGGTCGATAAGGTCCGGCGAGCCTTCACGTCGGGGCTGCGCCGGTCGTTCAGCCCGAAGTAGTACACATTGTGCCGAAACCAGGGGACCTGCAGGTTTTCGTAATAGGTGCCCCAGAACACGAAATGTTCGCTTTGGGTGTCGAGTGCGGTCTCCTTCCTCACCACCGGCAAGAACAGAAAGGACCGGACGCGCCATGCCTTGTTCTGGCCCAGCTGCCAGTGAACGCCGTCGAAGGCGTTCGTCGTGTTGCGGAAGTCATTCCGAGCGATCAGCCGGCGCCGGCCGAAGTCGGCAGTCAGCCGTCCCAGATGCAGGTCCGTGCGAAGCCCCGTGTCGAAGAGGTTCTTGGCAGTCGCTGAGACGAACAACTGCAAAATATCCGTCTCGTCTTCACTGCCGGTGCCGACGAACGAATCGGGACCGGCCAGGTGCACACGGGAGTCCTGTCCCTCGAACAGAAACCGGAAGGGGCCGCCGTTCAGGCCGAACCGGACGCGGGACCGTTGCTGGATCTGTGGGTCCGTTTGACCGGCTGATTGGCTGACCCGCCATGGGTGATCATAGACCTCGAATCGAGTCCGATTCTCCAGCCCCAGATCGAGCCATTTCGGCAGATCCAGGGCGGTTTTCAGGTACCGGGCCCATTTGGCCTCTTTGATCCTCACCGGACGAATCAGATCTTCGTCCGCCGTTCCCTCCCACCTGTGCTCCGACTCCGTCGTCGCCCGTTCTTTGATTCGCTCGATTCCCTGCCAGACGGACCGCTCCTTTAATCCGTCCTCCGTGCCAAAGGTAGACCCGGGCTCCGGCTCCTGCGCCAGTCCCGCTGACGCTGTCACCAGGACGGCGAGGCTTGCCGCAATCACGGGCCGGCTCACCCACTTCCCCCTACTTCCCCGGCGAACGGCCCGTCGCCGTACTCGTTCGACGCTCATCCCTTCTCTCATCTTGCGTCGCCCTTGTCGCAACAGGAGCGACGAGGGCACAACCTGCCTATCGTGTGCGTGGAGTCGTCCTTCCGCGGCGATGAGGTCTGCCGATCGCGACCTCCCTCCCCGTGTCCCTGGTTTCATAGCCGCCGAGGGCTTCGAGCTCGGCACGGAACGGCCGCGAGACCAGCGTGTCGAGCATGCGCGACACCCCGCCATGTGACCGGAAGATCCCGTCAGGGATGACGAGATCGTATCGTTCGGATTGGAGCGGGATGAAGTCAAGACCTGCGAATCGCGCCGCTGCTTCCACCCCGACCCCGACGTCGACGATGCCCGAGGCAACGAGGCGGGCGACGTGCACATGGGACTGGATGATTCGTTCGTATCCCCTGACCCGGCCGACGGGAATCCCGGCCACCGCCAATCTCTCATCCAACAGCAGGCGCGCGCCGGCGCCCTCCTCACGATTGACGATGGCCACATCGCGGCGTGCCAGGTCTTCGATCGTCCGGATCCGCTTGGGGTTCCCCCGGGCCACCATCAAGCCTTCAGTCCAGGCGGCGAAGGTCACCACCTTCATGTCCCGGTTCTTGAGATGACGCCGGACGTAGGGCAGGTTCCATTCACCGGATCTGGCATCCAATACGTGTACGCCGGCGACATGCACGTCCCCGCGTCCCAGTGCCTTGAGCGCGGCTCCGCTGCCCATCGTCCAGCCGACGACGGCCGTCATCCCTTTGAAACGACGGAGGTGCTCGCCAATCAGGAAAATCGAGGGATCGCATCCGGCGACCACGATTTCATCCTCGATGGCGCGCCGATCCCGAAGAAGCCGGACTGCGACGAGATTCTTTCGGTGTGGGGTCCCCGTCACGGGACCGATTAGCAGGCCGTCCGCTCCGATTGTGAAGTTGAGCACGTCGCCGAGCGCGGCGACCGGGCGCACCACCAAGCGGTCCGCGACGCGGGCCACCTTGACGCGGGCCCCGGGTCGAGCACCCCCGCTCGCCCCGGCTTGCCTTCCCGGCCAGTCCACGAGCTCGCCTTCTACCGTCTCCCCTCCCGATGACAGGGAGAAGAGATCCTCGACCCGGCAGGCGAGCGACTCCGCCATGCGCAGGGCGACCGCCGTCGAGGGCAAGTACTCATTCGTCTCGACCGCGTAGATCGCCTGCCGCGTCAGGCCGACACGCTCGGCGAGGGCCTCTTGCGACAGGCCCTTTTCCTGCCGCCGCGCGCGCAGGCGGTTTTCGATCAGGGGGGACAGTGGCGGGGATGGCGGCCTGGCCATGGCGAAACAACTATCAGCATACTTGTCATATTGTCAAGTATACTTGTCGTCCGTAAAATCCACAGCCATGACCGCGCGGCCACCGATCCTGCCCGGCTTTCGGGTTTTCATCAGCGCCGTGCCTGCGTATGATGCTGGCTATCAAACCGATCCAAGAAAGGACCCCGCATGTCTTTCACTCTTGGCTCCAGAAATCTGGTCACTTTCGCCCTGACCCTCAGTGTGGCCGTCGTGCCGACGTTCGCGGCAGCGGAGCGCCCCCTCCAGCTCGGTGCCATCGACTTTCCCACGTCGGGGACGCCCGCGGCGCAACGGCACTTCATCCGAGGCGTCGGCGCCATGCATTCCTTCTGGTATGAGGAAGCGCTGGAGGCCTTTCGCGAGTCCACGCGCGTGCAACCGGACTTCCTCATGGGCTATTGGGGCGAGGCCATGGCGCTCAATCACCCGATCTGGGAGGAGCAGAACCTCGAGGCCGGTCG
Organism: Nitrospiraceae bacterium; assembly: GCA_041563675.1. Taxonomy (GTDB): domain Bacteria; phylum Nitrospirota; class Nitrospiria; order Nitrospirales; family Nitrospiraceae; genus JBFGRM01. Next base: position 801 of record JBFGRM010000050.1, on the reverse strand, counting down.
GCAGGTCTTGTCGCGCGCGCCGGACGGCGCGACGGCGACGGCCCGGGAACGCGCCTATCTCGAGGCGGTCCGACTTCTGTACGGCGAGGGCGACAAGGAGACGCGTGACCGCGCCTATGCCGAGGCCATGGGCGATCTCTATCGGGCGCATTCAGGAGACCTGGAGGCGGCCTGTTTTTACTCCCTTGCCCTGTTGGGCGTGGCCGAATACGAGCCCCGAGGATCACGGACGCATATCCAGGCCGGCGCCATCGCGCTCGAGGTGTTTCGCAAAAACCCGAATCATCCCTGCGCCGCCCACTATGCGATCCACGCTTTCGACGATCCGGACCATGCCATCCTCGCCCTACCGGCGGCCCGTCGCTACGCGGAGATCGCCCCGGACGCTCACCATGCGCTGCACATGCCCGCGCATATCTTTCTCCAGCTCGGCATGTGGCCGGAGGCGGCCGCGGCAAACGAAGCGGGCTGGCAGGGCTCCGTGGACTGGGTTCAACGCGACAACCTGCCCTTGGGGCTTCGCGACTATCACAGCCTCTATTGGTTGCAGTACGTCTATCTGCAACAGGGACGCTATCGCGAAGCGTGGGAGGTGCTCGAGCAGAAGCGCGCCGACATGAACGCAGCGGGGTCGGAGGCCGAGGCCATGTCAACGGGGTACGAACGCAAGGTGAGCCGCAACTACGACGAGATGGTGGCGCATTACGTCGTCGAGACGGAGCGGTGGGAGGCCGCTGGTGATCTTCTCCCCGGTCCGGGCCATGCCCAAGCCGGTGCCGCGAGCCCCCTCGCGCTGTTCAC
>JBFGRM010000049.1:0-12717 GCA_041563675.1 Nitrospiraceae bacterium | reverse complement strand
GGGATCGTCGCCGCGGCACCGGTTCCGGCTCCGCAGCAGGCAACCGCCCGCCATGGCACCGGCCGTCGCGGACGCCGTTCCACCCGCCGCTGAGGTGAATGGGACATTCAGGATGCCCCAATGGGTAGCAAGCACTACACTATCCAGGCGTGAGTTTGCTCAGGTTCCAGGTCGTGCCGACGGAGGAAGAGGGTTCAGGTGATGGCTAATCGCGTGATAGAACTCCACGACTCTGAAGTGAGCGCGATCTCACGGACAACTCAGGAAATAACAATTAGCTTCTCTTTTGCCTATATTCACGAGTCGGAGGGAGTACCTGGTGTCGACCCGGGTAAAGGATTCGGCCAGAAAGCAGAACTAATCGTGAATGGAGCGGCTATGAAGGGAGCTCTGCCAGACTTTCCGGTGGAAATCGGCGAAGGGTTCCTGGCGCTCAATGGAGTAAAGTCAGAAAACGAAATTCCGATACCCTTTGACTTCAAAGGGGATTTTCTTATTGAGTTAGCCTTTGTCGGAGGCCACCGGTTAAGGATAACCGGAACCTCTGCAACTCTCAGCCTGTTTGGTAGTATTGAGTATGTTGAAGATTACCCTGGTCGATGAGGGGGCCACGACTTCTAGCCCGGCTCGGATACTTGATCGTAGAGTGCTTTCACGATCTCGTTGGTGTTGAAGAGTAGGTGGCTCAATCGCGTGTAGGCGGCGTGGCCGAACACGTGGTCCAGCGCGTTGGTCGAGCCGGTGGCGTCCTTATAGTCGATCAGTAGGCACTGCCCGTCGTTCGCGCAGCGCACGCAGCGCCGCGCGCATTCCAGCCAGCGCTCGAACCCATCCCAGGGCTCCACGATCTCCCACAGCGCCTTGTTGGCCTCCTTGGCAACCTGATCCCGGGGCGCGGCGTCGCAGCCCGCCACCGCGAGCTGCTGCACGTAATCGCCGCCCCAGGCGATGGGCATCTCCATCGTGATCTGGGGCAACTCCGTTTTCGCCAGCCATCGTTTGCCGTCCTGTCGCATCGGACGGTGGTTGACGATGTGCAGGAGCCTGCCGAGGCTCGACGAATCCCATCCATATCGGACGGGAGTCCCGAAGGTGACGACATCAAGTGCGGCGCCGTTGAGCAGGGTGCCCTCGGTGAGCTGGGGCTCGACGGCGGCGAGCGCCTCCAGAACGTCGGGAGCGGTTCCCGCTCCTTCGAGATAGGCGCGGAGCGTTTCGAGGAGAGCTTTTCGTCCGGAGCTCGCTGCGGTCGAAAGCAGATTGGACACCAGGGCTAAGACCTGCCCGGCATGGCCATGCGCTTGCACCAGGATCCGGTCGCGGTTCCCGACCTTCAGCTCCGCAGCCACACGCCGGAGTCGATCGAGGAGCCGGCAGGCGGCCTTGGCACGTCCAAGGTGGTGGTGCTCGGAGGACCAGAGGTGGCGGATACATGAAATGCGGGCTGTCGCGTCGCGCGCGACCCCCTTTTCGAATTGTTGCACGTAGGCGGCGGTAAAGTTGGCCGCATCCTTTGCGTCGGAGTCGAGCGCGGCCGTGACTTGCTCCACGTCGTCCAAGGGGGGCTTGTAACCGCCGGGCGCACGCGACAAGCCGTTGGTCTCGTCCCGCATGAGCGCGAGCAACGCTTCCATGCCCGGGATCCCACGGGAATATCCGCGCTTGAGCCCCCCGGCCTCGTCGAGCCGCTGCATGCCGAAGAGATCCGTGCCGAGATGCGCGCCATGCACGAACAGGACGGCCCGCACGCCGTGCTGCGCCATCTGCGTGCCCTGCCTGGCGAGCGCATCCTGCCCGGCGAGAGAATCGAGCGGCGCCCACGGCTCGGCCTCCCGATAGGAGACACGATCTCCGGGGTTGGCCCTGGTATAGTCCGAGTGCTGAAAATTGTTACCGGCCGGCATGAGGTTCTCCCTTCGGACCGCTCTGCGCTTGTTCTTACCCGAAACGCCCGCGTGACTTCAACGAGCCCGCCCTTGCCCTCACTTGTTTTCAAAGAAATCGGCGTGATAAGTTACCTTTCGTTTCCAGTGTCGACGGGTGGTCTGACGTTCCCTTCATCCTTCGAACAGCACAATTCCGAGAAGACCAGGGAGTGAATTGTGGTACAGCGCGACTTTTTCCGGGCGCAATCGTGCGCGAGGCCCAACGGCGGTGGAGGCTTCGGGTGGATTGTGGCCGCATCCGTGATCCTCTCCATGCTCGTGATCGGGGCGACGGTCCAGGCGGCCGGACGGACCGCGAAGGCGGTGGACAGCCCCGACGTGGCCGATCGTGTGATCCTCTTCGTCCTCGAAGGCATCGATCAGAGCTCGCTGGAAGCCGGGCCGATGCCCCGGCTGAGGGACTTGGTCCGCAACGGGTCGGTGACCTGGTCCGCACAAAACCCGACACCGGATGAACGCCTGCCGTCGATGGCGTCCCTGTTCACGGGGCTGTCGGTCGAGAAGCACGGGGTGAACTGGGACACGTTCGATTTCGCACGCGGCTATCCCAGGGCGCCGACCTTGTTCGACTACATGGACCTGGGTGGCGGCAAGGACACCGCAATCTTCTTCATGGACGAATCCCTGTACCAGCTCGCCCGGCCTGAACCCTACATCGACTATCAAGTTTGCGGGCCGCTGCGTCCCGAGTGCACGACCCGGACGGTGGTCAAGTACGTGCGCGATTATATGGTGAAGGGAGCCAGCGGGGAGGGATACGGTCGCCGAATTCTGGATCTGCCGCATCTCCTGATCGTCCACTTGCCGGAGGCGGGACGCGCTGGTCAGGCCGAGGGCTGGACGTCCGGGCCCTACAAGGCCGCGCTCCGGGAAGTCGACGAGGGGATCGGGAGCATTCTGGAGGTCTACAAGGAGCTCGGCCTGTTGGACCACGCCGCCGTGATCATCACGGCGCTCAATGGGCGGGGTGCCGCCGAGCCGGGAGCCAACGGAAACACAGCGGGAAAGGTGCCCTGGATCGTCTGGGGCTACGGCATCAAGGCGGGATACGAGATCGAGCAGCCCGTGTCGCTGCTGGACACCGGCGCGACGGTCATGCGGACACTTGGCTTGGAGACCTACACCGAATGGGACAGTCATTCCGTGGAGGAAGTCTTCGAGCCGCGGACCCTCGCGCGTTCGACGGAGTAGGATCGCCATGAAAGAAATGACGCGAACGACGACAACGCTGCCCTCGGGTCGGTGGCGCACGGGAGCGCGGCTGATCCTGGCCTGTGTCATGAGTGCGAGCTTTCTCGGAGCCGCCCCCCTTCCCGGCCCCTACGGGAAGGAGCATGAGATTACCGTCGACCCGACTTCCTTGGAGCCTCCCACGCGATGGCATCTCCCGGGCATCACGCCGATCATTGCCTCGCTGGACCCGGAGTATACGGATGCCTACTCCACCACCGAGCGTCGCGTGGTGAAATTGAAGCCGGGGCAATACCGTTTCGGCACCTTCACGTTCGATTTTCCCTTCAAGGTCACCCTCGAGGGCGTCCTGGAGTTCTCACCCTCGCTCGAACAGTGCGTGGACGGGCGGGGCACCACGACGCTGACCATCCGCTGCAGCCAGATGCAGCCCTACAGCGGCGAGGTCGACTACTACAAGTGAGAGGCGAGGTGTCCCATGTCTGATACCCTGGACGATCTGCTCGAAGCGCTGGAAGACGTCGACGATGCCACGAGGGAGGAAGCCGCCAAGGCCTTGGCTGAGCGGGGGGATTCCTCGTCCCTCGAGGCGTTCGTGCGCGCCTGCGAGGACGATTACTGGGCGGTCCGGGCGCACGTGGCTGCGGGGCTGGCGAAAATCGGGGGTCCGCAGGCGATCGAAGCCCTGGTGAATCTCTTCAATGACCCCATCATGGAAGTACGCAATGCCGCGGTGGCGGCCGCCGCGCACCTCGGCCCATCCGTCGTTGACCGGCTCCTGAAATGCCTGAAGGATGAGCGCTGGCGTGTCCGAGAGCACGCGGCCAAAGCCTGCGGCGACATCAGGGATGCGCAGGCTGTGGATCTCCTGATCGTGGCGTGCCGGGATCGTGATGGAGCGGTGAAGGCGGCGGCGGCGGAGGCATTGGGAAAAATCGGCGATCCCAAGGCGGTGCCGACCCTGGCGAAATTGTTTCGGGACAGCTCCAAGATCGTGCGCGAGACCGCGGGCACGGCGCTGGTGACGATCGGGGAACCTTCGGTGGACGCGCTGATCGGGAGCCTCAAGGACAAAGACTTCGTCGTCCGGTGCCACGGCGCACGGGCGCTCGGCGGGATGACCAACGATTATCAATACGGTCGGTCATGGGTCAAAGACGCGCGGGTCGTCGATGCGCTGTGCGAAGCCCTGAAGGACCCGGATCGGGCCGTGCGTGAGGATGCGACGATCGCCCTTGGCATGATCGGTGATCCGCGCGCGATCGATCCCCTGATGGAAGCCATGAAGGACGGGGCCGTGAAGCGTCACGCGATCATGTCGCTCGGCATGATCGGCGATGCGCGTGCGCTGCCGCCCGTGCTCGACGCGCTGAAGGGAAAGGGGATCAAGCAGATGGGCACGCCCACGCCGGGCTGCATCGTGAGCGAGGACGTGTTCATCCGGGAGGCGGCCGCCACCGCGCTGGGGCATTTTCGCGACCCCCGCACAATTCCCGACCTCATCAAGTTGCTGAAAGACGGGAACCTTCGCGAAAAAGCGGCCGACTCGCTGGTGCTCATCGGGGATGCCGCCGTGGAGCCCCTGCTCTCCTTCCTCCATGACCCGAAGGCGTCCGAGGTGGAAAGCGAGGGCGAACGCGTGCTCTCCTTCGCCACGAGCCGTCTGAGCGCGACGGATGCGCTGCGGAAGCTGGTTCTGGAGACCATTCACAAGTTGGGCTGGGAGCTGCCCGCAGATGAAGCCTTGGTCGACTCCAGCCAGACCGATAACCTCCGTGTCGACATGCCCCTCGGGGCCGGCGGCCGTTTCGGGCCCTCGGGAGACCTGGCCAAGGGAGCTATGTAATCCAGCGATCTGGTGAATAAAGAAAAGGGATGCGGCGGGCTGTCCGCCGCATCCCTTCTTTTTTTCGACTCCTTCTGGTCCCCAGTTCTCAGTCAGTCCTGACCCCGTATCCTCAGCGGGCCGCAATCCCGTGCGGATCCGCGGTCTCGTTGCCGTTCCGCTTGTTGCTCAGGGGCGCGACGCCCAGAAACACCCCTCCTTTACCACCATCCGTCACTGTGATCACCGCAATTCCGGGGCTTGAGCCCTTCGCGTTGTCCACGCTCGGGTCGTTGCCCGTGAGGGGGGTGATGCCGCGCGTGACGGCAAACACCACGCTGCCGTCGGGGGCGGCGGCCAGGATGTCCGGCGCCGGGTCTTCACTCAGGGCGCCGGCGAGCTCGACACGACCCACCGTCAAGTTGGTCAGCGAGTCCACGATCTCGATGTCGTTGCCCGCGCGGTCCGAGTTCCAGATATAGCGACCGACGGCGACCATGCCGTGTGCGTCGGCAAACTGGCCGTCACGCGTGCTGACGCGTTTGGCGGAGATGCTCGACGGGAGCCCCGACAGGTCCAGGGCGTAGATGTCGTAGGACAAGGAGGCGGAATCCGGAAATTTCGACGCCGGCCACCCGCCGCCGGAATTGATGTACATCGTGTTGCCGACCTGGACGCCCCCGCAGCCGGCCGGATGGACCTGGCGGTTGTTGAGCGTCGCGACCACCTTCATGGGGGTGGCCGTCACGTCCACGACCAGAAGACCGCCGCCCCGCAGCGTCACGAAAGCGTAGCGGCTCGACGCGTCCGTGATGGGACAGATCGGCGCCGCGTCGGGTCGCGCGTGATCTTCGAGGGCGGCGAGGTCGAGCACGTCCGACGCCGGGTCGAAAGTGAATTTGCGCCCGGCATAGTCCGTCCAGATGCGCCCGAACGCCTTCTCGGCGATGTTCGCCGTGATGATCATCTTCCCGTCCGGGGTCGGCCAGGCCGCGTGGACATTTTTCCCGACGGAGATACAAGCCCTCATTTGCTTCGTCGCGGCATCCAGGATCAACACCTGGCCCGTGAGAAAGGAAATAACCGCGTGCGACCCGTCGGACGTGAAAAAGATCATGTGCGGGCGACGGACGTTCTTGCCGGTGGCCTTGTGACAGACATCGTTGACCACTTTGGCCAGGTCGTAGGTCGTGCTCGGCCGCGCACGGGCGGGGTCAGCCGCCAACGATGCACCGTCGTACACGTGCAGATAGCCCCCGCGTTCCGTGCCCGTGTCCGATTGATCGGCGACCCACACCTCGTATGCTGCGGCCTGAGGCACCGGTGCCGCCACCGTGGCGAGGGTCAGCGCCATAGCGGCGGTGATCGCGAGAGACCAGAACCCTGTATGAGTGGGGATGCGTGACGCGCGCATGGTCGCCCTCCTTTGACAGCGAAAATACGTTGTGCCTTGTAGGGTGAAGTCCAGCTCAAAAGAACGGGCTGGTTGAGAAGTGGAATAGTACGAGCACATTTCCAGCCCTGTCAACAGAGCGGAGCGCAGGGTGGAACGAAGAGCGTGCTGAAGGCGTGGCGTAGGCATACATGCGCGCTGTGCATGTTGACCCTAAAAAAATGGCTGTGTTAAGCTTCGCGGTCCTACTGACGCACGGGTACGTACCGGCTGCGCCGTTGGGGCACCGGGGTGCCGGAACTCCTTGTAGGGAAATGACTTCTGGCGGGGTGTGGGCGGATGGCCGACAGCGTACTCGAGCAGATCGCGGCGTTGAAAGACCACGATTGGGCGATTCGGGAAGAAGCCGCGGCGGCATTGGGCGAAGCCCGCGACAGCCGGGCCGTCGTGCCGCTGCTGGAGATGCTGAAGGATCCCGATCGGGCCGTCCGCGACGCGGCCGTCGCGGCCCTGACGTCCATCGGCGAGCCAGCCGTGTTGAGTCTCGGCGCCTGTCTGCGGGACGGCGACCTCACGCTCCTGGAATCCGCCACCTCCATCCTCGCCAAGATCGGAGATCGCCGCGTTTTTGATGGCTTGGTCGCCGTGCTCAGAAACCCGGACTGGATCGTGCGGAGCCACGCCGCGCAGGCCCTCGGCCGGATAGGCGAGGCCCGGGGTGTCGACCACCTCATCCCCTTGTTGCAGGACAAGGTCAAAGCCGTACGAGAGGATGCCGCCCGGGCGCTGGTGACCATCGGCGAAGTGGCGCTGCCCGGGCTTCGGGCGAGCCTGAGCCATGAAGATTGGATTGTTCGCTTGCACGCGGTCGAGGCGCTGGGAAAGATGCGGGTTCCGGAGGTCGTGGAGGACCTGCTGTCCGTGCTGTTCAATGATCGTGACACCGCGGTCCGCGTGGATGCCGCGCGGGCCCTGGGCGAGATCGGAGATGCCCGCGCCGTGAACTTTCTCTTGACCGCGATGAAGGATCGGGACATCCGGCCCAAAGCGATTGAGGCCTTGGGCAAGATCGGTGATCGGAAAGCGGTGCCGGCGCTGCTCCAGGTCGTCACGGGCACGAGCCCCTCCGCCAATGATCGGCCGATGCAGGGCTGCGGAGACCGGTACGAAGAGGAGATCATGAGCCTGGACGCAGCCGTGCGGGCATTAGCGTCCATTCGCGACGCGGCCGCCTTGCCAACGCTCATCGGGGCCCTGCAGAATACATTGGTCCGGGAGGAGGCGGCCCATGCGCTCGTGGCCTTTGGCCCCCCTGCGATCCCCTTGCTGCTGGACGTCCTTCGAAAGGGACAGGACGACAACATTCTGTATCACGTCAAGGAATCACTGCATGCCTTGGGATGGAGACCGAATCGAATAAGAAACTAAGAGGGCACGGGGCGCGGGGCAAGGGGTGGGAAGACCATCTCCCGCCCCAAGCCACTTGCCCCGAGCCGCGAGCCCATCTTTGATATGTCTAGACCACCGCTCGAAGAATTAATTCCTGAGCTGATCCACGAGGAGGAGTGGCGACGCATGCGGGCCACGGCCGCCTGTCTGTCGGGTGGTCCGCGGGCCGTGGGCGTGCTCATCGGGGCCTTGGAAACCGGGAGCCCCGATTTGAAGATCGAAGCGGCCGGGATGCTCGCGCGGGTCAAGGATCCGGCCGGCGGTGTCCCCCTGGTCCGCCTGATTCGGGACGAAGACGAGTCCGTCCGCAAGGCCGCCTCCATCGCGCTCGAGCAAATGGCCGGCATCCTGGACGAGCACGCCGCCGCGGCCCTGGTAGACGCTCTGCACGCGTCCACGGACGACGCGCAGCGCCAGCTCGTCACCCAGCTTCTCGGGGTCGTGCCCAACGCCGTCGTTCCGCTGAGCGCGATGCTGAAACATCCGGACGAGAAGGTACGGCTCACCTCGGCGACCATTCTCGAGCATCTACTGGACCCGCGCTCCGCCGAAGCCTTCGTGGACGCCATGGGCGATCCGGTGCTCTGCGAGGTCGCCGTCCGCTCGCTCAAGAAGCTCGATGCGATTCGTGAACGGATCGACCAGACATTCAATGCCCTGCGGGAGATTGAGGGCTCGGCCGAGCGCGAGGAAGCTCGAATGGCGACGGTCATCGACCTGCTGGGGATCGGGCGGCCGAGCGTCGAGATTCTCATCGAGTACCTCGAGGACGACGATTGGCTGGTGCGCGAGGCGGCGGCCGATTTGCTGGGCAAGATTGGCGATATTCGCTCCGTCGAGCCGCTCATGGAGCGATTGCGGAATGACAAGGACACCGGCGTGAAGGAGCTGGCGGCGAAAGCGCTGGGGTTGATCGGAGATCCGCGGCCGGTGGATCTCTACGTGGAGGTCCTTCCGATCCGGCCGTTGCGCGTCTACGCCATCGAAGCGCTGGCCAAGGTGAAGGACGCCGCGGTGCTCCGTCCCTACGCCGAGCTGTTCGAACGGCTCAAGACGGATCGGGACGGCTTGGTGTCCTACAACGCCGGCGTCATTGTGGACAAGCTCGCCGCGATGGCCATGAGCTCGGTTGAGGCCACGGCGCAGCAGGGGGATGAATTTGATGAGTGAGGACTCGGCAAAAAGGCAGCGTATTGAACAGCTCCTGTCAGCCTTGCGCGACGACAACGAAGCGTTGCGCGACCATGCGATCGCGAGCCTGGGGCAGATCGGCCCCGAGGCGATCCCCGTGCTCATCGGGTTGTTCGCCGACGATGATACGGTGATCCGCGAGGCGGCGACGTCGGCCGTCGTGCGGATCGGCCCAGAAGCGGTGGACTCGTTGATCGAGGCCCTGGAGGACGACGAGTGGGCCGTGCGGGAGCAAGCCGCCTCCGGGCTGGGCAAATTGAAAGACCCCCGCGGGGTCGAGCCCCTCATGCGCGCGCTCAAGGACAAGGACGGCGCCGTCCGAACGGCGGCCGTCTGGGCGCTGGAGCGCATCGGGGACTCGCGGGCCGTGCCCGACCTGGTGGAGGCGTTGTACGACACAACATTGCGAGAGGATGTCGCCCGCGTGCTCAAGAAGATCGGCGATGCGCGGGCGGTGGACGCGCTCGTCGAGGGGCTGCTGGGGACCAACTGGATGGTCCGGCGCCACGCGGCGGAGGCCTTGGGGAAGATCGGTGATCCGCGCTGCACCGACGCCCTCATCGAGGCGTTGCGGGACGAAGACTGGCTCGTCCGACGCAACGCCGCGGAGTCGCTCGCGCGGCTCGGTGAGAAGCGCGCCGTGGACTCGCTCCTGCCGCTGCTGGAAGATGAGAACGAGATGGTGCAGGAGACCGTGGAGGGTGTGCTGACAAGCTTGGGGTGGAAACCGGAGCAAAGCTCGGGCTAGAGGTACGGGGCCAGAGGCTAGCGGCAACAACACGGCTCTTGCACTGGCCTCGCGCCACGAGCCCCACGTCCGTGAGAGGGGGAGTACTGTTTATGGCTGACGAACAACCGATCAAATTAGTTCAAATAGGCCCGAAAGGCGGCGCGAAGAAGGACGGGTTCAATCTCGTCACGGAACGGGTCATTACCGTCAATCCGGCACTGAAGCAGATCGAGGTGGAGCTGCTGGCCTATGACGGAAAGACCGTCGTGCTGGACGTTGCCGAGGAAATGGCCGAGGAGCTGGAGAAAATCAAGCCCGGCGACGGCGCGACGATCCGCGTCGTCGAAGAAGGGGGCAAGCGTGTCGCGAAGGGCTTCAAGATCCGCTCGAAGGATCCCAATGCGGCCAAGCTGGACGCGATGCTCCTGGACCTCAAGGATACCCATTGGCTCAACCGAAAGTACGCGGCGGAGGCCTTGGGCGATTTGAAGGATGAGCGGGCCGTGGATCCGCTGGTGGAGGCCCTGAACGACGAGGTCGGGGATATCCGGCAGCGCGCCTACGATTCGCTCATCAAGATCGGGGCCCCGTCCGTGCCGACGTTGATTCCCCTGCTGGCCTCGGAGGAGGATGAGCCGCGACAGTTTGCCACGGAGATCATCCGCAAAATCGGCAAGGCCGCCGTGGAGCCCCTCGCCATCGCCCTGGAAGAGGCGGACGAACGCCTCAAGAAGCGGATTCTCAAGGTGCTCGACCGGATGGGCTACAAGCCAAAGCCGAAGGAAGTCGCTTAGAAGACGTCAGGCGTGAGGCGTAAGGGGGAAGAAACCGATCTCTTGTCGCCTCACGCTTGCCCTGAGCGAGGCCCACTTCGTGGGCCGAGTCGAAGGGCCTTACCCCTCACGCCTCATGGGGTCCGCTTGGCGGACCCGACTGGTCGCCCGACGCAGCGGTAGGTGAAGCCCTGGGCGATCAGCTTGTCGGGCTCGTACACGTTCCGCAAGTCGATGAACACGGGCTGGCGCAGCGCGGCTTTGAGGCGCGGCAAGTCCAGGTTTCGAAACTGATTCCACTCCGTGGCGAGCACCAACCCTTCCGCTCCCTCCGCCGTCTGATACGCATCCGAGCAGGGCACGAGCGCGGGGAGGATCTTGGTGGCCTCCTGCAGCGCCGCCGGATCGTACGCCCGCACGACAGCTCCTTCTTCGAGGAGCAGCTCCGCGATCGCCATCGCGGGCGAGTCGCGGAGATCATTCGTATTGGGCTTGAAGGACAGACCGAGCAGCCCGATCGTCTTGCCTCGAACTCCCCCCACCGCGGTGCGGATCTTCTCGATCATCAGGGAACGCTGTTGTGCATTCACCCGCGCGGCCGCGCGCGGGATCAACAGCTCGTACCCCAGACTGTCGCCGGTCTGAATCAGGGCCGCGACGTCCTTGGGAAAACAGGAGCCGCCGAATCCGGGGCCGGCATGCAGAAACTTCGCCCCGATCCGCCTATCGAGCCCCATGGCTTTGGCCGTCACTCGCACGTCGGCGCCCGTGCGTTCGCAGAGGTTGGCGATCTCGTTGATGAACGACACTTTCACCGCCAGGAACGCGTTGGAGGCGTATTTGATCATCTCGGCGGTGGGGAGGTCGGTGACCACAATGGGTGTTTCGATCAAATAGAGCGGGCTGTAAAGATCCTTCATGATGGCGACGGCCTGCGGGCTGTCGGCGCCGATCACCACGCGATTGGGACGAAGGAAATCCTCGATGGCGGAGCCTTCGCGCAGGAATTCGGGATTGGACACGATGTCGAACTGACAGGGCGAAGGCTGGTTCGCCTTGATCACCTGGCGGAGCCGCTCCCCCGTTCCGACGGGGACGGTCGATTTGGTGACGATGACCTTGTAGCCGGTCATGTGGCGGCCGATGCCGCGGCCCACCTCTTCGACGAAGCTGAGGTCGGCGGATCCGTCCGGCCCGGCCGGGGTTCCCACCGCGATGAACACGACGAGCGCGCCGTCCACGGCCCGGCCGATGTCGGTGGTGAAGGAGAGGCGGTGCTCCCGCAGGCCCTTTGCGACCAGCTCGGTCAAGCCGGGCTCGAAGAACGGCACATCGCCTTTTTCCAGCCGATCGATACGGCCGGCATCGACGTCCATACAGGTGGTCGTGATGCCGAACTCGGCGAAGCAGGCGCCGGTCACAAGGCCGACGTAGCCGGTGCCGATGACGGTGATGTGCATGCGGATCCCTTCCGCTCCTGCAGGGTCGGCGAGACCGTCCGGGCGGCCGATCGGCTCGCTGGGGGCTCGAGCGGTGAGTATACCTGCGCGGTCCATGGCCCGCAAGAAAACCGCCCCTTTTTCCGCGGCCTGTCGCGCCGCGGCCCGCTTCCCGTGAATTGACAGCCCCTGAGGGGTCCGGTAGAATCTCGCCTCTTCTCGGTCCAACGGTCGCAGGCAGGGGAGCCGATGGCGCGCGAAACCTCCGCGATGCTCAGGCCGCTGGCGGTGATGATGAGCCAGGACATCCGGGTCATCGACCCGGACGCCTTCCTGGTGGACGCGGCCGTGATGATGAGAGACACCCGGGTGGGCGCCCTGTTGGTGGGGAAGCCCGGATCCTACGTCGGGGTGGTGAGTGAGTCGGACCTGGTCCGGAGGGCCATGGCCGACGGCTTGAACCCGAGCCAGGAGCCTGTCCGGCGCGTCATGAGCAGCCCGCTCATCACGATTGAGATCGACCGTTCGGCTCATGAGGCCAGCGATCTCATGGCCGAGAAGGGCATCAGGCATCTCGCCGTGACTCAGGACGGCCTCATTGTGGGAATTATCTCGGTCCGTGATCTCCTCCGATACTTCAAAAACTGGGGCACGCTATGATGCCTCCCCGTCGTCTCCCTCCGCGCCGCCGACCGATCCCATCCCTCCCGCCGCTGACCCGCCCATGACCGGTGGCGCCGGCCAGAGGGGCTTCATTCGCCTCTGGCTGTTCATCACGGC
>JBFGRM010000048.1:0-12852 GCA_041563675.1 Nitrospiraceae bacterium | reverse complement strand
GGAGATGGTGATGCCGGGGGACAACGTGACGCTGTCGGGGGAGCTGATTTCGCCGATTGCGATGGACGCGGGCCTGCGGTTTGCGGTGCGGGAAGGCGGCAAGACGGTCGGCTCGGGGGTCGTCACGGAAATTATCGCGTAGAAGCGGGCGCGAGGCGCGCGGCCCGCGGGGCGTGGCAGCAGCAGATATGTCTGTGTCTGTGTTGACCCGAGCCCCGAGCCCCGAGCCCCTGGCCCATCTGGGGAGTTACCGATGAGAGAGATCATCGCGTTGTCGTGCACGGATTGCAAACGGCGCAATTATTCGACCATGAAGAACAAGAAGAACGATCCCGACCGACTCGAGCTCTCGAAATACTGCCGCTTCTGTCGGAAACATACGGCGCACAAAGAAGTCAAATGACAAGGGCTAGGGGCCCGTGGCTCGTGGCTAGAGGGAAGAGAGAGTCTGTACCGCGTGCCTCGCGCCCCTCGCCTCGTGCCTGATTTGTGCAGGGGCATGGTGTTTAACGGCTAGCATGTCGGTCTCCAAAACCGAAGGTCCGGGTTCGATTCCTGGTGCCCCTGCCACGTTTCGTCCACCCGCTGAAGTTGCGTCTCCATGGGCTCACTGACGAGGGGTCGTTGTGCCTAAATTGTTCCGGTCGATTGGCGAGTTCTTGAGCGATGTGAAGGGTGAGCTGAAAAAGGTCTCGTTCCCTTCACGGAAGGAGACCGTTGGGTCGACGACCATCGTGATCATCTTTTGCGTGATCATGTCACTGTACCTCTCGGTGGTGGATTCGTTTCTCGTCTGGCTCGTCGCCAAGCTCATCTGATCCTCGTCGCGTTCCGTCAATTGCGTGCCGTTTCTGCTTGATATGGGGAGTGAACAGCGATGGTGATGACCAAGCAGTGGTATGTCATTCATACCTACGCCGGCTTTGAGGGGCGTGTGAAGTCGAGCATCATGGAGCGAGCCAATCAGATGGGATTCGCCGAACGGGTCGGGCAGGTGCTGGTGCCCACGGAAGACGTCATTGAAATCCGTGACGGCAAGCGCAGGACCGCGCGGCGGAAATTCTTCCCGGGGTATGTGCTGGTGGAGCTGGAGTCGCCGGTCACGGACGAGATGGTACAGATGATCAAGGAAACGCCCAAGGTGACCGGCTTCGTGGGCGGGGGCAACACACCGATCCCCCTCAGCATGGAGGAAGTCGAATCCCTGCTGAAGCAGGTGGATACCAGCGCAGCCGGCCCCCGGGAGCAGGTCAAGTTCGTCAAGGGCGACAACGTGCGCGTCGTGGACGGCCCGTTTCTCGGGTTCAACGGCCTCGTCGACGAGGTGGATACCGATCACAACCGGCTTAAGGTACTCGTGAGCATTTTCGGCCGCTCGACGCCGGTCGAACTAGGGTTCTTGCAGGTAGAACGCATTTGAAGAAGAAGGGCACGGCGCTCGAGGCCAGAGGCTCGGGGTAAGAAATAAGCTTCTTGCCACGAGCCGCTCGCCCCGAGCCACGCGCCTATCCTGAGGAGTGTTATGGCCAAGGAAGTGACTGGACAGATCAAGCTGCAAATTCCAGCAGGCAAGGCGAACCCCGCGCCGCCGGTGGGCCCCTCCCTGGGCCAGCACGGCGTCAACATCATGGAATTCTGTAAGCAGTTCAACGCGCGGACGCAGAAGGAAGGGGATAGCATCATCCCCGTCATCATTACCGTCTACAAGGACCGGTCGTTCACCTTCATCACGAAGACGCCTCCCGCCTCCGACCTGCTGAAGAAGGCGGCGGGGATCATTAAGGGGTCCGGCATTCCCAACAAGGAGAAAGTCGGCACGATCAACAAGACGCAGGTCCGTGACATCGCCAAGCTCAAGATGACGGACCTGAACGCGGCTGATCTGGAGGGCGCTGTCAAGATCATCGAGGGGACCGCACGGAGCATGGGCATCACCATTCAGTGAAGGACGACGGCGGCGAACGAGGAGCGGAGTCATGGCGAAGAAATGGAACGAGGCGGCTGCGAAGGTCGAGCCGCGGCACTACGATCTGCGTGAGGCGGTCACAGTCCTGAAGCAGGCCGCCTACGCGAAATTCGATGAATCGGTCGACCTGGCGTTGCGCCTGGGGGTCGATCCCAAGCGGGCGGACCAGATGGTCCGGGGCACGACGCTTTTGCCGCACGGCAGCGGGAAAAAGGTACGCGTCATCGTGTTTGCAAAGGGTGAGAAGGAGCAGGAGGCGCGGGACGCGGGCGCCGACCTCGTCGGAGCGGACGACCTGATCGAAAAAATCAAAGGCGGGTGGATGGACTTCGATCAGGCGGTGGCTACGCCCGACATGATGGGATCCGTCGGCAAGCTCGGCAAGATCCTCGGGCCGCGCGGCCTCATGCCGAATCCCAAGACCGGCACGGTGACGTTCGAGGTGGCAAAGGCGATCAACGAAATTCGCAAGGGGCGTGTGGAGTACAAGGTCGAAAAAGCGGGCATCGTGCATGTTCGGGTCGGCAAGGTCTCATTCGAGGCCGGGAGCCTTTACGATAACGCGCATGCGGTGATCGAAGCGGTGCTCAAGGCCCGTCCTGCCTCCGTGAAGGGGCGGTATTTAAGGAGCGCCACCATCTCCAGCACGATGGGCCCGGGAATTCGGCTCGATGCGATTGGTCTCGCCAAATCGGTCGCCTGACCGGCAGTGACGGTCGGGGGCGGGATTGCCAGTCAGATCAGTGTGAAGAGGGACACATGAAACGGGAAGACAAAAGTGCGGTCGTTGACAATCTGCGCGAGAAATTTTCCCGAGCCAAGGTCGCCATTCTGGCCGAGTGCTCGGGGCTTCCAGTCAACCAGATCTCCGATCTGCGGAAGCAGTTGCGAAACGCACAGGCCGAGTATCGCGTGGTGAAGAACACCATGGCGGCGCGCGCGGTCGACGGGACAACCCTGGTGGAGGCGAAGCCGTTCTTCAAGGGGCCCCTGGCGATGGTCATCGGATACGACGATCCGGTCCTGCCCGCGAAGATCCTGCGGGATTTCATCCAGGCGGAGAAGCGCGATCAGAAGATCACGATCAAGCTTGGGCTCATGGATGGCAAAGTCCTCGAGCCCGCACAGGTGAACGCGGTTGCCACCCTGCCCGGTCGCGAGGTTCTGCTCTCGATGCTCTTGTCGGCGATGCAGGGGCCGGCGCGCGGCCTGGTCTACGCGTTGAACGGCATCATTCGAGACATTGTCGGCGTCATCTATGCAATCCAGGAGAAGAAGAAGGAAGGAGGAGAGAACATGGCTACTGCGGAAGGCAAACTGTCGAAGGAGGACTTCATCAAGGCGATCGAGGGCATGACCCTCCTTGAGGTATCGGATCTGGTGAAGGGGCTCGAGGAGCGGTTCGGCGTGACGGCGGCGGCTCCTGTCGCCGTGGCTGCAGCGGGCGGTGCCGGGGCGGCTGCGCCGGCGGCGGAGGAGAAGGACTCCTTCGACGTCATCCTGGCGAGCGCCGCGGCGGACAAGAAGATCCAGGTCATCAAGGTCGTTCGCGAGCTGACCAGCCTGGGTCTGAAGGAAGCCAAGGATCTGGTCGAGGGCGTTCCCAAGCCGGTCAAGACCGGGGTCACGAAGGACGAGGCCGCGACCATGAAGAAGAAGCTGGAGGAGAGCGGCGCCAAGGTCGAAGTGAAGTAGACGTGCGAGGCAGGGCTACGCGGCCGATCCTGGCCGGCCGGTAGCGAGACGACAAGCCAATCGAGCTTCAACCAAAGGAGCAGCGAATGCCGCTAGCGAACCTCAGCGGGATCGTCGAACGGAAGGATTTCTCGCGGATCCGTGCCAGTATCTCAATTCCCGATCTGATCGAGATCCAGAAGCGGTCCTATGAGCAGTTCCTGCAAATCGAGTCCGAGCCGGAGCGCCGGGAGGACAAAGGGTTGCAGGCCGCGCTGACCAGCGTGTTTCCGATCGCCGACTACAACAACACGGCGGTCCTGGAGTTCTCCAACTATTCGTTGGGAACTCCGAAGTACGACGAGCGTGAGTGTCTCGAGCAGGGCATGACGTTCGCGGTGCCGCTGAAGATCCGCGTGCGCCTGATTGTCTTCGACAAAGAGGACAAGTCCCCAAAGAAAAAAGTGCTCGACGTGCGGGAGCAGGAGGTCTACGTCGGGGAGCTTCCGCTGATGACGGACCGCGGCACCTTCATCGTGAACGGGACGGAGCGCGTCGTGGTGAGCCAGTTGCACCGATCGCCGGGTGCCTCCTTCACGCACGACAAGGGCCGGACCCACGCCAGCGGCAAGGTGCTGTATTCCGCGCGGATCATCCCCTATCGCGGCTCGTGGCTGGATTTCGAGTTCGACGCGCGGGATATCCTCTACGTGCGGATCGATCGGCGAAGAAAAATGCCCGCCACCATCCTGCTGAAGGCGTTCGGGTATTCCACCGACGACCTCCTCAAGATGTATTACCCGGTTGAGGAGATCAAGCTCTCCAAAGGCAAGCTGCAGCGCAAGCTGGACCCGGAAATGCACCACGGCCTGCGGTGCTCGGTCGAGGTGACGGAGAAGGGGTCCAAGGAGCCGCTGGTGCGGGAGGGCACGAAGCTGTCCCGGACCGTCATTGGCCGCCTGCGCTCCGCGGGGATCAAGGAGATCCCCCTGAATCCAAACGAGCTCATCGGGCGTGCCGTCCTGACGGACCTGGTGGATCCCAGCACGAAGGAGACGATCGTAGAGAAAAATCAGCGGTTCACGGCCGCCAATCTCGAAAAACTCATGCAGAGCCAGGTGGACACGTTCAAGGTCATCTATCTGGACTCGACGGGCGCCACGCCGGTGATTCTGGACACGCTGGACGCCGAGCGGACCTCCTCGAAGGAGGAGGCGATGGTCGAGATCTACAAGCGCCTCCGGCCGGGAGAGACCCCGTCGATCGAGACCGCGAAGGTCTTGTTCGAGAACCTGTTCAACAACCCCAAGCGGTATGACCTCTCCCCGGTCGGCCGGCTCAAGCTGAACACCAAGCTCAAGCTCGACCTGCCGTTGGAGCAGCGCACCTTGACCGCGCAGGACGTCGTCGAGGTGATCCGGTACCTGGTGAACTTGAAAATGGGGCGTGGCGAGATCGACGACATCGACCATTTGGGCAACCGCCGCGTGCGGTCCGTCGGGGAGTTGCTGGAGAACCAGTTCCGCCTCGGGCTCGTGCGGATGGAGCGCAGCATTAAGGAGAGGATGAACCTGCTCGACATGGAGACGGTGCTGCCGCACGACCTGATCAACGCCAAGCCGGTTGTGGCCGCGATCAAAGAGTTCTTCAGCAGCAGTCAGCTGTCCCAGTTCATGGATCAGACGAACCCGCTGGCCGAAATTACGCACAAGCGGAGGCTCTCCGCCCTTGGCCCCGGCGGCCTGACCCGTGAGCGGGCGGGGTTCGAGGTGCGCGATGTGCACCCCTCCCATTACAGCCGCATCTGCCCGATCGAGACGCCGGAGGGTCCCAACATCGGTCTGATCACCTCCCTGGCGACCTACGCCCGCATTAACGACTTCGGGTTCATCGAAGCACCCTATCGCCGCGTACGGAAGGCCAAGGCCACCGACGACATTGAGTACCTGTCCGCCATCGATGGTGAAAAGTACGTGGTCGCGCAGGCGAACTCGAAGCTCGATGGGAGCGGGCGCCTGTCGTCGGAAACCATCACGGCCCGCTTCAGCGGAGACTTCATCACGGCGCCGCCGGACAAGGTCGAGTACATGGACGTGTCTCCCAAGCAGGTGGTGAGCGTGGCGACGGCGCTCATTCCCTTCCTGGAGCACGACGACGCGAACCGCGCGCTCATGGGCTCCAACATGCAACGACAGGCCGTGCCGCTGATCAAGTCCGAGGCGCCTCTGGTCGGGACCGGCATGGAGGCCGTCGTCGCCCGGGACTCGGGCTATGTCGTGCAGGCCATGCGCGCAGGCGTGGTCGAGAGCGTCGACGCCCGGAAGATCGTCGTGCGCGCGGATTCCAGCAAGAAGTCGGAGGGCCGGCGTGGCAGGGACGTCGATCTCGACGTCTATGACCTGGTCAAGTTCCAGCGCTCCAACCAGAACACCTGCATCACCCAG
The DNA here is from genome assembly GCA_041563675.1 of Nitrospiraceae bacterium. Lineage (GTDB taxonomy): Bacteria > Nitrospirota > Nitrospiria > Nitrospirales > Nitrospiraceae > JBFGRM01. The sequence continues at coordinate 6,768 of JBFGRM010000048.1, read as the reverse complement.
ACGCCCGTGGTGCGCATCGGGCAACCGGTCAAGAAAGGGCAGGTGCTGGCCGACGGCCCCGCCATCGATCATGGCGAGTTGGCGCTGGGGAAAAACATCCTGGTGGCGTTCATGCCCTGGGGCGGCTACAACTTCGAGGATGCGATCCTGATCAGCGAGCGGCTGGTCAAGGACGATACGTACACCTCGATTCACATCGAAGAGTTCGAAGTGGAGGCGCGCGACACGAAGCTCGGCAAGGAAGACATCACGCGCGACATCCCCAATGTCGGCGAGGAGGCGCTGCGCAACCTCGACGAAAGCGGGATTATTCGCATCGGCGCGGAAGTGAAGCCGGGAGACATTCTGGTCGGCAAGGTGACGCCGAAAGGAGAGACCCAGCTGACGCCCGAAGAGAAGCTGCTGCGCGCGATCTTCGGTGAAAAGGCGGGCGATGTCAAAGATACCTCCTTGCAGGTACCCCCGGGCGTGGAAGGCATCGTGGTCGACGTCAAGATCTTCTCCCGAAAAGGGCTGGACAAGGACGAGCGCACGAAGAGTATCGAGAACGAAGACTCGATCAAGCTGCAGCGGGATCTGCAGGACGAGCTCCGCATCATCGAGGCGGAGAAGAACAAGAAGATCCGCAAGCTGCTGCTCGGCAAGGTCGTGGGTCGCGATCTCATGGACCCCGAGACCGGGGACGTGATCCTCAAGAAGAAGGGCAAGCTCACGGCGGAGATCCTCAAGCGCTTGTCCGACGAGAACGTGCGCCATATCGTGCTTGCCGACCCGGACGAGCAAAAGGAGCTGGAGGGGATCGAGCGACGCGCGAAGGAGCAGGCCGAGATCCTCCAGACCATGTATGACGAGAAGGTCGGCCGGCTGAAGCGGGGCGACGAGCTGCCGCCGGGCGTGATCAAGCTCGTCAAAGTGTATATCGCCATGAAACGGCGGGTCTCCGTCGGCGACAAGATGGCCGGTCGTCACGGCAACAAGGGAGTCGTCTCGCGGATCCTCCCCGAAGAGGACATGCCGTACCTGCCAGACGGCACACCCGTCGAGATCGTGCTGAATCCTCTCGGCGTGCCCTCCCGCATGAACGTGGGCCAGATTCTCGAGACACACCTGGGGTGGGCCGCAAAAGCACTTGGTCTCCACGTGTCGACGGCGGTGTTCGACGGCGCGTCCGAGTCGGAGATCAAGGAGTTGTTGAAGAAGGCCACGTTGCCGCCCAGCGGGCAGACGACGTTGTACGACGGCCGGACGGGGGAGGCGTTCGAGACGCCGGTCACGGTGGGACACATGTACATGATGAAGCTGCACCACCTCGTCGACGACAAGATCCACGCCCGCTCCATCGGACCCTACTCCCTGGTCACCCAGCAGCCGCTGGGGGGCAAGGCGCAGTTTGGCGGGCAGAGGCTCGGTGAGATGGAGGTCTGGGCGCTGCAGGCGTATGGCGCCTCCTCCACGCTGCAAGAGTTCTTGACGGTGAAATCCGACGACGTGCCGGGGCGGTCGCGCATGTACGAAGCGATCGTCAAAGGCGAGCCGTTCCTGGAGCCCGGGTTGCCGGAGTCCTTCAACGTGTTGGTGAAGGAGCTGCAAAGCCTGGGCTTGGATGTCGAGCTGATCAAGTCGAAGGAGTGAACAACCAGTGACGCGTGACGTGTGACAGGTGACGTAAGCAGACGAGCGGGCCACGTCCGCTTTTCTGGTCACCCGTCATACAGCACTCGTTACGGCTTCTAAGAGGAGGAGACACCTTGGAAGGTATCTATACCCTATTCGAGAAGCCGCGTGATTCCGTCTCGTTCGACGCCATGCGCATCCGGATCGCGAGCCCGGAGAAGATCCGCTCCTGGTCCTACGGCGAGGTGAAGAAGCCGGAGACGATCAATTACCGGTCCTTCAAGCCGGAAAAGGACGGCCTGTTTTGCGCCAAGATCTTCGGGCCGATCAAGGATTGGGAGTGCAATTGCGGCAAATACAAGAGGATGAAGCACCGCGGCATCGTGTGCGACAAGTGCGGCGTCGAGGTGATTCAGTCGAAGGTCCGGCGCGAGCGAATGGGCCACATCGAGCTGGCCGCGCCGGTCGCGCATATCTGGTTCCTCAAGGGGGTGCCGAGCCGCATCGGAACCCTTCTGGACATGAGCCTCAAGCACCTGGAGAAGATTCTCTATTTCGAGAATTACGTGGTGCTGGACGCCGGCAACACCAATCTCAGCGAGAAGGAGTTGCTTACCGAAGAGCGTCTGCGCCAGGCCCAGGGGGAGTTCGGCTCGAGCGCCTTCAAGGTCGGCATCGGGGCCGATGCGATCCGCCACCTGCTCAAGCAGGTGGACATCAATGCCCTGTGGGATGAGCTGCAGGCGAAGGCCAAGGTGACGGCCTCCGCCGCGCTGAAGAAGAAATACGCGAAGCGACTCAAGGTCGTGGAGGCGTTCCGCCGATCGGGCAACAAGCCCGAGTGGATGATCATGGACGTGATCCCCGTCCTGCCGCCCGAGTTGCGGCCCCTCGTGCCGCTGGACGGCGGGCGTTTCGCGACCTCTGATCTGAACGACCTTTACCGTCGGGTGATTAACCGGAACAACCGGCTGAAGCGCCTGATGGAGCTCAAGGCCCCCGGCGTCATCATCCGGAACGAGATGCGGATGCTCCAGGAAGCGGTGGATGCGTTGTTCGACAACGGCCGTCGCGGCCGGGCGATCCGGGGTCCGAACAAGCGTCCGTTGAAGTCGCTGAGCGACATGCTCAAGGGCAAGCAGGGGCGCTTCCGCCAGAACTTGCTGGGCAAGCGGGTCGATTATTCCGGCCGGTCGGTCATCGTCGTCGGCCCGGAGCTCAAGCTCTACCAGTGCGGGCTGCCGAAGAAGATGGCCCTCGAGCTGTTCAAGCCGTTCATCTTCCACAAGCTGGAGGAGCGCGGCGCGGCCACCACCATCAAGAGCGCCAAGCGTCTCGTAGAGAAGGAACGCCCGGAAGTGTGGGACGTGCTGGACGAGGTCATCCGCGAGCATCCGGTGTTGCTGAATCGCGCGCCCACGCTGCACCGACTCGGCATCCAGGCCTTCGACCCCGTTCTGGTCGAAGGCAAAGCGATCCGACTGCATCCCTTGGTCTGCGCCGCCTTCAACGCCGACTTTGACGGCGACCAGATGGCGGTGCACGTCCCGCTCTCGATCGAAGCGCAGATCGAGGCGCGGGTCCTCATGATGTCCATCAACAACATTCTGTCCCCGGCCAACGGCAGGCCGATCGCGGTGCCTTCGCAAGACATGGTGCTGGGCTGCTATTGGCTGACCAAGATCCGCCCCGGCGCCAAGGGCGAGGGAAAAATCTTCGCGTCGCCGGAGGAGGTGCAGATCGCCTACGATGCCAAGGAGGTCGACGAGCACGCCAAGGTCAAGGTGCGAATCGACGGCAACTTGGTGGAGACGAGCGTCGGCCGAGTCCTGTTGGGCGAGATCCTGCCGCCTTCGCTCCCGTTCGCCTTTGCCAATCAGCTGATGACCAAGAAGGAAGTGACCAAGCTGATCGACGCGGTCTACCGGCAGGCAGGGCACCGGGACACGATCGTGTTCCTGGACAGCATCAAGGACATCGGATTCCGGTATGCCACCCGGGCCGGCATGTCGATCTGCATCGACGACATGCACATTCCGCTCCGCAAAGAGGAATTGATCAGCCGCGCGCAGCGCGAGGTCAACGAGATTGAGAAGCAATACGCGGAGGGATTGATCACCAACGGTGAGCGCTACAACAAGGTGATCGATATCTGGGCCCACGTCACCGAGCAGGTCGCCGGCGAGATGATGAAAGAGCTCGGCGTGGGCGGCAACGGCGGCAACAAGGAGAGCTTCAACCCCATCTTCATGATGGCGGACTCCGGCGCCCGCGGCAGCTCGCAGCAGATCCGCCAGTTGGGCGGGATGCGTGGACTCATGGCGAAGCCGTCCGGCGAGATCATCGAGACGCCGATCACCGCGAACTTCCGTGAAGGGCTCACCGTGCTCCAGTACTTCATTTCGACGCACGGTGCCCGGAAGGGCCTCGCCGACACGGCGTTGAAGACCGCGAACTCCGGCTACCTCACCCGTCGTCTGGTGGACATCGCCCAGGACGTGATCGTCAGTGAGGAGGACTGCGGCACGACGGACGGGATCATGGTGATGGCGCTCGTGGAGGGTGGCGAGATCATTCAGCCCCTCGAGGAGCGGATCCTGGGTCGCATGGCCGCGGAGGACATCCGCGATCCGCTGACCGGCGAGATCATCGTGCAAGTCGACGAGGAAGTGGACGAGGAGAAGTCCCGGAGCGTCGTGGAAGCCGGTGTGGATCACGTCAAGATCCGCTCCGTGCTGACATGCCAGGCCGGCCGCGGCGTCTGCAAGAAATGCTATGGCCGGGATCTGGCGCGGGGTCGCCTGGTGGAGAAGGGCGAGCCGGTCGGCGTCATCGCCGCGCAGTCCATCGGGGAGCCGGGAACCCAGCTTACGATGCGGACGTTCCACATCGGCGGCACCGCCAGCAAGGTCGTGGAACAAACGGTGCTGGAGGCGAAGCACGCGGGCTTCATGAAGTTCATGAGCTTCGACGCCAAACGCAACGCCGACATGCACAACCCCGGAATGGCGGTCCGCAACAAGGCCGGCGAGTGGGTGGTGATGAGCCGCAACGCCAAGATCGCCATTTACGACGAATCGGGCCGCGAGCGGGAGAAATATCCGGTTGTCTACGGGGCCAAGATCAAGATCAAGGACGGGGATTCCGTCGACGTCGGCCAGAAGCTCGTGGAGTGGGATCCGTACTCGCTGTCCATTCTCACGGAGGCGGGCGGCAAGGTGGCCTACGGCGACATCGTCGAGGGCGTCACCATGAAGGAAGAGGTCGATGAGGTCACCGGAATGTCCCGCAGGGTCGTGATCGAGCACACGGGCGCCAACCTGCGGCCGCGCCTCTCCATCAAGGACGACAGCGGGAAGACGGCCAAGATCTCCGGCACGACCGCTGTGGCCCGGTACCTCCTGCCGGTCCAAGCGCACATTTTCGTGGAAAAGGGTGCGCAGGTCTCCCCGGGTGACGTGCTCGCGAAGATTCCGCGCGAGACGACGAAGACCAAGGACATCACGGGCGGTCTGCCGCGCGTGGCCGAGCTCTTCGAGGCCAGAAAGCCGAAGGAGCAGGCGGTCATCAGCGAGATCGACGGCGAGGTGTCGTACGGCGGGTTCGTCAAGGGGATGCGCAAGGTGATGGTCGACAACAAGGTCGGGGACGTCAAGGAGTACTTCATCCCCAAGGGCAAGCACGTCAACGTGCACGAAGGAGACTGGGTTCGGGCGGGCGAGCCGCTGATGGACGGGTCAGCCAATCCGCACGACATTCTGGACGTGCTGGGTCCCAAGGAGCTGCAGAAGTACCTGGTGGACGAGGTGCAGGATGTGTATCGCCTGCAGGGGGTATCCATCAACGACAAGCACATCGAGATCATCGTCCGCCAGATGTTGAGAAAAGTGCGGATCGAAGATCCGGGCGACACCGAGTTCCTGCCGGGAAGCCAGGTGAGCAAGGCGATCTTCGAGCGGGAAAACGAACGGGTTCTTGCCGACGGCGGCCAGCCGGCGCTGGGCAAACCCGTGCTCCTGGGCATCACGAAGGCGGCGCTCACGACCGACAGCTTTATTTCGGCGGCGTCGTTCCAGGAGACCACGCGCGTGCTGACGGAGGCGGCCATCAACGGCCGCGAGGACACCCTGCTCGGGCTCAAGGAAAACGTCATCGTCGGCCGGCTCATCCCGGCGGGCACCGGCTTCCAGGAGTACCGGGACACCTTCGTGCTCAGCCCGCAGGAGGAGCCGGAGACGGAGGAGTTGGTCGGGGAGTCCGTCGCGATCAGCGAGCCCGAGGCGGCAAGTCCCGAGACGCCCACCCAAACCGGTTGAGGGCGTCTGGCGAGGGTGCCGTTGCTTGACAGTCGGCGATCTCGCCACTATAATTCCCTGCTTTTGTGTGTGGCGCGTCCGCACACGAGCGAAGACTGAAGAGGAGTCGATGCCGACAATCAATCAACTCGTTCGTCACGGTCGCAAACTGATCAAGACGGGGACCAAGAGCCCCGCGCTCAAGCGTTGCCCGCAACGTCGCGGCGTCTGCCTGCGGGTGTACACATCCACGCCGAAGAAACCGAATTCCGCGTTGCGGAAAGTCGCCCGGGTTCGGTTGACGAACGGAATCGAGGTCACCTCGTATATTCCCGGTGTGGGGCACAACCTGCAGGAGCACTCGATCGTCCTCGTGCGTGGCGGCCGCGTCAAGGACCTGCCGGGCGTCCGGTACCATATCGTCAGAGGCGCTCTGGACGCCGTGGGAGTGGCGGATCGTAAAAAGGGACGCTCGAAATACGGCGCCAAGCGACCGAAGTAAGCCACATCAAGATTCTTCAGATCATTCTCGGGGAGAGGAAACGGACACATGCCAAGACGGAGGGTCTTTCAACAGCGGGAAGTACCTCCAGATCCCCGCCACCGCGACAAGCTGGTGGGGAGGTTCATCAATTCACTGATGCACCGCGGAAAGAAGCAGACGGCGCAGCGGATCTGCTATGGCGCCCTGGATCGCATCCAGGAAAAAACGGGCAATGATCCGCTCAAGATCTTCAAGGCCGCCATCGACAACGTGAAGCCCGTGGTGGAAGTCAAGTCCCGCCGGGTTGGCGGGGCTTCCTACCAAGTGCCGGTCGAGATCCGGCCCACTCGTCGGCTCTCATTGGCCATGCGGTGG
>JBFGRM010000047.1:0-13002 GCA_041563675.1 Nitrospiraceae bacterium | reverse complement strand
TGTGTGGAACGAGCTCATAGGATTGGAAGGCATGAGCGACGATGCCGTAGTTGCCTCGGCCCACCTGGAGTGTGGGCTCTTGGATCCCGCCCTCGCTGTTTCTCGCCTCAAAGTTGCCCGTCGGGAAGTCGACGCCGAGGCCGACCACCACCAGACTTCGCAGAGTGGGCAGGAAGCCGTATTTTCCCATCAGCCTGATGTCCCCCAGGCCCGTCGTGTCGAAGTTCTCGAACTCACCGTCTGGGTCCGCAGGTTTACCGACTTCGATGCGATGGTCGTGGTCGCGGAATATGACGGGAACCGTGAGCTGCAAGGTGATGTTGTCCGTCAGGCCGTAGTTGACGTCCAGCTGCAGCCGTTGATTGATGGTCTGGAACTCGAGGTGCTCGTTGAGGACCTGCTTTCTGTTCTCGATGCTGACAGCCGCGACCTGGTTCTCGGGGGAAGTCTGGGGAACATAGCTATAGCTCAGGTCGATCCGGACGAGGTCCTTGGGTTGAACTGAGGGCTGATTGCCGATCGTGAGGAAGCAGCTCGCCGAGCCGCAACTGGCGTGGGCGGGTTGCGTAGAGAGCAGGTCGAGCACGAACACGAGCGAGAGCAGGAGAATGAGACTGGATTGATGAATATGACTCATGACGGACCGGTCCTTTCTTGTTCGAGGCCCTGTTCGATGAATAGCGCGAGCGAACCACCTCCCGGCCCGAGCACAGGACGGCCCGGGCGTCGGGCAGGACACGATCAGGAACGCTCGTCGATGTGATCTGTCAGATGCCGATTGAGGGCTGGGAGAAAGGTGGACCGCGGGAGAGGTAGTGGTGCGGGACAGCGGCCGAGATCTGTGAGGTTTCCACGAGCGTGAGAAGCTCTGCCGGGGCAAAGTGCGATGACAGAGCGACGGTGAAGCCGTGAATGACGTGCCCGGCAGAGCAGACCAGAGTGCAGAGCGGATCCGCGTGGGTCGCCGACGAATGGTGGCTGTGCTGCTTCGCGTGCCCGGCGAGGTGGGCGGGAAGCCAGACATTGAGGACGAAGAGGCAAGCGCTCAGCGAGAGGATGAGCGCGGTCTTGCGGAGTCGAATCATCACGAGATCGGCGAGTCCGTGGTTGAGGCGTGGTCCGTCAGGATGCGCGTGACGGTCTTCCGTATGATCGGCTCCGTGAGCAGGCCGCCTTTCACGAAGTCTCGTACACGTCCCGCTCGATCGACGAAGACGCTCACGGGCAATCCCCGGACCCCGTACATGTTGGCGACCCTGTTGTTGTGGTCCAGGAGCACCGGAAAGGTATGGCCGTGCTCTGAGATGTGCGCGCGCACTTTGGCCTCATCTTCCAGCTCGTTGATCGCCAGGACCACGAACCCCTGATCCTTCAGATCCTCGTACACCTTCTGCATCGCGGGCATTTCCTTGACGCAGGGCTTGCACCACGTCGCCCAAAAGTTGAGCAGCACGATCCTGCCCCGATGGTCGCTCAGGCTGACCGTCTCGCCCTCCAGATTGGAGAGCTCGAAGTCCGGGGCAGGGGTGCCCGCCACGGGCGGCCGCGCGGCCATGGCGAAGACCCGGTTCCATGCGGATTGGGTGAACACCCCGCACAGCAGGGACAGGCCCATCGCGATCACAAGGACGGATCCGGAAGCGACTCTTGTACTCATTAGTATGCTCCTTCTCTCGGCACCGAGGAGGTCGTTCGCGGGACGGCGGTCACCGGCGAGCCTCAGCTTGCATGCGGGAGTGCCGCCCGGTGACAGGGATTGATGGCCGTCGCGTCGGGATTATGTTCGGGGCGAAGGAGAACTGGGAGGAGGGGCGCGGGAGGATGATTCGACCGACCAGGTCAGCACGGTCTCTTGCGGGGACCATGGCTCCGGGACCCTGGCCATGGCAAGCGAGGTGGTCAGATCGACGTCGACGGCCTCGCTGATCTCACCCGCCGTGCAGAGCCAGGTGCAGAGAGGGGAAGCATGGGTGGTTGCCTGATGACGGGCGTGCTGCAGCGAGTGTTTGGCGACATGGCTGAATAAGCCGACGTACAGGACAAGGCTGAAAAGGACGAGTGTGGCCGCCATCAGTTTGGCAGCGTGATCGGCTCGCCCACGGTTCTGTAAACGCCTCGGTTCGCTCATCGAGATGTGCTCCTGGAAACTCGCGAATCCACGGGCCTGACACCGACGATGATGGGACCGATCGAGTGGTATTGCATCATCTTTGATTGCGTCAGCCTCTCGGGAGAACCCGGGTCATGCAGGGAGCGCATGTCACCCGCCGGGCCTGGGGGCTGGGTCGAGCACCCAGCCCCCAGACCCAGACAGGCCAAAGCCATGAGCAGTTGCAGATCGGTTCTTGCGAGCCGCACAGGGCGAAGACCCGCGCTATTTTAGCATTTTCACGTGCGCCTTCAAGATGCCGGAATTCTGAATGTCCGGGTTGTCCTTCCCCTTGTCCTGCGCATGCTTGAAATGCTTGGCCGCATCCTGGTGCTGGCCCATCTTGTCCAGTGCGAGGGCCAAGTTGTAATGCGCTTCGGCCGCAGCGGGGTTGGCTTGGACGGCCTCGTTGAAATGTTTGTACGCTTCCTTCCAATGCCCCTTCTCGTAATGTTTGATCCCCTCGGCGTTGTGCATCGCGGCGCCGGAGCCGTCCGAGAGGGGGAGCGGTGCCGCACCGGCCCAGGCGGACGTTGCGACAAGGACAGCGATGAGGATGGTCAGCAGGTACCCCAATGGCTTTATCATGAAGGCCTCCTTTTTTTGCAGAAATGGTCTGACGGGACTGGCGGTATTATGCTCTCGCTCAACCGCGCCGAGCAACTGGAGAACGGGCTGTCGATGCCTGGCCGGCCTGGCGACCCCCCACCCGACGTCTGTCTCCCTTTCGCCGGGAACCCGCCCGCCGGCCATCTGTTGAATTGTTTGGAGCGCTTTCACTATAGTGCTCTTTTTACTGTCTCCCCCGGCCTGAAGCGGGCGTGGCGCGCGAGCCGGGTGGAGGGCCGGGTGGGGAGCCGACACGTTGCTGAAGATTGAATATTTAAAGCCGAGTTCCTGTGGAGAGATCGTGGCCGCCTGGGCCGGCTCGATCACCCTGCATGCGGGCGTCATCCTGGGATTGCACTGGGTGGCACCGGCGCTCGCGCCGGTGCCGGAAGGTCCCTCCACGCTCCAGGTGTCCGTGATCGAGAGCGTCCAGATCAGTCCGCCAGACATTCACTCGGGCGAGACCACCGGCTCCCCCGAGCCGCGGGTCGTCACGAAGTCGCCCGCGCGCACAGCCCCCCTCGCGGCCCCTGTTGTGCGTTCTCGGGTGCCGGAGATCGGGACGGTACCGGCGACCGCGGTTGAGGCCCGCCCGGCATCGCGACTCCATTCGCGCACTGCCCTCCCCACACAGAAGCGTCGGCCCTCCGTGGTCGTGGCCCGGCGCGCTGACCCTGTCGAGACCGATGTCACAGTGAGCCGGAGGTCCCTGGCTCATCGAGCCCCAGCGCAGGTCCAACGCGGAGCCGAGACCATCACCTCCCCTGGAGGGCGGAAGACGCGCCCGCTCGAGAGCACCCGGACACGCGACAAGGCCTCCTTCAGCACACGTGACGTTGGCACGCGGAACGCTTCACGACTCTTCCCAGGCGAGTCCTCGAAGACAGTCGCTGCTCCCGCGCCGATGACCGTGCGAAAGAGCGAAAGGGCAGCGTCGCGCCCCCTCGTGGAGACCCGTGCGGACACCTCGCCAGACGTCGTCCGGGCTGCTCCCGGGGCGAGGGAGGTCCGGGTGCTCGACGGGGGGCCGTCTCACGTACGAGCGGCAAGTGCATCAACATCCGGGGCGCCGACACAGCTGGAGGAGGCGGTGACCGGAACGCGGACGATACAGACCGTACGCCCGCAGTCTGAGCAGCGGGTGACCCGGACAGCGCCCCAGGTCGCGAGCCTGCCGCTCCATCGACGCTCACGGGTTGGCTCGACTGACTCGATCTCCGACTATGGGTGGCTGGCGCGTGCCGTGCACCGCCGGATCGCGGAGCTCAAGCGCTATCCCCGCGCGGCGCGGGTGAATCAGTGGGAGGGGAGGGTCGTGCTCAGGGCCGTGATCCGTGAGGACGGGCAGCTCGCGGCCTTGAGCGTCAGGACGAGCTCCGGGCACAATGAGCTGGACGAGGATGCGATGGAGCTCGTGCGACAGATCAGCCCGATTTCGCTCATGCATCCGCTCGGCCGCCCTGAGATTACGATGCATATTCCCATTACGTATACACTCGACCGCTGACCAGCCAGCTTGCCCCGACTTTCAACGCAAGGCCCCCCGAGTTGCCTTCCCTGAGAGCTTCACCACCAATATGGATGGGGCCGCCAGATGGGCCGGTAGGGCGGTCCGTAGGGATAGGGGTAGGCGTAGGGATAATAGGAATACGGGCCATAGTAATAGGGGTGCGGCAGGGATTCCTCCGCCGGCCATACCTTGAGCTCTATGATCGCGAGCGTCGGGTAGGTATACTCGATCTCATCTAGGGGTAAGGTCTGAGAGCCAGTCACCTCACCCGCGATGGTGACCCGCGTCGAAGCGGGGAGGGTCGCCGGGTCGAGGAATTCTTTTTGAAACGCCAGAAAGCGGCCTTCCGAGTTCGTCCGGTCACGGCGCGGCCGCTGATCGTCTCCCAAGGGCAGTTGGAGGATCTCGACGCGCGTGCCTTCCTTGAGGCGCTTGGCATTCAGCACCTCCCCGCCGAGAAGAATGAGCCGGCCGCGGTACCGGTCAGGACTTTGCTTGAGCTGGGCGAAGGTGACGGAGGTATCAAGGTCGTGTTGCAGTGACGGAGAGATCACAGACTCTTGAGCACAGGCCCAAAGCAGGAGCAGCCAGGCGACGAGAGGCGCAGCGAGACGGGTGGCTTGCATGGAAGAGTATAACAGGCGTGGTGGCCCAGATCTTGGTTATAATGACCGAACTTAAACCTTTAGGGCGATGATAGGAGACAGGAAGGAGTGAAGACCATGGAGTTTCGTCCCCGTCGCTCCGTCGGATGGCTCTTGGCGCTGGGGCTCTGCCTATGGGGCACCGGTCCGATCATGGAGACGGTCGGCCACGCGGCGGCGCTCCAGGGTAAATTCGAAAAAATCGACGCGCCGTCCACCCATACTCCCGGGAAGGTGAAGGTCACGGAATTTGCCGATTTCTTTTGTCCGCACTGCCATATGTTCGAGCGAACCGCGATCCCGATGCTGGAGCAGGAATTCGGAGACCGGGTCGCGGTGGAGATGGTCGGGTATCCGGTCATTCCCGGTATGCTTCCCACGCCGTTCATCATGTATGAGCAAGCGAAGCTGATGGGAAAGGGGCCCGAGATGAAGGCGGCGCTGTTTCTCACGATCCACCGTGACCGTGTCATCCTATTCGATCGGACCCTGCGCGGGCTTCTGGCCAAGCAAGTGGGGCTCGACCCGGTTGCATTCGAGGCGGGCTTGGCAAGCGGTCTCCCGGCGACAGCGTTTTCAGAGGGCCGGCGGTGGGGAGAGCGTATAGAGATTAAGTCCACCCCGACGATCCTCCTCGACGGCAACATCAAGATTGAAGGTGAGCATCTCACGCCTGAAAACTTGAAGAAGGTGATTCACAGTATTCTGGATGCGGATCCCACGGGGTAGCGCGATAAGCCCAAGCCGAGCCATGCCGACGGTCTTCTCAAACAGATGTTCTTGCCCGAATCGTCATCGAGGAGTTGTCCCTCTTCTCGTCGCAGCCTGGGTCGTGCTCGGGTTCGGTTCAGAGCCAAGCCTGAGTGGGGCTCAGCCTGACGCGCGGCCTGGCCTGCAGGATCTTCAAACGCAGATCAAGTCCACGGCCGCCAAGGTCATTCCCGCCGTCGTGACGATTGCCTCGACGGTGGTCGTCAGGGAGCCCGGCTATTTCGAGGAGGGGCTCCCGTTCGGTCTGTTTCCCGAGCCCCTTCCGAGGCGGCAGCACGGGCAGGGGTCCGGGGTGGTCGTGTCGCAGGATGGGTTCATCATCACGAATAATCACGTCGTGGGAGAAACCGATGAAGTCGAGGTGCTGCTGGCCGACCGACGCCAATTCAAAGGACGGGTCGTTGCCACGGATCCCAAGACCGACGTAGCGGTCGTCAAGATTGACACAAAGGGCCTCCCCAGCATTCCGTGGGGCAACTCGGCTGCGCTCTCTGTGGGCGAGTTCGTCCTGGCGATCGGGAATCCGATGGGGCTCAATCAGACCGTCACCTTCGGAATCGTCAGCGCGGTCGGGCGCGCGGACGTGGGGTTGACCGACTATGAGGATTTCATTCAAATTGATGCCCCTATCAATCCGGGCAACTCCGGCGGCGCCCTAGTCAACATCAAAGGGGAGCTCGTGGGCATCAACACGGCGATCGCCAGCACGACGGGGGGCAGTGTGGGCGTGGGCTTCGCAATTCCCAGCAACATGGTCCGCGCCACGCTTCAAAGCCTGATGAAGACCGGACGGGTGGTGCGCGGCTTCCTGGGCGCGTCCACCCAGGATGTCACACCACTGTTGGGCAAGCTGTTCAAGCTTCCCGAGGTGAGGGGCGCCATCATCGCCGATCTGATGCCAGAAGGCTCGGCGGAACGGGCCGGGTTAAAGAGGGGGGATGTGATTGTGCGTTTCGACCGCAAGGAAGTTCTGGATGCCGGTCAGCTCAGGAACCTGATCGCGGCCTGCACGATCGGCAGCAAGCATCGTGTCGAAATCGTGCGAAAGGGCCAGCACGCCGTGGTCGATCTGGTCATCCAGGAAGCGCCGAAAGAACGCGTGAGAAGACAGCCGGCGGTGGGCGACGCCGAGCCGCCCTCACATCCGCTCGGCGGGATGCTGGTCGATGACATTTCCTTTCCCGTGGCGCGCAGACTCGGGCTTGGGCCTCGCAGCGGAGTCATCGTGGCGGACGTCGACCCCGGGAGTCTGGCCGAGGCGGCCGGCATGCTCCCCGGTGACGTGGTGCTGGAAGTGAACCATCAGGCTGTTCCCGACCTGACCGCGTACCAGCGTGCCGCCAACGCCGTGCAACCGAGCCAATCCGTGCTGCTCCTGGTCAATCGCCAGGGCGCGATCTTCTACGTGGGTATCGAGGGTGCTTGAAGACAGGCGTGGGGCCGCCTGCCACGTCTAGTGTGGCTGGACGCGGCTCGGCTATAAAGGGACAGAGCCTTGATTCGCATGCACGACCGAGCATGGCATCGACTAGTGGGCCTCGCCATCGCCATGGTATTGAGCGGCGCACCCGCCCTCGTCGGAGCCGAGGCCGAAAGAACGTTCGAGGCGGTCTTCGTGGACACAGGGGGACTGGAGACCTCGGTGAGCCACGTGGTCTTTTACTGGGAGGAACAGTTGAGCGAGACCCAGTTGGCGCTGCACGAGCTGACGCACATTCCCGCCAAGCTGGGAACGGTGCCGATTCAGATCCATTTCGAGAAGATCAAACAGGTCGAGTTCAGCAACGCCAAGAGCCAACCGGTGCTGTCCGTGACCCTGAAAAATGGAAAACGCGGCGACTTCTCCTTGCAGATCCCCGGAAGCTTCAAAGGCCGGACAGAGTTCGGCGAAATGATCGCCGGGCCGACCCATTTAAGGAAAATCGTTTTCAAATGACGAGGGCCCTCGCAGTTGAGTACTGGACACTTCACAGGCCGCTTGAGAGGCCGCCTGGCCCCGGCTGCTTGTGACTGTCTTGAGGCACCTCCGCAAGAACATCCCCCGCTCCGGCGTCCATGAGTCGCGGTCTCCTGTAGGGAGCCAGGGCTTGGACGGAGTCTGCTCCCCCTCAACCCTCCCGAACGCCCACGCAAGCCTGACGTTTCGCATGGTCTTCTGCCTGCTCGTGCTTGCCCTCGTGCTCGGCCTTGGTGCGGAGCTGGGGGCGCATGCGATTCTGGTGGGGTCCGATCCGAGGCATGGGGCGATTCTCGACGAGTCGCCCCCACGAGTCCTCTTTCGCTTCAACGCTGGGCTCGAGCATGCGGTCACGCGGATCCATTTGTTCGACGTCAACAAGAACCCAACGCCCTTGCGGACGGTCGAGTCTGGCATCGACCGTGTGATCGTGGAACTGCCACGGCTGTCGCCCGGAGTCTATACGGTCGTGTATAAGGTGCTGGCGCGGGACGGTCACGTCACCGAGGGGTTCATACGCTTCACGATCCGCGACCCGTGAACAGTTTTCATGACCACAATCATCGAATATTTTAATGGGTTGCTCGAGGGCTGTGCCCTGATAGCCCTGGCGCTCTCGGCGGGTGGCATTGCGCATGGACTGGTGGTGCTCCGCGCTCTGGGGGCGCAAGCAAGACCGGAGCGTCTGGCAACGGAGTCCTCGATCGCTATCGTAACCGTCGCGGCAGCCGTCCTCGCAGGCTGTCGCCTGGTACAACTGGGAGTCAAGCCGTGGGCCCTGGCCGGGAACACAGGGGACTGGGCCCTCGAGCCCTTCCTTCATACGGACGTCTTCCAAGCCGGAATGGCGAGCGTCGGGCTTGCGGCCTGCCTCTCCATCACCGCGTTCTGGCTGCGGAAGGATGTGGGGCAGCATGTGCGGTGGCTGGCGATCGTCTCCGCGCTCGCCGTGTTCATGGTGAACGAGGCCTGGCTGAGCCACGCCGCCAGCCGCCTGGAGGGCAGCGGCCCGTTGATGGTCGGAACCATGGTGCATATGCTCGGCGCCATCGTCTGGGCCGGCGGGATTGCGCACCTCTTGCTGTTCTGGAGAATGGGACGGCAGGATCCCGAGGCGTCCTCGAAATGGCCGTCCGTGGTTGCGCGGTTCTCCCCCCTCGGAATCTCCTGCATGGTCCTGATCGTGGCAGCCGGGCTGTTCCTTGCCTGGCACTACGTGCGAGACTGGCGTGGTCTGATCGGGACGGGCTATGGAAATATGCTGGCCGTCAAGCTCGGGCTCTTCACGGTGATTGTCCTGCTCGCGGCGCTGAATTTTCTCGCGACGGAACGTTGGCGCCGCGGGAGAGATGCCACCAGCCTGCGCCGGGGAGTCCCGATCTACATCGAGGTCGAGATCATCCTGGCCGGCGCCGTGCTCTTCACGGCTGCCGCCCTGGCCTCCTTTCCGCCCGCCGTCGACACGCCGCGGGACGCCGCGACATCCGCGGAGATTTGGAGCATGTTCGCGCCCAAGGTGCCGCATCTGGCGGGCCCGGAGCGTGTCTGGGTCGAAGCCCCGGAGTTGACCGATCTGAAGAGCGGGGAGATCGGCCGGAAGGAAGACATGCGGTGGGACCGATTCAACCACAATGTGTCGGGTGTCGTCCTGCTCGCCATTGTCGGTTTCGTGCTGTTGGAGCGCACGGGGCGGGTGCCGCTGGCTCGGCACTGGCCGTTGCTCTTTGTCGCCTTTTCCATCCTCGTCGTGATCTTCGCCAATCCGGACGATTGGCCTCTGGGCCCGCTGGGGTTTATGGAAAGCGCCAGGGACGCCAAGGTCGTTCAGCATTGGATGGCGGCCCTGGTGATGTTGGGCTTGGGCGTGTTCGAGTGGCGGGCACGCAGGGTCGCCCCGGTTGGCACGAAGCTGGCCTTCGTGTTTCCGATCTTGTGCATCGTCGGCGGCGTCGTCCTGCTGACGCACTCGCATCAAATCCTTGAGCTCAAGCGCGAGTTCCTCATTCAGAGCACCCATGTGGCGATGGGTTTTGTCGGCGTCATCGCGGGCTGCAGCCGCTGGCTCCAGCTTCGCCTGCCCGCTCCGCACGATCGCATTGCCGGCCACGTCATGGTGGCCAGCCTGGTGCTGGTCGCGCTTATTTTGCTCTTCTACGTGACGCCCGAGTAACCCGCGGTCGGTCCCATATGGGAGGGAAGCCCCGTGATGCAGCGATTTCAAGGCAAATCCGTCCTGGTCACCGGAGCCTCATCGGGCATCGGGGCCGCTGCTGCCCGGCTGTTCGCCGCCGAAGGGGCGCGAGTCGTCCTGGCGGCCCGCTCGGTGGACGCGCTCAATCGGCTTGTCGCAGAGATTGGGGGATCCGAACGCGCTGTCGCGGTGCCCTGCGATGTGACCGATCCGGCCGCGCTCAGGTCCCTGGTCGAGGTTTCTGAGCGGCGCTTCGGGTCTCTCCAGATCCTGATCAACAGCGCGGGATACAATTCGAGGGGCGCGGTGGAGACTGTCGCCATGGACGAGCTCTTGCGCGTCGTGGATGTCAATCTGCGCGCGCCGATCGCCCTCTGCCGTCTGGCGCTGCCCGCGCTGCGCCGCGCAGGCGGGGGGGCGATCGTGAACATCGCCTCACTGGCGGGGAAAATCCCCCTGCCTCACGAGGCGGTGTACTCCGCGACCAAATTCGGCTTGCGGGCATTTTCCTTTGCCCTGGCCGAGGAGCTTCGCGGCGCCAGCATCAGCGTGTCGGTGGTCTCGCCGGGCCCGGTGGAGACCCCGTTCATCCTCTCCCAGGTCGAGACAGTTCCCGACATCGTCTTCTCGCAGCCGATGAGCACCGCTGAGGAAGTGGCGCACGCCATCGCGGACTGCGCCGAGCGCGGCACGAGGGAGCGCTCGATCCCTCCGCTCTCGGGGTACTTGACGACGCTCGGCTACCTGCTGCCGGCCGCATCGCGGGTGTTACGCCCCTGGTTTGAGCGACGGGGGCGCAAGAGAAAGAGGCGCTATGTCCATCCATGACCGAAAAAAAACGAGCGGGCTTCGGTGGCTGAAGCGGCTGGGAATCGGGCTCGCGTCGACGGCGATCATTTTCGTGGCGATCGGGGTCCTGCTCCCGAACGAATACGTGGTGAGCCGCTCGGTCGTCATTGAAGCCGAGGCGGAAGCGATTCATGGGTTCGTGGGCGACTTGCGACGATGGGAGCTGTGGGGACCCTGGTACGAGGACGACCCGGGTCTGGTTGTCGCGTACGGAAAGAAAACCAACGGGATCGGCGCCAGTCAGTCGTGGACGGGCACGGATGGAAACGGATCCATGGAAATCACCGCCTCCTCACCCCGCCGAGGGGTGCGATACGATCTGGCGTTCGATGACGGCGCCTATCGCAGCCGGGCCGCTATCCGCTATCACCCGGGAGAAAGCAACACGCGGGTGAGCTGGATGATGCGCGGCCGCATGGACACGCCCGTCCTGGGTGGCTATGCCGCGCTGCTGATCGAGCCGCTCGTGGGCGGTCTGTTCGAGCGCGGGCTGGCCAAGCTCAAACAAACGGTCGAAGCACAGGCTGTGGAGCCGGAGTGACGATTCGGTGGGTCGCAGGATCCTGTCACGGGCGTATTTCGAGCGGGACACCTTGCAGGTTGCCCGGGACCTGCTGGGAAAGCGGCTGGTCAGGCGCACCGATGCGACATCCCTGCACGGGCGCATCGTCGAGGTCGAGGCCTACGTCGGGTTCAAGGATCGCGCTTCACATGCGTCGCGCGGCCGGACCGCTCGAACAGAGGTCATGTTCGGGCCCGCGGGTGTGGCATATGTCTATCTCGTCTATGGGATGCACCACTGTTTTAACATCGTGACTGAACGCCAGGGGTATCCGGCAGCCGTGCTCGTCAGGGCGGTCGAGCATGCGACGGGCCTCATCGATGGGCCTGGGCGTGTCTGTCGGCTGTTCCAGATCGACCGCGCGCTGAATGGGACGGATCTGACACGGGGGCGTCATCTGTGGGTGGAGGACTCCGGCGACGTCGTGACGGGCAGGGAGATCGCCAAGCTCCCGAGGGTTGGCGTGGAGTATGCGGGCGAGTGGGCGGCGAAGCCGTGGCGATTTCGGCTCAGGGCCTACGTCAACGAACGCAGGGGGTCATCGAAGAATCCGAGAACCGGGTAGAGGACGCAGCGTGGCTGCCTGGGGCCAAAGAAAAACGGGGGAGCCTTCGCCGGCTCCCCCGTTTTTTTTCTTTGGTGCTCGATCTGGACGAGTGCCGCAATCGGGCACTTATTTCATTCGGGTCGCCTCTTTGACGGGCGGATTGATCTGAATGTCGGGGCCGGACACCTGTGGCAAGCGGCCCGCGCCCATTTTCTTTTGGATTCGGTTGTTGTTGGGATCCTGAAGGTTCTGTGTAACGTGATCCGTCGACGCATTGGCGGCGGCAATGGATGCCGAGGCACCGGCCGCATCAGCAGCCGTCTGACCCGAATCATTCGCGAGCGACTGCCCCGTCACCGGGCTCGTGGGCTTGCCGATCGGGTATCCAGGGTGCTTGGGCAGCATGGCCGGGTTTGCGAATGCGAATGACACCAGGCAGGCAACCGCCAGAGCAACAAAAGCAGTGCTGATCAATCCCTTCATAACGGTCACTCCTTTTTAGAATAGGTTTATAGAGGACACCGACAAATTCGCACACAAAAGGGCGTGTACAAGGCCGCTTATAGCGGGCGCATCTTATCTGCCTCTGGAAGGCCTGTCAAGTAGAAGGTACGCACCCAAGGAGCTCGGAAAAGTTGAAATTGTAGTGAAATGTCAACAAGATCGAGCCCATTCCGGGAGTCGAGCCCGGGCTCATCGCGCGCGGCGCGTCCGCCGTCCCCGCCCCCGGTGCCGGAAGGGGCGTCGGGCGCCTCCGCCCGAGGCGGGAAGCCGGATGGCCACCGCGGTGCCCTGGTCGGGCTGGCTCGTGATGGCGATGTGGCCGTGGTGTTCCTCGACCAGTTTCTTGACCGTGGCCAATCCGAGCCCCGTCCCGCTGCGCTTGGTCGTGAAGTACGGCTCGAACACTTTGTCGACGAGCTCGGGCGGGATCGGGACGCCGTCGTTCTTGATGAGGATCTGTACTTCCTGGTTGCGGCCCGCCCGGTGCATGGAGGTCTGAATGTCGAGCTGGCCGCCGGGAGACATCGCCTCCAGGGCGTTCTTGAAGATGCTGAGGAACGCGCCCTGGATCTTGGCGTCGTCGATTCGGGCCGGACGCAGGTTTTGCGCATAGTCCTTTCGCACGGTGATGCGGTTGATCTCGAGATCGGTCGCGATCAACGTGAGCGCGTTCTCAATGATGTCCGGGAGCCGGCAGAGCCGTCGCTTG
>JBFGRM010000046.1:0-13365 GCA_041563675.1 Nitrospiraceae bacterium | reverse complement strand
GCCGAGGCTCAAGCGTTGCTGGAGGAGGCGCTCCAGATTGACGAGCGGGCGCTCGGCGCGAGCCATCCGAAGATCGGACATGACCTCAATCGACTGGCCGAGCTGGCCGCCGCGCAGCAGATGAACGCGGAGGCGGAGGCCTTGTTCCACCAGGGGCTGGCCATCCGCGAAGAAAACCTGGGCCCCGACCATCCGGATGTCGCGGTCAGCCTGATGAGCCTGGGGCAGTTTTACGAAGGACAGGACCAGAACGCCAGGGCAGAGTCCTTCTATCGCCGGGCGCTCGCGATCCGGGAGAAGAAGCTGGGCCCCGACGATCCCGTCCTTGCCGATACCCTCCGGCACTACGCGGTCTTCCTGCGCAAGACCAGCCGGAACGAATACGCGCGACAATTGGAGCTTCGGGCCAAGACGATCGACGCTCGCGCGAGCCTCGCCGTCACGAAACCCTGAGGGGCCCGCCGTTCCGCCCCCGCGCGCTACGGCCCGCTGTCGGCCTTTCCCAGGGCATCGCGCAGCTCGTGATAGACTTGCCTGAGCCGATCATTCTCCAACCGGTAGGCCAGGATGACGGTGATCAGCCCGAAGCCGAAGACCATCACCCCCACCCCGATGACGCTGAGTCCCATGAGCGTGCTCCCGACCGAAGCCAGACCCTCCTGGAGGACGTACAGGACGGCAAAGCCGACGGTGCCGAGCCCCACCAATGCGAACCAGGCCGCCGTCATGATCGCCGAGGACCATGGAATGCGCTTTACGCAGAGGAGCCGGCAGGCGTCGCCGTCTACCTTCACGTCGATGCTCCCCTTGATCGGCCACGCGGTCCTGAACCGGAAGGAAAACAAACGATAGTGCGGGCGCAGAAGGATCAGATTCTCGGGCCGAAACAATCGCGCGATCCCGTGCGGCAGGCTCAGGATGCCGTCGGGCTTAAACTGGCTGAGCAGCTCATCGGGCGAGGACGCCGAAAGCCGATCCTCCTCGCGCCCGACCCCGCAGCCGTACCGGCCGGCGGAGGCCGTCAGTCGAGTGAAGTGAATCCAGTCTCCCAGCACCATCAGGAGACAGAGGAAGCCGGCGAACAACCCCACGAGCAGCATGGGCGGGACGATATCACACGTTGGCGACCGCCTCAAAGCCGGCCGGCTGCGGAGGACGCCGCACGATGGAGCGACGGAAACCTTCACATCTGTGGCCGACCCGACGTATAAATTGTTGACTACTTAACAGGAATTGGCTAGCATGGGGTCGTTTCTTTTCCGGGAAGCTCTCCGAGACAGCACCACCGTCCTGGTCTTCCCTCTGTAGTGAGACTCACCCATACAATTGAGGCGAATCGGTTTTGGTCGGCTCACCGACTGTCGACACGGAGGGTGTGCGAGTGAACGGACAGGTCATGGATCTCAAGAAAGTGGAGCGTGTGTACACGAGCTATGCCCGTGTGTACGACCACATTTTTGGCAGGATCTTCCACGAATCGCGGGAATCGGCCGTCAGAAGCCTCGCTCCTCAGCCGGGCGAGCGTATCCTTGAGGTCGGAATCGGCACGGGCATCGCGCTGTCGTTCTATCCGCGCAATTGCAACGTCGTGGGGATCGACCTCTCGGCCGGAATGCTCAAGCAGGCCGAGAAGCGGCGAAGCGATGAACACCTGGACCACGTGACGCTGCTGCAGATGGATGCCGGCCACATGGATTTCCCCGATGACAGTTTCGACACCGTCATGGCGGCCTACGTCGTCACGGCGGTCCCGGACTATCGAAAGGTGGTCGCCGAGATGATCCGTGTCTGCCGCCCCGGCGGCCGTATCGTGATGCTCAATCACTTCAGCAACGGGAACAAGCTGATTGCAGCCTGCGAACGCGTGATCTCACCCTTGTGCAAGCACATCGGGTTTCGCACGGATCTGCCGTTGAATCAGGTGCTGGAAGGAACTTCGCTGCAGGTGTTGAGGAAGGAAAAGGTGAATCCGTTCCGCTTCTGGCATCTTGTGGAATGCGTGAACAAGAAAAACGGCGTGCCGGTCAACGAGTTTAACTGAGTCCCTCTTTTTTCCCCGACGACAGCTCTTCCCAATGGACCGTGGCGGGGCCGAGCGCTCCGCACCATTCATCCCGCTCCCAGATCTGACGACCTGCCAAACAGGTGCCCTCGTAATGGCGAGTGACGATCTCGGCCAGCACGAGCAGCAAGCGGACGGCTCCCGCCTCGTAGGGATCGCAGGTCCGTACGGTCACCCCGAAGCCGTGCCCATCCAGCGGGCCGTAGGTATGGACGTGGATGAGGCCGCCTTGAGGGCCACGGTCCGAGCCGGCAGGCAGGAGCTCTCCCTCCCAGCGCCAGGCGGGATGCGCGGGGGCTGGCTTCCTCGCGGCTCGCCAGGCGCAGGGAACGCCGGCGCGATCGAGGTGCTCCAGAAACCATGAGACTCCCGGGAGGTCGCCATGCTGGGCCTGAAAGGTCCACTCGGTGATCCCGTAGGGGATGGGACGCGGTGTCGCGGGCATGGACACCTCCTCCAGCTCCGCCTCGTCGCAGATCACGTACAGCTCGCCCTGCGGATCGAACCAAAAGCGCAGGCGCCCCCCGGTTGCTTCGGCGTGAATCACCCCGATTTCCGAACAGTCCGACCCCTCTTGCTCGAAAATCGAAAAGTCCGTCACCCCGTGCATCGTCAGCTTCGCAACCCGGGACACGGCATAGAGGCCCTGCGGATCCAGACCGGGTGCTTCGTATCGGATCACCGCGGTGAGCACGGTGCCGGCCATGACTTCTCGCCCAGACCCCTCGTCATAGACGCGTCTCTTTTGCACCTGGAGATCCGTGACCTGTCCGCCTTGGAATCGTCGCGTGTGGTTGAGCAGCCAGACCAGGTCGTCGGGTGTCCGAATTCGCTGTTTCATAAATGTCATTCTAGCCCAGGTGCCGCGCAAAGAGCCAGCGTGTTTTGTGCCGCCCCGGCTCCATGTGATTCCAGGCCCGTACGGAAGTCTTGACATTAGTTCTAACTAGAACTATATTGGCAACGCGACGGATTCTGGCTCCGGCGCGGGGCGGTCGCGGAGCTTGGGGTAAAGGGTGTGCGAAACGCGGCGGGACAGGCTCGTTTGAATCCCGACGCGAGAAAGGAGAATCACGATGAAAATCCTATTCGATACGGACGACGGGTGGTCGGGCCTGATCCTGCGCCTGACCCTCGGCGTTGTCATGTGGCCGCATGGCGCGCAAAAGCTGCTGGGGTGGTACGGGGGCTTCGGCTTCTCGGGAACCATGGGGTTCTTCACCGAGCAGATGCACGTTCCCTGGATCGTGGCCTTTCTAGTGATCATCGGGGAATCCTTGGGGAGTCTCGCCCTGCTGGCGGGCTTCCTCACCCGCTTCGCGGCGGCCAGCCTCGGGGTCATCATGCTCGGGGCGATCTCCATGGTCCACTGGCCGCACGGGTTCTTCATGAACTGGTTCGGCAAGCAACAGGGGGAGGGGTTTGAGTACCACCTGCTCGTCATCGGGATCAGCATTGCGTTGCTCATCACCGGAGGCGGGAAATGGTCGCTCGACAGGCTGATCTCGGACAAGCTCGGCGAGAAAGGTACGGCGTGACGGAGCACGATGGCTCCTTCGTTCTGCCGGGGATCCGCTAGCGCCGCAGGAACGCGAGCCAGCGCCAGAGGTTGAGCAGGCTCGCGAGAGAGGCTGCGACATAGGTGAACGCGGCGGCGGTCAAGATCCGTCGCGCCCCTTCCAGATCCGTGGCCGAGACGTATCCGCCCTGCTCGAGCACGGGCAGGGCCCGCCTGAAACTGGCATCCCACTCCACAGGCAGGGTCACCAGGTGGACCAGCGTCGCGATGCCCATCGTGAGCACGCCGGCGAGCAGCACGAGCAGGCCTGTCGCCGGCGCTCTGGTCAGTGCCGCGATGACCGGAATGCCGAACATGATGAGGACGCCGGCTTTCTGAGCGCCCTGCGCGAGTCTGAGTAACCGCGTGCGCTCGACCAAAGGCGCAAATCCCGCCCGATCCTGCATCGCGTGGCCGACCTCATGGGCCGCGACGGTCACGGCGGTCAATGAGCGGCCGCCGTGGGTCTCGGGCGATAATCGCACGGTTTTGGTGAGGGGATCATAGTGATCGCCGACCTCGGTGGGCTCGACCTTGACATGTTTCATGTCGAACCGGTCCAACAGGTGCCGTGCAAGCTCACCGCCGGTTCCAGGAAAATCCTCCCTCGGCGTCCCGTACTTCGCAAAGACCCGCCTCACCCAGAGTTGGGGTCCGAAGACGGCAAGGGCCAACACAGCGATCAACAGAGCAATGCGTAGCATGGGCGGCAAGCGATCGAGACAGACTTTTATCATATCCCGACTGCGCCCGAATCTCCACAAGCCCGAGCTGGACACACAAGGGCTCCCGCTGCCTGCGTGACGAGCACATGGGGGGCACCCGGGAGGGCGGTCCATCGCCGTGACCCATTTGAATCGAAAACCATTGCTGTCTGCAGGGTCTATGCTAAACTACCTGGACGCGAGCGAGAGCCAACACAGCACGAACGAGCACGACCACACCCCCTACCCCGGCCTAGCCCCGATCAATGGAACGACGCAAGCATCCTCGGTTCGGACTGCACTTTCCGGTCTCCTTTTTTGGACCCCAGGTGAATGGGACCGGCCTCGCGCTCAATGTCTCCGAGGAAGGCTGCCTGATCGAGAGCGATCAGTGTCCGCTTGAGGGGGACTACGTGGAGATCAGCCTCAATCTGCCGGACGAGGACGTGCCACTGAACATCGACTCCGCAGCGGTCCGCTGGGTCACGGGACGCACGTTCGGCCTCCAATTCCTCTTCATGAGCACGGCTGTACTCGATCGCCTTCACAACTTTGTGGGCAGCCTGTCAACCGCGCAGATTGAGCCTGAGCCTGAGCCCGAGCCAGCCCCGGCCGAGACCGCCGCGCCGGCGGCGGCGCCGGTGCCCGCGGTGACGCCGGTCGATCGAAGAAGCGAACCTCGGTTCGATGTTCGGTTCCGAAGCTCGTTCGCGTCCGGCAAGATGCTGGGCGGTCAGGGGACGGTGACGGATTTGTCGTCGCGGGGATGCCGGGTTTCCGCCGATTCGTCTGTGCCGGCCAAAACGGTCTTGGAGATGCACCTCACGCTCGAGGACAATGAGGAGCCGATCAAGATTTCCGAGGCCGTCGTCCGGTGGTCGGAAGGAAACGACTTCGGGCTCGAATTCCGTGAGATGGACCCGAAGGCATTCGATCGCATGCGCCGGGTGATTCAGAAACTGGCCTCCACCTGAGCACCTCCGGCTGTCACCTCTTTGACTCTCATCGCCCCGCCGAGAGGCCCGACGCCTCCTCCTTCGCCCTCGCGAGCCAAGTCTATCGAAACGCAGCTCTTGACGTCGGCCACGACCTCGTGTTTCCTAGCCGGCGGTGCGCACCACCTGCCTTCAGCATGTGCCGTTTGAAGGACCCGGCATCTTCGCGCTGCAACTGGCGCAGCGCGGGGTTCGGGTGGAGCCCCATCTCGTGCCCAAGGCCGGCCTCCCAAAAGATCCAGGTGACATCTTGCTGATCATGGGCGGGCCGATGTCCGTGAACGACCCGGATTCATGGATTGCCGAGGAGACCGCGTTCATCAAGTCCGCGATCGAGTCGGGCATGCCCGTCCTGGGCATCTGCCTTGGCAGCCAGTTCATGGCGAAGGCCCTGGGGGCGACGGTCGGGCCCGGTGTCGCCCTCGAGGTTGGGATGACGCCCATCCAGCTGACAGAGGCCGGGAGCAAAGACCCTGTCTTCGGCGGGGCTCCGGAAAGATTCGAGGTCTTCGAGTGGCATGGTGAGGTCTTCGACCTCCCCAAGGGTGCCTGCTGCCTCGCCTCATCCGACCTCTGCGGGGTCCAGGCGTTTCGGCTGGGCTCGCACGCGTACGGGTTGTTATTTCATCTCGAGATGCAACGGAGGGGCATCGAGGCGCTCTGCCGCGAGTGTCCCCAGGATCTCTCCAGGGCGCGCGTGTCAGCCGAAGCGCTGCTCCAGCGCGCCGAACCTCATCTTCCCCGCCTCCATCAGTTGGCTGACCGCTTGATCGACCACCTGATCGCCCCCGCGCATTGATTGCAAGCCCACATCTGAAGTAGGCTAGGCCTTTCATTTCGCGACCGGAAGGCGTTGCCCCCCTCACCCTTTCCCTCTCCCCCGAGTGGGAGAGGGCATGAAGCCGGCAAGGCGAGTGCAAGAACGGGATTGTGGGAATTTGAAAGGAGTGACGTGAGCATGTCCGAGTTTACCGTGGACTACGCAGACCGCATCAAGAGCCTGCCGCCGTATCTCTTCGCGGCCATCGACGAGATGAAGCGCAAGGCGATCGAGCGCGGTGTCGACATCATCAATCTCGGGGTCGGCGATCCCGATCTGCCGACGCCCAAACCGATCATCGAGCGCTTGCGCCAAGCGGTCGAGAACCCGCAGCATCATCAATATCCCTCCTACGAAGGCATGCTGTCCTTCCGGCAAGCGGTCGCCCGGTGGTATCAGCGCCGATTCAACGTGTCGCTCGATCCCAAATCGGAAGTGCTCACGCTGATCGGCTCGAAGGAGGGAATCGGGCACGTGCCCCTGGCCTTCGTGAACCCCGGCGACCTCGTTCTCGTGCCAAGCCCGGGCTATCCCGTGTATCCCGTGGCCACGGGCTTTGCCGGGGGCACATCCCATATCATGCCGCTGATCAGGAAGAACGGCTTCCTGCCCGACCTCGACGCCATCCCCGCGGACGTCGCGCGTCGCGCCAAGCTGATGTTTTTGAATTCCCCCAACAATCCCACCTCCGCCGTCATGACGACGTCCTACTTCAAGAAGGTCGTGGATTTCGCGCGCGAGCATCGCATCCTCGTCTGTCACGACGCGGCCTACTCCGAGATCTTTTTCGACGGCAAACGCCCCGCGAGCTTCCTTGAGGTGGAGGGAGCCAAGGACGTGGGGATCGAGTTCCATTCGCTGTCCAAGACCTTCAACATGACGGGATGGCGCATCGGCTTCGCCGTGGGGAACCGGGCGGCAATCGCCGGCCTGGGGAAGGTCAAGAGCAACCTGGACTCGGGGGTGTTCCAGGCCATTCAGGAGGCCGGCATTGCGGCGCTGGACCTCGACGAGCAAGTGACGGCCGACCTCCGCAAGACTTACCAAGAGCGGCGGGATGTCCTCGTTCCCGAGCTGCAGAAGCTGGGGCTCGAGGTCGAGACACCGACCGCGGCCTTCTACGTCTGGATCGGCGTCCCCAAGGGCTACACCTCCAGCTCCTTCACCGCGCACCTGCTCGAAAAGGCGGGGATCGTGACGACGCCCGGCAACGGGTTCGGCGAGCCGGGGGAAGGGTACATTCGCATGACGATCACCACGTCCAAGGAGCGGCTGGCCGAAGCGGCGGAGCGCATCAAGAAAGCGGGATTCTGAAGACTAACCACGTGTTGAGTTGTGATAAGCGTTGCAGTGTTTAGGTGAACCGGTGCTTCGGGCCCCTCCTTTGTAAGGAGGGGTTGGGGAGGTAGAACGTGCAGGATCGAGTTCGCAGCAGCGTTTTGACTTGTCGGCTTGCCGCTCTACCCCACCCCGCCTCCCCTTACAAAGGGGAGGTGCAATAGCTCAAGGCTTTTTTCGCTATGGTCGAGAGCGTATTTATCGGCTTTGGTTCGAAC
Source organism: Nitrospiraceae bacterium (assembly GCA_041563675.1). GTDB lineage: Bacteria > Nitrospirota > Nitrospiria > Nitrospirales > Nitrospiraceae > JBFGRM01. Next base: position 5,670 of record JBFGRM010000046.1, on the reverse strand, counting down.
ATGGGCGATCGCTTCGATCTCTGCGAGCGCGCGGTGACTCTCCTCGCGTTGCTCCCCGAGACGCAGGTTACCGGCCTGTCGTCTCTTTACGAGACCGAGCCTGTCCCCGACGTCGGCGATCCCGGTCCCGGCAGTTTTCTCAACGGTGTCCTTCGGCTGGAAACGTCGTTGCCTCCGGACCGCCTGCTGGACGCCTGTCGTGAGATCGAGGAGGCTCTGGGACGCGACCAGACCCACCGCCGGGGCCCTCGCACGATGGATATTGATCTCCTCTCATATGGCGATCGCGTGTTCGATGACGGCCGTGTCCAGATTCCCCATCCGCGGCTCCATGTCCGACGTTTCGTGCTCACGCCGCTGGCGGAGCTCGACCCCGCGTGGAGCCACCCCGTGCTGCATCGCTCGGCGAAGGAGTTGCTGGCTCAGCTCGACGATGCCTTCGATGTCCGCCGCCTCGATGTCGCCCTCGGTTCCTCCTACGGCCCCCTCCCCTCTTGCCACACGCGCAGCACCGGAGCCTGAGCCGGCACGATGGTCTCACCATCTCGGTCGGTCAGGGTCGGCATGCGGATCATCCGGTCTCCCCGACTCCTGGCGCAGTGGGCTGACCGTCTCGGACGCGAGGGCGTTCGGATCGGGCTGGTGCCCACGATGGGCGCGCTCCACGCCGGCCACGCGTCTCTCATCAGGCGCGCCAGGCTGACGTGTGACGCCGTGGTCGTGAGCCTCTACGTCAATCCGCGTCAATTCGGATCGGGGGAAGACCTGGGACGGTATCCGCGACGGCTTCGCGCCGACGCGTCGCTCTGTCGACAAGAGGGGGTGGATGTGCTGTTCGCGCCGAGCGATGAGGCGATATATCCGCCGGGCTTCGCCACCTCGGTCTCGGTTCCATCTCTCTCACGGCGCTGGGAGGGACAATTCCGGCGCTCGCACTTCGAAGGCGTGGCCACGGTCGTGACCAAGCTTCTGTGTCTCGTCCGACCGGACGATGTGTTTTTCGGTCGGAAGGACTATCAACAATCGGTCCTCATCAGCCGACTGGTGGCGGACCTGACCCTCCGGACACGCGTCGTCGTCTGTCCGACCATTCGCGAGCCCGATGGCCTGGCCGTGAGCTCGCGGAACGAATACCTCTCCCCGAGGCACCGCCAAGCCGCTCTGGTTTTGTCTCGCGCCCTGCGGGCCGGCCTGAGTGCGGTCCGCCAGGGGGTGCGGGAGGCCCGCCTGGTTCGCCAGGCCATGGTCAGAGTTGCTCGCCAGGAGCCGCTGGCACGTGTCGACTATTTTGCGGTTGCGGACCCCGACACACTGGAGCCCCTCACACGCGTCACGGGCCCAACCATTCTTCTCGGCGCGATCCGGGTGGGACGCGTCAGGCTGATCGACAACGTCGCCGTTCGTGTCCCGCGCGGTCGCTAGCCGATCGCCTTGCCCGGGGGTCGGTACCGGGGCGTTCGCGGGTCCTCAAGGATCCGCCGGGTCAACTGGGACCAGGTCTCCAACTGGTCATCGTCCGCCGGGAGGTTGCTCAGGGACACGAAGCCCGATTGGGTGATCTGTCCTTCCCGCTTCTGTGCCGACGGCTCTGCAAGGTCCCACACGTGCACGATCCCGAAATGCACGCGACCGACCTCCGTGGAATCATCATTAAGAAGACCTACGACGCGTTCACGGTAGGTGCTGCGAAGGTCGACCTCTTCCTCCACTTCCCGGCGGGCTGCCTCACCATACAGCACCTCATCGGATTGGAAGAGCGAGCGATCGGCTGGCTCGATGTGCCCGCCCAGGCCGATTGACCGCATCGCGCGCAAACGGGATTCACTCGCCTTCTTGCCCCGGACATAGCTGAACACGGAGTCCCGGAAGCGCAGCACCACATACGGGATGATTTGTTTGAATCGTGGATCCCGCTCCGCCAGGTCCCGCTCCATGAATCGGTTGTTGGCAGGATCGAGCAGCGTCTTGACGTAGTGGTCGACATCCAGGCAGTACCCCTGGAATCGCCCAATCCGGTCGAGTAAGTCGGCTGCAAACACCAAGACCATTTGGGCCATTCGTCGCTCCTTATCGCATCGATGATCAGCCACGAGCATTAAAGGTCGTCGGGCCGGCCCAGTCAAGATGCGAGGCGTATACAGGCCCCCGCACCCTGGCCCTCTCCTCTCTGGGGGAGAAGGGCGGGGGATCGCTTAATGAATGGTGAAAGGAATGTTTGAGACTTGACGCTAGAGGATCAGGGCAACGTACAGATCGTTGACATTCGTCCGCGTCGGGCCGGTCACGATATGACCGCCGAGCCGGCGAAACACGGGGTAGGCGTCGTTCTCGGCCAGCGCGCGCTGGAGGCTCAACCCCCGTCGGGTTGCCCGACTCATGGTCTCGCCGCTCACCGCCGCGCCGGCGGCATCCGTGGGACCATCCGTGCCGTCCGTCCCCAGCGCGGCGACCACGACATCTTTGAGCCCGGCGATCTCAATGCCGGCCGCGAGTGCAAACTCTTGCGCGCGCCCCCCTCGCCCCTGTCCCCGAATCGTCACCGTCAGCTCCCCGCCGGCGACCACACAGGCAGGCGGTCGTATCGGGTGCCCTGAGATCCTGACTTCGCGCGCCACTGCCGCCAAAAACTTGGCCGCGTCCCGCGCCTCGCCGGTCAGCGATGTCGTCAGCACGAGCGTGCGAAGCCCGGTCGATTTGGCGGCTTCCGCCGCCGCGGAGACGGCAACCCGATTGTTCCCGATGATCTGGTTCTGGACCCTCTTGAAGACCCGCGCACCCGGCTTGGGCGTGTCCGGCACCTGTTTCCTGAGGCCTTTCGTCAGATGTGTCCTGACACGCGACGGCAGCTTGGTCCAGAGGTGGAACCGATCCAGAACGGCACGTGCGTCGTGAAAGGTGGTCGGATCAGGCGCCGTCGGGCCGGATCCGATGGATCCCAGGTCGTCACCGATGACGTCCGAGAGAATCAAGCTAGCCACGGCGGCCCGCGTCGCGGCGATCAACTGACCGCCCTTGACGGCGGACAGGTGCTTCCGGACGGCGTTCATCTCCTGGATGGTCGCGCCGCTGCGCAGCAGCAGGGTGGTCATCCGTCGCTTGTCCGCCAGCGAGACGCCCGGAGAGGGAGCCGGCAGAAGGCTTGACGCGCCGCCCGAGAGGACGACCAGTAGCAGGTCATCCTCGGTCAGGCGGGACACCAGTTGTAGGAGACGGGCAGCTCCCTGCAACCCGGCCCGGTCAGGAACCGGGTGGCCGGCTTCGACCACGCGCACGCGCCTGGTCCGGATCCCGTGTCCATATTTGACGACGACCAAACCGCCGCTCAGTCGGTCCCCAACCACGTGTTCGAGCTCACGCGCCATGGGGGCAGAGGCCTTCCCCGCGCCGACGACCACGACAGACCGATACCGGCGGAGGTCGTACCGTCTGTCACCCACCTGCAACCACGGCCCGCGCCGCCTCACCGTGCGCCGGACGGCCTCCACGGGGTCGACGGCTCGAAGGCCTGCTTCGAGAAGCTTTTTGAGGAGGATACGGGGACGGGCTGCAAGACCGGAAATGGTCACGACGCGATCGGCAGGTCAACCCGCGCCGTTTTCATCGGCGCAGGGCTCGACGCAGGGACGCTTCGGCACTTTGAGCTTGTAGGTGCCGCGCGGGAGGTAGGAGCGTCTGAGCTCGGGGTTCAACATCTTCAGCTCCAAAAAGTACGTGCCGTATTTTTCCGCGACCGTCGCCAGATGCTGCTTGCGCTTCTTGATACGGACCGTCACCGTCTCGGTCTCGAGTGGCGTGTACAGGTCCTCACGCGTGAGCCCGAGATAGGTGTCCGGTTGGGAAAAGATCTCCTTGGCGGCGATCACCCGTGGCACGTACCGCATGGTCTCACGAACGTAGTGTAACTTCCAATAGTCGTCAATCTTTTGGGCCTTCAACTTCTTTCTGATCTTGAATTCACCGGCGTTGTAGGCGGCCATGGCGAGGAACCAGTCGCCGAAAATGTCATGCAGATGCTGGAGGTATTTAATCGCAGCCTCGGTAGAGAGCTCCAGATTGCGGCGCTCGTCCCGCCATTTGTTGCTCTTGAGCTTGAATCGCTTGGCGGTGGAGCGGATGAACTGCCACGGTCCGGACGCCCGCTTGCGGGAGTAGGCGGCTGCGACGCACTTGCTCTCGACCAGCAGCATGTACTTGAGATCATCCGGCAGGCCGGCCTTTGCCAGCTCCTTCTCGACGGGTGGAAAGCATCGGCCGGTTCGCTTGGCCACGATGAGGCTATCGCCTTCAGAGGCAAGAAACTGATAAAACTCATACTCGATCCGCTCGCGCACGTGCCACTGATCGAGGGGCACCCGTTGCCCCCCGAACGTCAGCTCCTTGGGCAGCCTGAATGAGCTCAGGAAATGGCGGGTGCCGCTCCGTCGGATCTCGGGGAGCACGACGAGCTGCCCGTCCATCTCCGGCAGTGACTCGAGCCCGGACTCCATCCCGATTGGCTCGTTGAGGTCGGTCGCCGCGACAGGATCTTCCGTTGTCCCCTCCGCCTGAGACGGCACCGTGGCGCTCTCGAAGGGGTTCCCGCTGCCGAGGGAATCGTCGGTGTCCTGCTGCGTAAAGGCCGCTGAAACCAGGACCGCGCAGGTCAATCCCGTGGCGAGCAGAAACAGTTGTAACCGTGCATATTTCATAGACAATCTGTTCCCTTTTTGACGAAACCGGGCGAGAGCAGCCTCCTGCTTCCGCAGGTCAGGCTCATGCTATCAGCAAGCCCTCGAAGCGGCAAGGATTACCCCGCAACTGGACAGATTATGAGAGGGGCCTCCTGAAACGGATCGATGTCCTCAATCGCCGTCTCGTGGCCTGCCGGCTGTGCGAGCGTCTGGTCGCGCATCGCGAGGCCATCGCATCGGTCAAGCGACGGCAATTTCACGACTGGACCTACTGGGGTCGTCCGGTGCCGGGATTCGGCGATGATCGCGCGCAGTTGCTGGTCCTCGGCCTCGCACCGGCGGCCCACGGCGGGAACCGTACCGGCCGCGTGTTCACAGGGGACCGGAGCGGGGATTGGGTGTACGAGGCACTGCATCGGTACGGTTTCGCCAATCAGGCTCGCTCGACCCACCGCGGCGACGGCCTTCGACTACGGGACTGCTACGTCACCGCATCCGTTCGTTGCGCCCCGCCCGGCAACAAACCGACCCCGGCCGAATTCGACACCTGCCGCCCCTACTTGCTGACCGAGTTGCGCCTGCTGACGCGCGTTCGGGTCGTGATCGTCTTGGGACGCATCGCCTTCGATCAGTATCTGAAGGCTGCGCGTGAGCTTGGACATGCCAAAGTCTCCCCGCTCCCCCCCTTTCGTCACGGCGCCATGGTGCGGCTTCCCTGGGACATCGTGCTTCTTTGCTCCTACCACCCGAGCCAGCAAAACACCTTTACGGGGAAACTGACGCGGCCGATGTTTCACGCGGTGTTCCGAGCAGCCAAGGGATTGTTGAGCAGGTGAGGTTGGCACCCACCCCTTCACCTCTTTCCCATGCCGAGCCACGCGGGCGAGACGGCGGAGAGCGGGACGAGTTGGTTTGACAGCCCGGGGGGGGCCGCTTACAATCAAATTGTCCGCATCAAGCTTTTCGGCCCTTTACCGGAGGATGCGTCCATGAAGAGCCT
>JBFGRM010000045.1:0-13397 GCA_041563675.1 Nitrospiraceae bacterium | reverse complement strand
TTTGCGGGCTGCCGGCTGTGCAGCGGGCGCAGCCGCGGCGAGGGTGGACGCGTTTGAGCCGACTTCGCCTGTGTCCCGGGAAACTGTGAGGATCCGCGGCGCCTCGGGGAGCGAGAGCCTCTCCGGGCCGGGTTCCGGCAGCGCCGGATTGGCATCGCGGGTATCGACTCCAAGACGTCCGTCGTGCACGTCCAGCCGCGCGGTGGCGTGCGTCCGAAACGCTTCGCTCTTGACCTGCTCCTGACGCAGCCGCTCCCGCAGCCGGCGATTCTCGTTCTCCATCCACTGGCGATGGGTCTGATCCTCGCGGAGATTTGGCATGACGGCCACGATGACGACGCCGATCAGTTGCAGAAAGACACCGCCAAAAAACCAGCCGATGACGCTCCGGCCCTTGTGCTGCGCGATGGCGGCCGCGATGATTCCCCAGACACCAAAGGCGAGGAAGAGAACGACAAGAATGAGCATGAGCTGCTCGAAGCTGCGCACGGGGACGGACTCCTTTCACGAGAAACGCGTGGTGACAAGTATACCAGCGAATCGGCTCTGGGCGGGGATCAGGCCGGACGTGATGGGGCGCGCCGCCTCATCGAGCCCACGACCATCCGGAACTCCATGAGCCGGCATTCGAGCGGGCCGTTGAAGAGCGGGATGCGGCGGGATGCGGCGAGACGGAGCAGGCTGGGCAGGCGGAGATTGGCGGTCAGGAGATAGACCCGCCAGCCGGGGAAGCGCTGTTTGAGGACCGAGCCAAAACGACCGTAAAAGTCCGCCAGGGTCTCCTGGTCGCCCACGCGAACGCCGTAGGGCGGGTTCGAGATCAGAATGCCCTCCGGAGCCGGCGGCGCCAGGTCCAGGACATCGGCCTGCTCGAGCTGGATCGCATCGGTCAGGCCCGCGGCGGCCATGTTTTCCCGCGCGCGTGCGACGGCGTTCCCATCCTGGTCGCTCCCGTAGATTCGGAGCGGCACGTCTTGGCGCTGCGCCGCACGGCTCGTCTCCACTTGCCGGCCCCAGAGCTTGGGATCGAACCAGCTCAGCTTCTCGAACGCAAAGGTCCGACCCAGGCCCGGGGCCACGCGCCACGCCAAGTGCGCCGCCTCAATCAGAATGGTGCCGCCGCCGCACAGGGGATCGAGGAGTGGGCGGTCAGGCGTCCAGCCGGCGAGTCGCACCAGACCCGCAGCGAGGTTTTCGCGGAGCGGCGCCTCGACAGGGCCTGTGCGATAGCCCCGCTTGAACAGCGCCTCGCCCGACGTGTCGAGATACAGTGAGAGCTGGGCGGCATCGAGGAACGCCTCGATCCGGACGTCCGGCCCGCGCGTCTCCACGGACGGGCGCCGGCCCGTGAGCGCGCGGAACCTGTCGCAAATGCCGTCCTTGATCTTCAGCGTGACGAAGTCCAGGCTTTTGAGGGGACAGCTCCGGGCGCTGACCTTGACCTTGATCGTGCAAGCCGCCTCAAACCAGTCCGGCCAGGACAACCCATGAGCCGTTTCCTGGACGTCCCGTTCGTTCCGGTACGGTCCACGAAACACCCGCCAGAGAACTCTGCTGGCGATCCGGCTCTCCAGATTGATCCGATAGCACAGCTCCGGCGTCCCCTCGAAGGACACGCCTCCGCGCGTCGCGTGCGGCCGTTGCGCACCCAAGGCCATGAGCTCGTCAAGCAAAACCTCCTCAAGCCCGGTCGGACAGGAGGCGAAAAAATGCCTGGCCGGCGACGTCGTCTCGACGCTCGCCCTCGGTGCTCTCCTGCCTTCACTCCGGTGCTTCTTCATCATGGGGTTGCGACTTCAGCATCCGGCCCATCATGGCGGTTCTCGCCGGCTCCATCAAGGGGAGCGGGTCGGGTTTCCCGGGGGGACTGTAATGATTGGGCGGGGCTCCCCGACAATAGAGGGAACAGTCGCGCGGGACGGCACGGGGTGCTTATACTCCTTGCATCCCATTTCAGAGCTTCACCCAGCAGCGAGGGACTCCTATGGTTGCAGACGGTGACCGCAAGTCGCACAAGTTTCAGGGCCGCACCCGCGCCTCCCGTCAGGCACGCGGCCTTCAACGGCACCCGTCTCGAGGGATGATGCTGGCATTGGCCCTCTCCCTCGGAGGGTGCGCCGTCCACCCGGACGTGGAGATGGAGATGAAGGCCCACGCGGAGCACGATGTTCCTGCTCAGGGCCACTGGAGCTACATGGGCATCGAGGGGCCCGGTCACTGGGCCATGCTGACGCCCGCCTACCGCGCCTGCGAGGCCGGTCACCGGCAGTCACCGATCAACATCGACATGACGCAGCCCGCGCAGCATCACGCCAGGATCGAGTTTCGCTACGCGACTTCGCGTGTGTTCGAGGTCAACAACGGGCATACGATACAAGTTTCCCACACGAGCGGCTGCGCGATCGGCCTGGGCGATGAGGCCTACCTGTTGCGCCAGTTTCACTTTCACGTCCCGAGCGAGCACCACATTCACGGCACCGCCTTTCCCATGGAAATGCACCTGGTGCATCAAGATGCGGAGGGACGGGTGGTCGTGGTCGCCGTCCTGATGAAGACCGGCTCCAAGACCCCGATGTTGAACGCGTTATGGGAATGGTTGCCCGAGCAGATCGGCAAGACGGTCTCGGTGCCGCTCGACCTCAACATCAGCCGTTTGCTTCCAACGGATCCCCAGTACTTCAGCTACTCCGGGTCCCTCACGACCCCGCCCTGCACGGAAGGCGTCCGATGGATCATACTCCAGGAGCCGGTCGAAATTGCCGAGGAAGACGTCCGCCGGTTCGTCGACATCATCGGGTACAACGCGCGCCCGGTTCAGCCCCGGGAGGGCCGCGAAGTCCACGAGAATTAGCGACCCACGTCTCTCATCATTCCACACCACTCGACAGGAAGATCGAAGTCGACGTTGCAAACCAGCCTGATCCAGGCTACCCTGCTGAGCGTCGACGCCGAGCCCAGCCATCGTCAGGGAGCCTATGGCAAAGGATACGATCGCCGAGCTGAACGACCGTTTGTCGCACCACATGCGTATCATCGAGCGGTGCACGGTGCCATCGGCCCGGTACGGCCGCCTGCTCCTCGCCTCGCCGCCGGACACCCGCTACCCCTACATTTATCCGCGCGACAGCGGCTGCGCCATGCGGCTCTTCCGCCGCCTCGCGACCTCCACGCACGGATACGACAGCGGGAAGCCGGCCTTCGAGCTGATGAAGAACATGGCGCGCTTCATGAAGGACGCGCAGTCGCGGGCGGGAAGCTGGGGGCAGCGGTACGCCGTCGATGGGGAGGACAAGAGTATTTACAAGCAGGAGGACAATGTCGCGCACGGCATCGCCATCCTGTGCAACTACCTCCTCACGGCACGGGAGCTCGGCCGGGACATCGACGGGCTTGATGCCTACCTCGACGCCATCGATCGCGCTCTCGACTACAGCCTGAAGCACCTCTACCAGCGCGAATTACACCTGTTTCAGTCCACGACCGCCATCCACGAATCCGCGATGGAATCCGGCTACACCTGCTGGGTGAATTTCGCCTTTCTCTATGCGTTCTCCCTGGCCCATGAAGTGGCCTCGGCACTCGATGACCACGGACGGATCTCCAAGGCCTATCTCGACTTGCACTCTTCCTTTCTCTATACGGTCAACGAGCTGTTCATAACGGGCGGGCGCTATGTGCGCCGCATCTGTCCCACGGGCGACAGCGACTACCGGCCGGACTTCACGCTGCTCAGCCCGTTTTACTTCGGCGTGCTCGGCGACAGGGCCGAGCTCGACGCGAGCGTCAGCTTCCTCGAGAAGCAACTGTGGGACGCCGAGCTGGGCCTGATCATGCGCTACCTGCCCTTCTATCAGGATTTCGCCGTTCACTTGCACGCGGGCAACGGTCCCTGGTTGCAGTACAGCGCCATCCTGGCCCAGTATCACTATTGGAACGGGAACACGGCCCGAGGCGACGACCTGCTGCGGCTTATCGACTCCTTTTCAAATGACCGGGGGGAGATTCCCGAGCATCTGTCGACCAGCAACCGGTTCGACTGGTTCATGGAAAAAGAGTGGCTCCCCGGCCACGACTTCTCCAAGGAGTTCCATAAACCCATCCTGCTCGACGACGTCGGCTTCGACAAGATCCTCGAAGAGGCGAACAACATGGCGCGGTCCTACGAGATCACCGCCAACGCCTGTACGGTGCGGGACCCCAGCATGCCCCAGGGCGGCTATGTCCAATTCGCCATGCCGCTCATGTGGGCCCACGCCGAGTACGCCAGGGCGCTCCTCGTCAAAGCCAAGGACTGGCAATAGCCGAGGTTGGCCGGCTTTCCATTCTTATTCCCTGCAGCGGTTGCGACGACCCTCCTGACCACCTGCTATACTCGTTTCCAGCGCCTCATTGTAAGGTTGACCGACCATGGTGACCAGCCTCGCCACGCAGACGACCCCCAAACAGTCATCGCGAAGCTCACAGGGCAATTGGGTGCTCGCGCTTGCCGAGGAAAGCGCCCATCGCCTTGTCTTCTCCCTGCCGTGGAAGCGAATCGCGGCGTTGGGCCTCCTCTCGGCGGCGCTCGGCGCGATCATTCTGCACCCCGTCTTCGTGGACGCCATGCACCCCTACCTCAGATATTGCGGCGCCGCGACCATGATCATCCTGGGCCTTGTCTTTGCCGGGTCTGCGGTGGCGAGCGATGGAGAGCTGACGATCGACGGGCTGGGTCGAGTCGTACGGTTTCGTCTGCAGACGCCGTGGCGGCACGTGTCCTGGATCAAGCCCTTCGATGAATTCGAACACGTGCAGTACCATCAGGTGGTGGACCGCAGCGGCCTCCACAACCACTGGCAGATCGAGCTGCTCATGAAGGAGGGCTCGACCATCAGGCTGGGATACGGGCTGCTCGGCGCCATCCGCTGGTCGGCAGCGGACCACCTCATCAAACGCTTGGCCGACCTGATGGATCTCCCGATACGCCAACTGCCAGCGCGCTAGCGCGGCGCCCTATCTGTCCCCCTCCGGTCGCGTCCGCCCATCACACCACCATGCGACTGCCCGGTGAGGCAGAATTCAAAACCGCTTTGCCGCGGGCGGCGCGCGTGCTAACGTCGCCTCAACGACGTCGCTCGCCGTCCCTCTGGTTTGAGCGGCGAAGCCGGACAGCGGAACCCGCACTTCTTTGAGAGTGAGGGACAAAGGACGCCCCGTGACAGACGGCATGGAAACCGAGCACGGCCGACAGAGAAGGAGGTGGTGGCGGCTCTACGTTCACCAGATCCAGAAACGGTACGCGGTCTTCGTGGGTATCATCGGGTTCGTGTACGGCTTCCTCGTGCTCGTCCTGGCCCTGCTCGGCCCCCAGAGCTCATCGAATCCGCCTTCTCACGAAAGCGCCTTTATCGGCGAATACCTGGCCGGCGCCGCTGAATTTTTCTTCGTGGGCGAGACCACCTGGCCAGCCCTTATCTGCATTCTCATCCCAAGTGCCGTCATTTTCAGTCTCTACCTGACACATCGGGTTGCGGGGCCGCTGTACCGGCTCGAGCAGTCCGCCCAGGAACTCAGAAAGGGAAACCTGTACCTCCGGATTAAATTGAGAGAAGGTGATGACCTCCAGGAGCTGGTGGAAGCGCTCAACGCCACCGTGAAGAATCTTGACGAGGCCTTTGTCGAGGTGAGGGACCGTGAGGCGCTGGAGCGCAAGGCCTTGCGCCAGTGCTACGACGCGCTGCGGGGGCAACCATCCACTGATCAAGACCTCCTGAAGAGGATCGAGGCGGCGCTGCAAGACGGAGGACGTGTGGAGGAAGTGTTCAAACGATTCCAGCTCTCCGCCCCACCGAGCCAGCCGTAATTCCACCCGCATCCATACCGCTTCCGACGCGCTCGCCAAGGGTCCCTGGTCCCAAGGCCTGACCATTCAAGAGCCGACCCAACGCGATCCCGCCAACCTGGGGGTTGCTGTCGAGGCACTCGACCTGTTCTCGTGGCTGCTACACTTTTCCAGGTACCCTCGGCGCGACCGGCCCAGGCCTCCGCTCCCCTGGTCCGCCAGGGTTTCAGCATGATCTCGATGATGAAGAAACCGAATGGGCCACGCCGCTGCAGCTTTATCATGGGTCCGGACGACCTCGACCGGGTCCGCGAGGACTTCTGAAGCGAGATCATATGGTTCCGGCGCCACCAAGGCCCAAAGGGACTTCGGCAGCAAAACCGTTCATTTCTCGCCAAAATAAGGACAATTAGCGGTCATTCAGCCGATGGCTCACAGCCGACTAACCCCTGTATCCCTATGATTTCATGCAATTATGCTAAAATTGTCAGCGCGAGGCACAACGTGGCAGGAATCCTGCGTCTGTAGAAGAGGACCCGAGGCGACCGGGACGGGAGCCAGTCCGCCAAGCCTTGCCAACAGCCAGGATCACGGCGTGACGGGCTGTACGACGGTCGGCGGGGTTCATGATCCGGCAGGAGACAAGAACCAGGCCATGCGGAACTGTTTTCCCAACCACAAGGGCTTTACGCTCATCGAGCTCATGATCGTGGTGGCGATCATCGGCATTCTGGCCGCCATCGCGATCCCCAACTATTTGCGATACCAGGCGAAGTCCCGCCAATCGGAAGCCAAGTCGAATCTCGGAGGATTCTACGTGGGGCAAATCACCTACTACGGGGAGAATTCAGCCTACGGGTCCTTCGACCAGGTCGGGTTCGCCATGGCGGGCACCTCGAACCGCTACACCTACCGCAGCGGCGGCGTAGGGCCGGCCGGCGGCGTGACGTCGGGCACCGTGGGCGTCGACCTGATCAATCCGGGCGGAGGTCTCGCGGCCGCGCCGGAAAACACGGTGGTCGCAGCGAAGAACAGCCCGGGCGGGGCGGTCAATCCGGGTTTCACCGCCACCGCGACGGCGAACCTCGACAACGATCCGACCATCGATCAATGGCACGTCAACGACATCAAGCTGAACCTCCAGAGCGCGGACGTCAACGACGTGGCCATCTAGCCGCGGTCCTCCATATTTGAGAGCGGGCCGTTGCTCACCCCGTCCCTGCCCTTCCTTTAAAAGTCAGCTCCGCCACCGCGGACTTATCCAGCTCGCCCTTCCCCAGCTCCACGAGCCGCCGATACTGCTCGAGCGTGGCCCTCGCGACGGGCAGCTTGAGCCGCGCCTGCTCCGCGAGCTTCAGCGCGATGCCGCAGTCCTTCAGGGCGTGCGCCGTCGAGAAGAAGCACTCGTGCTCGCGATTCTGCATGTCCTCCCCGTCCGTCTCCAGCACACGGGAGGCCGCGCCGGTCTGCGCGAAGATCTCGCGCAGCATCGCCACGTCGAGGCCGTGCGCCGCACCCAACCCGAGACCCTCCGCCAGCGCGGCCGTGTTCGCGTTCATGACCATGTTGACCAGCGCCTTGACCTTGGCCGCCTCGCCGGCCGTTCCCACGTAGCGCAGGCTGGCACTGATGGATTCCAGGAGCGGCCGGGCCTGGTCGAACGCCTCCCTCTCACCCGCACACATGAGGTACAACGTGCCCTGCCGCGCCTGCGGGATGCTGCTGGCCATGCAGGCCTCGAGCGTATGGCCCCCGTGCATCCTCACGAGCCGCTCGACTTCGAGGTGGAGGTCGGGCGAGAGCGTCGCGCAGTTGATGAACAAGCGCCCGTTGGCCTGCTTGAGCAGGCTGTCCGCGCGCTCCTCCGCATAGATCTGCCCCATCGCGTCGTCATCCGTGACCACGGTGAGGATGGTGTTGGTGCGCTCCGCCACCCCGGCAGGATTTCCGGACGCATCGCATCCAAGCTCGCGCGCCAGCTGCTCGCTTCGCGCTTGCTCACAATCGTAGACAGCTTCCACATGGTAGCCCTGCTCCTTCAGCCGCCGCGCCATGTTTGCGCCCATCCGGCCGACGCCGATGAAGCCCACGCGGTATTTTTCCTTCTTCATGTTTGGGTATCCTCTTACCGGTTTCACTGCCTCGAGGCTCGTGCAAACGCCTCGCCTTGCGAATCCTACGACCATCACGCCTGCCAGGCAAGTGCCAGGAGCAACGCGTCACGTCGATGACGTGGAGGACGACTCGACGATTTCCTCGGGCGGCTTGAGGTGCTTGAACGACCGGTAAAGCAGGACATCGTACGCGATCTTCATCACGGCACCCACGATCAAGGGCGTTCCCAAGGTGAGCGTCTCCATGAACAGGCCGGCGACCAGGGGCGCGACGGCCCAGCCGGCCTGCCGGACGAGATGAGTGACCCCGGAAGCCAGCGTGCGCTCTTCGGCCTTCACGACAGCCATCACGTAGGATTGTCGCGTCGGCACATCCATTTCCACCAGGCCTTCCCGCAGGAGAAAGAGCGCCGCCGCCACGGGGAAGCTCGGCGCGAACGCCACCGTGATGAGCAGGAGGCTCGAGGGGACATGGGTGAAGACCATCGTGTTGACGAGGCCGATTCGCCTCGCCAGCCAGGCGGCGCCCAGGTGCGACAACGCGTTGAGGATGCGCGCACCGAAGAATAGCAGCCCGATCAGCTCTGCGCTGGCCCCGAACCGCTCGAAAAAGAAGAACGCCAGCAGCGCCGTGGTGAGGAAGCCGCCGGCGACGCTGTCCAGCGCAAAGAGAGCGCTAATCCTCCAAAGCGTCCGCCGCGTCGCGGGAGCGAGCTGTACCCTCTGCCGATTCGTGGCGACCTCGCTCACCGAGCCGAGCCGCAGGTACAGCAGCACGGGCAGTAGGAGCATCAGGCAGTACACACCCAAGGTCGCTCGCATTGAGGCGACCTCCTCCAACCCGCCGACCATCTGAAAGACACCGGAGAGCCCCGCCAGCAGGGCGCCCGACGCGTGCCCGGCGTCTTGCGCCACGTTGTACCAGGCGAAGGCGCGGGTGCGGTCCTGATCGGACACGGTCGCCGGGAGGATGGCTTGTTCCAGGACCAGGTTTGCGCCGCGGTCCCGGCCCATGCCGTTGACCATGCCGACAAAGGCAGCTAGGCCGAGGGCGAGCGGCGTCGAGGCGACAGCGACGACGAGGCCCCCCGCGACGCTGAAGACAGAGAGGCCAATGAGCAGCCGGCGACGGCCGATGCGATCGCCGGCGACCGTGCTGAGGAGGGTCGCCGCCGCGCCGCCGGCCAGGCCGCCGCTGACGATGATGCCGATCTGTGTCGGTGGCAGGTGCAGGCGCGAGAGGTAGATGCCGAGCAGCACGCCGACGAGGCCCGTGGCGAGCGCGCGGAGGAAACCGGCCGCGTAAAGGATGGTGCGGTCGCGCATAGCAGGGACAGGACCGAGCGAGGTCTCCGTGACGATTAGCGAGATCCTCCCAGTCGCCGCGCGATCAGCCGGTCGCGGAGGCGGTCCGGGAGCATGCGCCACAGAAGGATTTTCAGCCTCAGCCCGCGCCCGACGAGGTAACGCGTCTTGGGACGGCTTGAGGTCAGAGCGTGGACGACCATCCGGGCGACACGGTCCGCCGGCACGCCGCGCCGCCGCGCAAGCTGGCCCCTGAGCCCCGCCAGCACCGCCCCGTACCACTCCCGTCCCTGAGGAGAAAGGCTCGCGATCATCTCGTCGGCGGCCGCCAGTGACTTGCTCCAGATCGGCGTCTCGATATGGCCCGCCTCGATGATCGACACATGGATGCTCCAGGGGCGCAACTCCACGCGGAGGGCATCGGTGACCGCCTCGAGCCCGAACTTGGATGCGCTGTAGGCGCCGATAAAGGGAACCGCCATGATGCCGGAGATCGACCCCATGTTGACAATGCGGCCGGAGCCGCGGCGGATCAGCGGCAGGAAGGCCTGCGTCACCGCCACCTGCGCGACGAGATTGACCTCGAGCTGGTGCCGTAGCGCGTCAATCGGAAGAAACTCGAGCGGCCCGCCGACCGCGACGCCCGCATTGTTGACGAGCCCCGCCATGCCCGCGTCCCCGACGGCCTCGGCGACACGCCCGACGGCTTGTTGGATATCCTGCGGGCGCGTGACATCCAGCGACAGCGGGATGAGGCGGCCGGACGCCTTGGTCCGAAGGGCCTCTGCGTCGGCTTCTCTGCGCACGCCTGCGAAGACCGCGCAACCCATCCGATCGAGGCGGAGCGCGCAGGCCTCGCCGATTCCGGTCGACGCTCCCGTGACCACGACGGCACCGCGTGACGCATTCATCGAGCTTCACCAGCCTGGACTAGCACACCGCCGACCACTTCGAACTGTCTTCGCCCCCATCACCCTTGCCCCCACTGGGGGAGAGGGGAGGGAAAGGCGGATCGCTTTACGCACGACGAAGCGAAGATCCGAGCCATCGCGCTAGAATCGTGTCACGCTGGAAAAATTGAACTCACGAATCTTCATGGCAGGAACCAGCAGCTTGCCGGTTTCGGCCGATGACGCCTCCCTCGGCCCGGTGAAGGCCTCGAGCCGGTTCAACGCGCGGAGCGGGCTCTCGTGAAAGCGGAAGTTGTGAACGGCCGTCGTGACCCGGCCGTCCTCGACGAGAAAGGTGCCGTCCCGGGTCATACCGGTCAGGGTGAGGTCCGTTGGGTTGACGGTCCGGATGTACCAGAAATTAGTGACGAGGATGCCGCGCTCGGTCGCGCGCACCAGCTCGTCGACGCTCGCCGCGGTCCGCCCGTCCCCGGAGAGGCAGGGCGCCTCGAGGGTCGGGATCGGCTCGACCCTGTGCTGCTTCGCCGTGAACCGATCATAGGCGAGCTGCCTCAACACACCCCGGTCGATCCACGCCAGGGAGTTCGTCGGCAGGCCCTCGGGCGTGAAGCCGCAGCCGAGCAGGTCCGGATGCTCCGGACGATTCGCGAGATTGAGCCGCGCATCTATGATCTGTGTGCCCAGCTTGCCGCTAAACGGACTGGTGCCCTTGTCGTAGTCCTTGGCGTCGCCCATCCACATCATCCAGGTCAGCAGCCCGCCGACGGCGGAGGGCTCCAGAATCACGGTGTAGCGTCCGGCCGGAATTTCTTTGGCGCCGGCGGACCTCTGCGCTTTCTCAATCGCACTGCGGGTCCGTTCGTTCACGCCGAGCTGATCAATGGATCGGTGGACATTGGACGCCCAGCCCGTGGAGTTCTCTCCCGTCGCTGTCACGCTGAACCGCGCATCCGCCCGTGCTTCGTGCGCGAACAACCCCGTGTCCGCCGCCACCCCGACCGTGGCGGCCGACGAGCTCACGACCCCGGCCGCCTTGAGCGATGAGCCCTGGCAGAGCTCCACAGCCTCTCGCGCCAGCTCGAGGCGACGATCGGGCCCGGCGGCGACGGTCTCGGGAAGCGCGGTCGGCCGGTCGACATAGGCCTGGGGCGGGGCCGGCGGCACGTATTCGGGATCTTCCGGACCAACCCGCGCCATGGCTTCCGCGCGCTTCACGGCCTCGCGGACAGCGCCCGCTGTGAGATCCGTCGTGGTCGCCGAGCCGTGCCGCTTCCCGAAGGCCAAGGTCACGGTCAACGTCACCCGCCGGCTGTTGACGTTTTGCACGACGGTGTTGTTTGCGAAGCGTGTCGTGCCCGCGTGCTGGTCATGCAGGGCGACGAGGGTGTGGTCGCCACCGGAATGCTTGAGCACCAGATCCGTGAGAAACCGAAACTCTTCACGATCGGTCAGCTTGACTGTTCCAGCAAACCCGCCGCTCACGTGGCCGACCCTCCCCGGATCACGCTCACGTTGCGGAAGCGCGCGTGGCTGGCGGCATGCGTCATCCAGCCGGACTGCCCCGGCTGGCCCTTGCCGCAGGTGATGAAGCCGAAGCGGCGCCGGTGCGAGGGGTCCGCCACCGCATCGCAGCTTCCCCAGAATTCGGGCGTGATGCCGTGGTAGATCACATCCCGGAGCATGTGGGTGCGCCGCCCGTTCTCGATGAGCCAGAAGGCGTCGCCGCCGAATTGGAAGTTGTACCGCCGCTGGTCGATGCTGAACGAATCGTGCCCCTCGATGTAGATCCCGCGCTTGACGTCGGCCAGCATGTCGTCCAGCGTGGCCCGGCCGGGTTGGAGGCCGATGTTGGCGATCCGCACGATGGGCACGCTCCCCCACCCATCCGCCCGATTGGATCCGCGCGAGCGCGCTTCCTTGATCTTGGGGGCCACCTCGCGGTTCGTGCAATAGCCGACGAAGAGGCCGTCCCGGATGATGTCCCACTTCTGGCAGGCCACGCCGTCGTCGTCGTAGCCGGTTGCGGCCAGCGTCTCGGGCTCGGTGTTGTCGGCGACGAAGGTCACGTGCGGCGAGCCGTAGCGGAAGGACCCCCGCTTGTCCGGAGTGAGGAAGCTCGTGCCGGCGTAATTGGCCTCGTAGCCCAGGGCGCGGTCCAGCTCGCTGGGATGCCCGCAGGACTCGTGCATGGTGAGCGACAGGTGCTCCGGATCGAGCACGAGATCATACCTTCCCGCCTCAACCGGCGGGGCCTTGACCTTCTCCACGGCCTGCGAGGCGATTCGCGGCGCTTCCGCGGCAAGGTTTGCGTCGCGGATCAGCTCGTATCCCGTGCGAAGGTGCGGCGTATTAAAGGTGCGCGACGCGAACCGACCGTCCTGAAGGGCCGTGGCCTCGAATCCACCCTGCACCGCGACGAGGTCGAAGGTGATCCGCGAGCCCTCGGTGGAGGCGAAGAACTTCAGGTCGCGCCGCGCCCAGAGATGGCCGCTGCTGCGCACAACGCCCGGCTGCCGCTGGACGTATTCCATGACGTCCGTGAGCAGCCCGGCTTTTTCCTCCAGAGGAACGCCGAACGGATCGATGCGCAGGGGCGTCACGACGCGATCCACGTGGGCGGGCTCCTCGGCCAGACGAACTTTTTCGCTCGTCATGCTGGCCGATCCCTTGGCGATCTGCACGGCCAGGTCGGCCACGCGTGGGACCTCTTCGACGGACAGGATCGAGCTCGCCGCGAAGCCCCAGGCGCCCCGGCAGAGCACGCGCACTCCGAAGCCGCTGTCCCGCGCGTCACGCAGGGCCGCGATCCGCCGGTCCTCCCCCTGCACGACCTGCGTTCGGCTGTCGAGGATGCGGATGTCGCCGTACTCCGCCCCGGCCGCTCGCAGACGCTTCAGCGCCAGCTCCGCCAGCTCGTCCCATTCCGACCTATTCATAGCGCCAGTATTCATCGTCAATGTTTCGAATGTGAAGGGCCCGCCCGCTTCCGTCCAGGAGCACTTCGATTTTGTCTCCTATATGGGCGGGGCGATCAATGCTCGTATTCTCGTCCACCGATACCCGCCGCTCCCGGCCACGGAACTCGCGCAGCACGTAGGCGGCCCCTTCGATCTTCAACACCTCACCCGCTACCATGCGGGTGACGCCTGCTGTCGCAGCCTCTTCCTGCTGCACCCCGACGGTCCCGACGACGATCCCCCGCCCGAGATCCTCCTGCTCGGCAGCCTGCCTCTCGTGGTCGCCCGC
>JBFGRM010000044.1:0-13448 GCA_041563675.1 Nitrospiraceae bacterium | reverse complement strand
GCGCAGGATCCCCCGCCCCCCGTAAAGGCAATCGACGTGCGGGGCAACAAGCGCATCGACGAAAGCACCATTCGAAGCCGACTCACGCTGGCGGTCAACGATCCTGTGTCTCCCGAAACTTTGAGAGATCAGATCCGTCTCCTTTACGATATGGGATTTTTCGAAGACGTACAGGTGGAAACCGAGCCGGTTCTCGGCGGCGTCGCGATCATCGTCTCGGTGCGCGAAAAACCCTTCATCACCGAGGTCGTGTTTGACGGCAATGAGAACTTGAGTGACGACAAGCTTCAGGAAGCGATCACCATCCGCAGCCAAAGTTTTCTGAGCCAGCAGCTCGCCAAAGAAAGCGCGGAGAAAATCGAGGAGGCTTACCAGGAGGAAGGGTATTACAGAGCCAAAGTGATTCCGATTATCCAGTCGATCGACGAAGATCGAAAGCGACTGACGTTGTTCATCAAAGAGGGCAAGCGGACAAAAATCAAGACCATCAACTTCATCGGCGCGGAGCATGTCGAGAAGAGCGAGCTTCTCGAATTCATGGCCAATCGGGAGTACATGATCGGACTGTCGTGGTTCACGGATCGGGGCGTGCTAAGGCGGGAGGAACTGTCCAACGACGTTGAGCGTATCAAGGAAGTCTTCATGAACCACGGCTACCTGAACGTGCGGGTCAGCCAACCCACCGTGGAGCTCACGCCGGAGAAGGATTGGCTCACGGTCACCTTTCAAATCATCGAGGGGGAGCCCTACACGTTCACCCCCCCGAGGTTTCAGGGGCACGCCGTCTTCAGCGATGCCGAATTGAGGCAAGGCACCCTCATCATCGCGAATGAGGTGTTCCAACGGGGATTGCTTCGGGAGGAGGTGACCCGGATCACGGATCTCTATGGTGAGGAGGGCTACGCCTTTGCCGATGTGGCGCCCTCGATCACCACGGACGATGTCAACCGCACGGCGACCGTGACGATCAACATCAAGGAAGGCAGCCTCATCCGAATCCGTCGGATCAACATCACGGGCAACGACAAGACACGGGACAACGTGATCCGGCGCGAGCTACGGGTCCAAGAACAACAGGTGATCGACACCGTCGCCATGAAGCGCAGCTTTCAGCGTCTCAACAACCTGAACTATTTCGAGACCGTGGAAATCCTGCCGAACCAGGTGGCGCCCGACAAGGTGGACCTCGAGGTGAAAGTGAAAGAGAAGCCCACGGGAGCCTTCAGTGTGGGCGGCGGATTCAGCACGCTCGATCAGCTCGTCGCGATCGCCAATATTACGGAAGGCAACCTCTTCGGCCGCGGCTACACGGGTCGCATCAGGGGGCAACTCGGGCAGCGGCGGACATTGGGACTGATTTCCTTCAGAGACCCGAACTTTCGTGATTCCACGACCTCCGTTCAGTTGGACGGGTTCAAGACGCGAACCGACTTTCAGACTTACATTGAGGATAAAACGGGGGGCAGCCTGACCCTGGGGCGATTCTTCTCTGAATACTTGTCGGGCAGCTTCAGCTTTTTCGGCGAGCAGCTCGACATCGAAAATCCGAGTCTTGATGCCCCGGAATTCATTCTTCAGCAAGTCGGCTCCCAGTCGAGTACCGGATTTCGTTCGACGCTCACCCGCGACACACGCGACTATTTTCTAGATCCACGCTCCGGCTGGCGCCACAGCATCGGCGTCGACTATGCGACCAAGCTTCTCGGTGGCACCAACCATTTTTACAAGGTCAGGCTCGATTCGTTGAAGTACACGCCACTCTGGTTCGACTTCCGGCACATGATTCGCGGTCGCTTTGGTGTCGTGGAGGGGATCGGGGACAATCCGACGCCCGTCCCGGAACGCCTTTTTGTCGGCGGCATCAATACGATGCGCGGCTTCACATTCGGTCGGGCGGGCCCCGTTACGCCGAGCAATACGCCGGAGGGCGGCGAGCAGGAGATCATCATCAACAACGACCTGATTATCCCGATCTCGTCGGAAATCAAGCTGAACGGCGTGCTGTTTTTCGATTACGGCGAAGGCTATAACTCAAGAAAGGACATCAATTTACTGGACCTAAGGAGGTCAGCGGGCGTGGAAGTGCGATGGATCTCGCCCTTCGGGCCGTTACGGGCGGCCTACGGCTACAACCTCGATCGGCGCCCGGGGGAGAAGAAAGCTGTTTTCGAGTTCTCGGTCGGCAATCTATTCTGAACTGCGGCGATCTTCACCGCAGGGAGGGGACACGGTGCGGCAATGCGGCGCGCTCTCGCTCGATGGTTTACGTGACTACTGATGAGGTACGTTGTGGGGAAGAGCACCTGGACGAAACGACGGGTGGGTGATCGGGGCTCAAGGAGAAGTGTCGCATGGGCGTGGTTCCTCACTGCGCTGATGGCGACGACGTTGGCCGGTTGTGCCGGGCCGGGCGTGAACGGTCCGCGGACGAACATCGGCGTGGTCGATCCGCAGAGGGTCCTGAACGAAACACAGAAGGGGCGGGAAGCCAAGAACACGCTGAACGAGTTCATGAAGAATCGCCAGGAGCTGCTCGCGCTCGAAGAACAGGAGCTCAAGCGCATGGAAGAGGATCTCATGAAGCAAGCGAGCGTCCTCAGCGCCAACGCCCGAAGGGAGCGCGAAGGGCAATTTCGCCAGCGGATGCTTCGATACCAGCAGCGTGCGGCAGAGCTCAATCGTGAGGTCCAGGAGAAGCAGCAACAGCTGCTGATGCAGTTCCGAAGCGAGATCGAGCGCCTCGCGGCAGTGGTCGCCCGTCGGCGAAACCTGCTCCTGGTGATCGAGAAGGGGCGAGGAGCCCCCACTATCTATAGCGATGACACCATCGACATCACGACGGATGTGATTCAAGAGTTCAAGCAAGGTGCGCCGTAGCAGGAGGATGACGCCCACAAGGGATGAGGGTCGGAGCGGCTGGCCGGGCGCGGTTCACACCGCGTCGCCGGAGAAGGGTCGTCTCTCGAGCACAAGCCGGAGCCGGCCAGGGGTCAAGGCAGTGCACAAGGACGCCCAGCGTCTTGCCAGGAGGCAGACTGATGCCGGAGATTGATATCAACGAGATTCGAGCGGTCCTGCCGCACCGTTATCCCTTTCTGCTCGTGGATCGCATCCTCGACATCGAGCTTGATCGGCGCGTTGTCGGAATCAAGAACGTCACGGCCAACGAGCCGTTTTTTCAAGGGCACTTTCCCGACCGACCGATCATGCCGGGTGTCTTGATCCTCGAAGCCATGGCGCAGGTGGGGGGCGTGCTGGCCATGAAATCCAGCCCAACGTCGGGGCAGCCGGCCGTCTACCTCACAGGCGTCGATCAGGCAAAGTTCAGGAAGCCGGTCGTCCCCGGCGATCAGATCCGCTTCGAGGTGGAGGTGGCGAAGCGACGTCCACCATTCTGGAAGATGCACGCCAAGGCATTTGTGGATTCGGATCTGGTCTGCGAGGCGGAGCTGACGGCCATGGTCACGGAAGAAAAAGCGCGATAAGTCAGTTTGGTCGGTTCGGTCAGTTAGATCGGTTGAGCCAGGCGGGTCGTGTTCGCCAGATACGTCACGTGATGAATTCAACTGACTGAACTGACAAAACCGACTCGACCGACTTAACTCATGATGACGGAGACATAATTTTGACAGTACATTCCACTGCCATCGTCCATCCCAAAGCCAAGCTCGCTGATGATGTGGAGGTCGGCCCGTACTGCATCGTCGGGGAGCATGTCTCCATCGGGCCGGGGACGCGGCTGGTGGCCCACGTGTATGTCGAAGGGTGGACGGAGATCGGAGCGAGGTGCCAGCTCTACCCCTTTGCCTCCATCGGCACACCGCCGCAGCACATGCAATACCAGGGGGAGCCGACCCGCGTCGTGATCGGCCATGACAATATCCTGCGCGAGTACGTGACCGTGAACCGGGGCACGGTGGAGGGCGGCGGGACCACGGTTCTCGGCCATCACAACTTTCTCATGGCCTACGTCCATGTCGCGCACGATTGCCGCCTGGGGAACCACGTGATCATGGCCAACGCGGGCAGCCTGGCGGGCCATATCACGATCGGCGACCACGCCATCATCGGAGGGCTGGTCGGGGTCCACCAATATGTCCGCGTGGGGCCGTATGCGATGATCGGCGGCTGCTCCGCCGTCGGCCGCGATGTCCCTCCCTTCATGCGGGCGGCGGGGGGATACCGGGCACGGCTCTACGGCGTGAACTCGATCGGACTGCGGCGGCAGGGCTTTTCCAGCAGCCGCATCTCCGCGTTGAAGGCGGCCTACGAGTTGCTGTTTCGCTCAGGGCATCGCCTGGCGGAAGCCGCGAAGATCGCGCGGGAGCGCTACCGGGAAAGCGAGGACATCCTGTCCTTGGTGGCCTTCGTCGAAGCGAGCAAGCGCGGGGTCTGTATCTCGGTCGGCAAGAAGGAAGAGCAGGAGGACGCGGGGTGATGCCCGAGCTTGAGCGGGCGTCGGAGCCCGCGGTCAGCGAAGCCTGCCCGGAAAAGCGCATCGGCCTCATCGCGGGAAATGGCCGTTTCCCGGTCATCTTTGCGCAGAACGCCACGCGACTCGGCTATTCAGTTTGTGCGGTCGCCCATATCGGGGAAACCAGCCCCGACCTCGAACGCCACGTTGCCCGCATTCATTGGATCAAGATCGGTCAATTCAACAAGCTGATCCGCGCGTTGAAAAGTGACGGCGTGCAGGAGACGGTGATGTTGGGCGGCATCAAGAAGACGCATATCTTCACGACCGTCCTGCCGGATTTTCGAGCGCTGGCGGTGGCGAGTCGGCTGAAGCACTTCAAGGACGATCTGATTCTTCGGGAGGTGGCTGCGGAGCTCGAGAAGGAGGGCATCCGGGTCATGGAGTCCACCTTCGGTCTCGGCGACATTGTGGTGGAGCCGGGGTGCTTGACGGCCCGAAGCCCCAGCAGCGAAGAGCGGGAGGACATACGGTACGGCTGGGAGGTCGCGCGTGAAATCGGGAAGCTGGACATCGGGCAATGCGTCGTCATCAAAGACCGCGTCGTCGTGGCGGTCGAGGCCGTTGAGGGCACCGATGAAGCAATTCGGCGCGGTGGACGATTGGCGACGACCGGCGCGGTGGTGGTCAAGCGATGCAAGCCTCAGCAGGATCTCCGCTTCGACTTGCCTGCGATTGGTCCGGCGACGATCGAGACCATGGGCGGGGTCAAGGCGTCGGCGCTCGCCCTCGAGGCGGGCCGCGGCATCGTCCTGGACAGGGAAGAGACCATCGCCCTTGCCAATAAGTATGGGATCGCCATCGTCGGCTTGAAAACAGAGGGTGACGCGTGACCCGTCACGCGTCACGATAAAGGCAAGAAGCATGAACCCTATCCGGGTAGGAGTGATTGGCGTCGGGCATCTGGGGCAGCACCATGCTCGGCTCTATGCCGGCCTGCCGAATGCGAGCTTGATCGGCGTGATGGATATCGATGCGGATCGTGCCGGTCTCATTGGCAATCGCTATGGTGCGCCAGCCTTTGCGCGCCTCGATGACTTGCTCGACGGCGTCGATGCGGTGAGTGTCGCCGTGCCGACCTCTGCCCATTACGGCGTCGTGAAGGCCTGTCTCGAGGCCGGCGTGCATGTGTTGGTGGAAAAGCCGATCACCGTCACGCCGGCGGAAGCCTACGAGCTCATCGACTTGGCGCGGACCAAGCGGCGCGCGCTTCAGGTCGGCCATGTCGAGCGCTTTAACCCGATCATGCGGGCCTTGCGCCCGCACATCCTCAAGCCGGGGTTCATCGAGTGTCACCGGCTGAGTCCGTTCGGCCAGCGGGGGACGGACGTCGATGTGGTCCTTGACCTGATGATTCACGATCTCGACCTCATTCTTTCCCTGGAGCCGGGACCGGTCGAGGAGATTCGAGCAGCCGGGGTGCCCGTACTCTCGCCGAATATCGACATTGCCAACGCCAGAATTCAATTCGCCAGTGGCTGCGTGGCCAATCTCACGTCCAGCCGTGTCTCCACCATGCGGATGCGGAAGCTGAGGCTGTTCCAGCGGGATGGGTACATTTCGATGGACTACCAGGCCAGGAAAGGCCTGATCTGTCGGCGTGCCGTCAACGCGGACGGCACCCCGAGCATCGAGATGGAGCACGTCCAGGGCGGTGACGAAGAGCCGCTCAAAGCCCAGCTCGAAGCGTATCTGTCTGCGCTGCAAAACGGGACGGATCCCTCGGTCTCGGGTGAGGCGGGAGCTGCCGCGCTGGAGTTAGCGCACCAGGTTCTCCAGTCGATTGGGACCTTCGTCCGTCGGCATTTGGAACAGGCCGACGGAGAGGCGCTGTCAGTCAAGTCAGTTGAGTCAGTGTAGTCAGTCGGATTTATCGAGTCGGTTGGGTCGGTTTGAATCGGTTGAGTCAGTTTCGTGGGTCAGTGAACATGCTTTCCAACTGACTGAACTGACCGAACCGACTGAACTGGCTGAGCCGATTTTTTTTTTGAGGTTATGGCACGGATTCTCATCGTGACCGGGGAGGCCTCGGGAGATCTCCATGGGGCCAGTCTTGCGCGGGCGCTTCGGGCTCTGCGGCCGGACATCGAGGTCCTCGGTATGGGTGGCTCACATATGCAGGCGGCGGGTGTGCGGATGGTCCGGGGGATCGAGCGGCACGACGTGGTCGGCTTGATCGGCCTCGGCCAGCTGCTCGCGGTCCTGCGTTCGTATGTTGCGCTGTCTCGGTGGCTGCGTAAGACGCAACTCGACGGAGTCGTCTTCATTGATTACCCTGGGTTCAACCTGCGGATGGCCAGGGTGGCGGCGCGGGCAGGGCACCGCGTGCTCTATTACATCTCTCCACAGATCTGGGCATGGCGGCCGGGCCGAATCCGGCAGATCGCCCGGGTCGTCCATCGCATGATCGTGATCCTGCCGTTCGAGGCGGAGCTCTACGAGAAGGCGGGGGTGCCCTGCAGTTTCGTCGGGCATCCGCTTCTGGATGCGGTTGCGCCGACCTATGACCGGGACGAGCTTCGCAAGCGGTACCAGGTCAACGGCGCAACCCCCGTCGTGGGCCTGTTGCCCGGAAGCCGAGCGTCTGAGGTCCGCACCTTGTTGCCCCTGATGCTGGGCGCCGCTGCGCAACTGCGGGCCGTTTTTCCGGACGCTCGCTATCTGCTCGCACAGGCCGCGTCCGTTGACGACGACCTGATCGCGGACTTGTTGAAGGAGGCGTCCCTCAACGTGCACGTCGTCAAGGAGCAGTCCAGTGAGGTGCTCGCGGCCTGCGATCTCGCCTGGATCGCGTCCGGCACCGCGACGCTCCAGTCGGCCGTGATCGGCACGCCGATGATTCTCACGTACCGCGCCTCCTGGCTGACCGCCGCCATTGCGCGCGCCGTGATCCGCATTCCCTGGATCGGGCTCGTCAACATCGTCGCCGGCCGGACGCTGGTTCCGGAGTTGCTCCAGGAGAACGCCACGGCGGAGCGTCTCTACGAGGAAGCCCGACGCTTGCTGACCGATCGCCAGGCGTATGAAACCATGCGCGCCGGTCTGCAGGCGGTTCGAGCCTCCCTGGGCGAGTCCGGGGCATCGCGGCGGGCGGCCGAAGTCATCATCGCGGAGTGTCGGGCATGAGCCGGTTCATGCGATTGGTCGCCTATGTGCGCCCTTACTGGGTCCGACTGGGCGGGGCGATTGTGTGCTCCATCCTCGTGTCAGCATTCACCCTCGCCTACGCCAAGCTGGTCCAGCCGATGCTGGACGACGTCTTCATCAATCGGGATGTAACCTGGCTGGTCCTCGTGCCGGTCCTGCTCATGGCGGTGACGCTGTGCAAGGGGGTGGCGAATTACGGGCAGTCCTACCTGATGACCTACGTCGGCGTTCGGGTGATCACCGATATCCGGTGGCAACTGTTTCACCATCTCATGCGGTTGCCGTTGAGCTTCCACTTGCGCCACCCCTCGAGCCACATGCTGTCCCGCGTGATTAACGATGTGAACTGGATACAGTATTCGGTGGCGGGCGTGTTGAAGGATCTCCTCCAGCAAAGCCTGACCTTCGTCTTTCTGCTGGGCTACGTGTTCACCGTCAACTGGCGCCTCACGTTGCTGTCCATTGTGGTCGTGCCCCTGGCGGCCTTTCCCGTCATCCGGTTCGGGGCGAGGATGCGCAGGTGGGCCACCCGGGGACAGGAGCGTACCGCAGACATGTCGTTGGTCCTCCAGGAGACCTTGACGGGTATCCGGATCGTCAAAGGTTTTACCAGCGAAGCGGCCGAGGACGAGCGATTTCGGACCGTCAACCAGGCCTTCTTTCGGACCTGCATGAAGTCGACCCAGGTCTCCGCCCTGACAGCCCCGGTCTTGGAGGCCGTGGGCGTCGCCGGCATCGCCGGTATCATCTGGTACGGTGGCGCGCAGGTGATTGCCGGGACCATGAGCGTCGGCGCCTTTTTCTCGTTCCTGACGGCGGTCTTTCTCATGTACAACCCCATCAAGCGTGTGGCCGGTGCGAACAATATGATCCAGCAGGCGCTCGCGGCGGCGGAGCGCGTCTTCGCCGTCATCGATCAACCGAGTGAGGCTGCGATCGATGGGGGGAAGCGGGCACTGCATGGGATCCGCGAGTCGATCGAATTCCGCGAGGTTTCGTTCCGCTATCCTGGTCAGGAGACGTTGGCCCTCGACCACATCTCGCTGACGATCGGACCCGGAGAAGTGCTGGCATTGGTCGGAAGCAGCGGGGCGGGAAAGACGACCCTGGTCAATCTGATTCCCCGGTTTTTCGAGCCGTCGTCGGGCGCCATTTTGATTGATGGGACGGACCTGCGGGAGATCCGGCTCGCCTCGCTTCGCCAGCACATCGGCATCGTGTCCCAGGAAACGTTACTGTTCGATGCCTCCATCCGGGACAATATTGTCTATGGCCATCCCGACGCCTCGGACGCGGCGGTCATGGAGGCCGCCCGCGCGGCTTACGCCGACGAGTTCATTAAGGAGCTTCCGAACGGGTACGACACGATGATCGGTGAGCGGGGAGCCAAGCTCTCCGGCGGCCAGCGGCAGCGCGTCGCGATCGCGCGCGCGATTCTTCGGGATCCGCCGATCTTGATTCTCGACGAGGCGACATCGGCGCTCGACTCGGAGTCCGAGCGCAAGGTCCAAATGGCGCTCGCCAATCTGATGAAAAACCGAACCACGTTTGTCATCGCCCACCGCCTGTCCACCGTCCAGCATGCGGACCGTATCGCGGTTTTGGATCGGGGGCGTGTGGTCGAGCTGGGCTCGCACGAACAACTCATTCGGCAACAGGGTTCCTATCAGCGGATCTACGCGCTGCAGTTCCAGGGGGAACTGTTGAAGACACCGTAAATGGGTAAAGTGGTAATTAGGTAATTGCGGGAAGAGCTGGCTGCTTGCTCCGGCCAATTACCCACTTACCCAATTACCGACTTAAACCATGATGACCTGGCTCAAACTTTCACTGCTCCCCCCGATCGGCGCCCTGCTCATTCGGCTGCTCGGGCGGGTGCTCCGTCTCGAGAACCGCGGCACGGAACATGTCGACGCGCTGTACCGGGAAGGGCGCCGGCTGATCCTCGCCTTCTGGCATGGGCGTCAGCTCATGATACCGATCGGGTACCGGGGCGCAGGAGCCTACGTGCTCATCAGCCAGCATCAGGACGGCGAGCTGATCCATCGCATTATTTCTCGTTTCGGGCACCGGTCCGTGAGGGGGTCCACGACCAGAGGAGGCGCCGGCGCCCTTCGGCAGCTCATCAAGCTGGGGCGGTCCGGCGTGGACTTGGTGGTGACCCCGGACGGACCGCGAGGTCCCCGGCAGGTCGCTCAAATGGGAACGATCCACCTGGCAAAGGCCACAGGGCTTCCGGTCGTGCCAGTGACATTCAGCTGCTCAAAAAAAAACACTTTAAGAGTTGGGATCGCTTCCTGTTGCCGTACCCGATGGGACGAGGGGTGTTCATCTGGGGCAAGCCGATTTGGATCTCGCCGGACTCCAGCGACGAAATGCTCGAGACCAAGCGGCAGGAGCTGGAGCAAGCATTGAACCGGATCACCCAGGAAGCGGATGAAGCGGTGGAGAAGAAGTGAAAGGTGAATAGTGAGAAGTGAAATGACAGGAGAAATGAAACACGAACGCTCTTGAGTCATCGTCTGCTGTTCTCCTCCGTCACATTTCACTTTTCACCTCTCACTTTTCACACAATCTTATGTGGTACTTCCTCTACAATCTCGGGCTCCTGCTGGCGTCGCCGGTGATTCTGCTCGTGCTCGTAAGCAAGAAGCGATGCCGGGCCGGGCTTCCGCAGCGGCTTGGTTTCGGCTGGCCTGACCACACTGGCGCAACCGGAAAGACTGAACCAACCTCTTCAGCAGGCAGACCCGTCATCTGGTTCCACGCCGTTTCTCTGGGCGAGGTGACGGCCATCGCCCCCCTCGTCCAGGCGCTCCACGCGCGTTTCCCGCACAGTCGCATGGTGGTGTCCACCGTCACGGAAACCGGACGGGAAGCGGTCGAAAAGCGACTGAGCGGCATCGCCAGACATGTGTACGCGCCCCTGGACTTCCCCCGGGTGGTTGCGCGGGCTGTGGACTCGATCCGGCCGACCCTCTTCGTCTTCGTCGAAACGGAGCTGTGGCCAAATCTCCTAAGGGCGCTGGCCAGGCGAAGGATCCCGGCCGTGCTGGTCAACGGGCGTCTCTCGACGCGCTCCTTCCGCGGGTATCGCCTGATCAAGCCGTTCCTGTCGCGCGTGCTGGAATGTGTGACATGGCTGCTGATGCAAACAGACCGTGATGCCGAGCGGATCACGGCCCTCGGCGCCCAGCGAGAGCGGGTGCGCACGACCGGGAATATCAAGTTTGATCAGCCTTCCCCTGCTTCCGGCGAGGGACCGACACGGCAAGCCTTGGGGCTTGCGGAGGGCGAGGAGTTGCTGCTCGCCGGCAGCACGCACCCGGGAGAGGAGGAGCGCCTCCTCGAGGCGTATCAGCGCCTGCAAGAGGCGTCTCCCAATTTGGTCTTGATGGTGGCGCCCCGCCATATCGAGCGGGCGAAAGACCTTGTGCGCACGGCGCGTGCGCAGGGACTCCACGTCTGGTCCCGAAACGAGCGCGGGCTCCACCCCGAGGCGGACGACGTGAAGGCGGGACCGCGAGTGATCGTGTTGGAGACGCGGGGCGAGTTGGCGTCCCTCTACAGCCATGCGGTGGTGGCCTTCGTGGGTGGCACATTGGTTCCGGTCGGCGGGCACAACCTTCTCGAGCCGGCGCAATGGGGCAAGCCCGTGTTCTTCGGGCCGCATACCGATCATTGTGCAGAGGTCGCAGCCCTGCTCGAGGCATCGGGTGGGGGCGTCCGAGTCCGCAGCGGAGAGGAGCTCGCGACCAGGCTGGGTCACCTGCTGCGAGACAAAGGGCTCCTCCTCAGCATGGGGCAGCGTGCCCACGACGTCGTGAAGCAGAACCGGGGCGTTTTACAGCGTGATCTGGATCTCTTGGCCGGGCTGCTCACAGAGAGAGAGGCGCAGCTTCCGCCCGGCGATGTGCGATCGCGAGATCCACTCACGCGGGTGCAACAGAACGGGCTTGCCAGACCGGTGCTCCGGCTGCCGGCGGCGCTGTATGGAATTCCCATTCGGGCTCGCAACTGGCTCTACGATCACAATCTCCTGCATCGCAAGACCCTGCCGCGTCCGGTGATCAGCATTGGGAACGTCACGGTCGGGGGAACCGGCAAGACACCGGTCGTCATCCTGGTGGCGAACCGTCTGGCCTCGCAGGGCCTGCGGGTGGCCGTGCTGAGCCGGGGCTATCGGAGACAGTCCGCCCGCGAACCCCTGCTCGTGTCGGACGGACGATCGATGCTCGCAACACCCGCCGACTCCGGGGACGAGCCGCGGTTGATCGCGGAGCGGTGCCCGGGGGTGATCGTGGCGGTGGGAGGCGACCGCTATCGCGCGGGACGATGGGTGCTCGATCAATTCCCGGTCGACTGCTTCGTATTGGATGACGGCTTTCAGCATCGACGTCTGCACCGGTCGGTCGACCTCGTCTTGCTCGACGCGACGGATCTCGCAGGGATGGCAGGGCTTCTCCCCGCCGGACGACTGCGGGAGCCGTTGACGGGTTTGGCTCGCGCCTCCGGGATCATGGTCACGCGGGTGGAGGGGGCGCCCCACTGGCGAAATACGCTGGGACCCCTCCTCACCAGGTACGCCCCGCGGCAGGCCGTCATGCAGGTGCGTTTCACGGCGGAGGCTGTCGTGGATGTCGCAACCGGCGCGCTGCAGGAGATCGGGGTCCTCAACGGCAAATCCGGTCTGCTGTTCAGTGCGGTCGCCAACCCCAATTCCTTCCGGCTGCTGGCCAGTCAATGCGGCCTGCGGATCCTCGAGGAACGGGTGTACACCGATCATTACTCGTACACGGAACGGGATGTGAACGAGGTCCTCGCACTCGCCAAGAGCCGCTGCGCGGACGTGATTCTGACAACGGAGAAAGATGCGACGAAGGTCGCCCCCTATCTTTCGGCTGACGTTCGCGTGCTCGCGCTTCGTCTGGGCACGGACGTCGTCGAGGGAGAAGAGCGGCTCGAGGTCCTGCTCCAGCCCGTCACCGGGACCAAGCCGACGGCAGTCTGTGCCTAATCACGACATCAAGAAGCTCGTGGTTCGCGCGCCGAATTGGATCGGGGACGCGGTCATGAGTGAGCCGGCGCTCGCAACCTTGCGCGGGGTCTTCCCGCGCGCCGAGGTCACGCTCCTGGCAAAGCCAGCCGTCGCCGAGCTCTTTCAGGGACACCCCGGCGTGGATCGCGTGCTTGTGTACGAGGCTCGTGGACGACACGGAGGCGTCGTTGGAAAATGGCGGCTGGCCAGAACCCTGAGACACGAAGGGTTCGACATGGCCATCCTTCTGCAGAACGCCTTCGAAGCGGGACTGCTGACCTGGCTCGCACGGATTCCCCGCCGCTATGGCTACGCCACCGACGGGCGGGGCTGGTTGCTGACGGATCCCATCCCGGTGCCGGCCGAGGCATCCCGGCTCCATCAAGCCGACTACTTCCACAGGGTGCTCGACCCGCTCGCGTCCAGCCCGCCGCGGCGGGCTCCACGGCTGTCCCTCACCCTGGAGGAGGAACAGGCCCTGGCGACTCGGCTCAAGGCCGCCTCGGTCGAGGATCGCGACCTGCTCGTGGGGCTGAATCCCGGCTCGACATACGGCACCGCCAAGCGATGGCTTCCCGAGCGTTTTGCACAGACCGCCGATGCATTGGTCGAGCGATTGGGTCGGCAGGACGGGGCCGGTGTGCGAGTGGTCGTCGTGGGCGCGAAAGGGGAGGAGGCCGTCGGGGAGGTCATCGCCCAGCACATGACCCATGTCCCGATTCAACTCGCGGGGCAGACGACAATCCGGGAGCTCATGGCCCTGGTGAAACGCTGCCGCGTCTTCATCTC
>JBFGRM010000043.1:0-13493 GCA_041563675.1 Nitrospiraceae bacterium | reverse complement strand
CCGAATCCGCCGAGGTCATCGTGTTTGTCGAACCGGGCACCAGCCGTCGCTACCCGGCCGATGTCTCGCTCGGCGTCAGGGTGACCGCCTATGACGCGGTGGGAAGACTGCTGGATCGGCGTCGATTGTCCGCGAAGGTATCCGGATCCGTCTACACGGAAGGGGAACGCTGCCTGGTCAGGGGCGTCGAACGGGTCGAGGTGGAGGCGGTCGAGACGCTCGCCGACGAATTCGGCCGGTACTTGCGGACCTCCCCATCGATTGCGAGGGGGACGGTTTCGCCGGAATCGCCCGAGCCATCCGTGGCGCTGACCTTCCGTGCCCGTCTGCTGGATGGCGACGGGGATCAGGTGTTGGAGGGTGAGGAAGAGATCACGTTGGAAGTCGAGGTCACGAATGTCGGCACCGGGCCGGCCCGGGAAGTCGCGGCCACAGTCAGTGGAAGCAGCGAGCTGGTACGCCGGCTTCCTCCGGTGATTACGTTTGGCGACCTTCAGCCGGGCGAGTCCAAGCGAGAGACCGTGACGACCAGGCTCGGCTCGGTGGCGGCAGTCGGCCAGGCTGAGCTGGTCCTCTCCCTGACCTCACGCTCGCCTTTGAGGCAAGCCCCCGCCAGCAAGAAGTTCCTGATCATGCTTCAGCCCAAGCAGACCGCCGGCCGGACGCCACGAGGCGGCTTGGGCAGCGGGGCTCCCCGCCAGCTTTTGCTCGGCGGGTCGGTTCCGGCGGGAAACACGTTGACAGCGTGAAATGCTCCTGAGTAACATCTGGCCGTCGCTCCTCAGCGACGGCGCCTCGGAAGCCGGCGTAGCTCAGTGGTAGAGCAGCTGATTCGTAATCAGCAGGTCGGTGGTTCGACCCCACTCGCCGGCTCCATTTTCTCAACACCTTCCGGCTGGTCCTCAACGTTATGTGAACTTGGCACCACCTTTTGGTGCCAAGTTCCACCGGGCTCTTCGTTCAACACCCCCACATAGGACTGTCCTTCGGTCGGAATCCACCGGGCTCGTGGAGCAGTGGTACACTAGGTCTGGGAAGGGGTGTCTGTCCCCTATGATTGATTGAGAGGACATGTCCGCATGAGATGGATGTGGTTGGGTTTTGCGCTGGCTGTCTTATTGATGGCGGGCTGTACGACTGCCAAGTTGACGATGGTGGTAGACCCTGCTTTGGAAAAGAATGCGAGGGTCTATGAGATGTCCATGCCGGGTGAATTTTCTGATGCAAAACTCAATGTGTCTTTTGGTAATTACCGAGTGACAGAAGCGGATGCCCGCAGAATAGTGATTAAGAAATCTTCTGGAGGTGACCTACCCTGGTACTTGAGACTCTTGGGGTTGAGTACTCCTGGTGACGATATAAAAAAGATGTCCACGTCTCACGCTTATAAGTTCAACATCCGTGATGAGACGACTTGGGACGCTAAGTGCCATCTCCGTGCAGAAGAAGGTGAGGTGAAAGAGGTAAACAACGCCATCATTACAAATGTGGGAGATAAGGTCAGCATCAAAACGTTGTCGTCATATTATGAGTGTCGGTATACGGCCTCAGGTCAACAGCCCTGGGTTCTGACGATCGAGCAGAGAGGCAATTCTAATCTAGATATCGAAGTGAACAATAACGACCAGCACTTTAAGGCCCATGTTACGGCGGGCGAGTATGTCGCGACTGACGGGCGTGAGCTGTGGGGACAGCCTTCCTATGCGGGTTATACCTGGACGCTGGACAATAAAAGTATCGGAGCCGTCGCTGTCCGGGAAAAGATTCCCAGGGTCTGGCTGCACAAGGATAATTCCGGGCCCACAAATGATGTCCTATCGATGGCCAGTGCTGGATTGCAAATATACTATTGGAAAATCTATTCGAAAGAGGCGTTAACGGTCACCGATTCTGTCAACACCCCCTCGCCTTGAATGACTGCCCAACCCCTCGTTGTTAGGCCACCAGTTAAGCTCGTCAGGCTTAGAGACTGATCAGCTTCGGACTTGTTACTTCTGGAGCTGGGATCCGCAATCAGCAGGTCGGTGGTTCGACCCCACTCGCCGGCTCCATTTTTTCAACTAGTTTCGGGGGTGTCCGTTGAGCACGAGGAGCGAGCATGACCATCCGCGACGGCTTTCGCGGTTGCCTCACCCGCCGGCAAGAACCCTTCTGTCAGACAGATACTGAGGACGATTGGGATGGTTGAGAAATAGACGGCCCGGCGTTGGTCGAGGCCATCTTTAACTTGAGGTTGGTCTGGAGCCGGATCTTTGTCATCGCCATCGTTCCCCGCTGCTCCTCG
Organism: Nitrospiraceae bacterium; assembly: GCA_041563675.1. Lineage (GTDB taxonomy): Bacteria > Nitrospirota > Nitrospiria > Nitrospirales > Nitrospiraceae > JBFGRM01. The sequence goes on along the minus strand of JBFGRM010000043.1, from coordinate 11,209 downwards.
GATGGGTAGTAGAATCCCCGCCTGTTCCTGGAAAATCGCTGCTCGAATTGTTCGCACAGGGCGATGGCGTCCTCATGGTGCCCGAGTCGCTCCAACACCTTGGATAACCGCAGGAAGGCGGGGACCAACAATCGCAGGTTCCTCGCCCCCCTGGCACGATCGATGATGTAGCGATATTTGAACGCGGCGTCCTCGGCAACCTGACCTTCCACTCGCATGGCTTCGATCATATTCATTGTCAGCTGATCACCCGCGGCCGTCACGCTTCGCTCCCAGGGGCCCTCAAGAAGCTCCACAAACTCCTGCTCAGTCAGCGTGAGCGCGTTCTTCCGCCCATACTTGCGCAGGCGTTGGAGCACGCGATTGGCTTCGGGCCATCCCCCATACAATGCCACGATCAGACAGCGACAGCCACCCGCATTCGCACAGGGCCGTGGCAAGGTGGAAAATCCCTTCACGGTGGAAAGGGATGGAAGGAACGCGGTTCCATTCGCCTCCTGGCACACCTCACAGGCCTGCCCATCCCAGGTTGTCACGTGGAGAAACATCCGGATGCCCGAAACATCCCAAAAGTCGACCGCATAAATGCGCCCGGCTAACGACAGGTTGTTATGGTATTGCCACACCAGGAGGAGGGCGAGAATGGCCAGGAGGGAATAGGTGACCTCAGGGATGACGAGGAGTCGCGCCGCTGTGTCCATAGAAGTGTCTTAGCGAGAGAGATCGTGAACGACGAGCCTGTTCGCATCCCAAGGGCCGGAAACCGGCTTCTAGATCACCACAAGGAGCTCCTGTCCAAAGAAACCACGGAACTCATAAACGCGCAAGTGAGTGAAGGCGTGTTCTGGGCCAATGCGGCCCGCTGGTGGTCGTTGTCTCACCCGAAGGCACCCGCCGGCACCCCCTGCCAGGGGGGTGTTCGTGAAGATTTCCCGCCTCCCGCCCAAGCAATGCGCATAAAAAATAATTGTTAATCAATACGTTAGAAATGCCATGCGGAGCTGCATCGGCCTGACAAACTCGCCATTCGATGGTAGGGTTGATGCGGAGAATTTTCGTTCTCCCGCCAGAGGTCTAGGGATCTACGCATTACGATGAATACCAACAGCAGCCTCTACGTGCGCCTGCCGCTGGCACTGATCCAGCTTGTCTTTCTCTTTCTCCTCAGTCACCACGTGGCCTTTGGGGATATCCTGCCGGAGCGCAACTTCGTGCTGCTCGCGCTCCTGGCGCTTCCCGTGCTTGTCCTCGCGCTGCCACAGGCCATGTTCAGGCGTGCCGGGCCCGTGTTTGTGATGGTGGTGGGGAACACCGGGGCGTTGGTCAGCAGGACCATCGAGGCGCAGGCCATCGAGCCCTGGCTGGCGATCGGCTATATCATGGTCCTCCTGATTGCCTCGTTCAGCCCCTCCCTGCCCCAGCTCCTCGGCCTGGGAGGCCTCTTGTGTGCGGTCTATGTGGGAGCGGTCTACCGATTCGGGTCGGTCACCTCCGAGGAGGTCGTGCTCATCCCGGTCATGCTTGTGCTGATCCTGGTCCTGGCGAAGAAGGCCGCGTTGATGCAGGAAACGGTACAGAAGGGCGCCGAAACCGAAGAGAAGATCCGCACGGAGTCCATGAACGACGCCCTGACGGGCTTGCCGAATCGGGCCCAGTTCATGGCGCGCGTCTGGCGGGCCATCGAATGCGCACAAAACAACAGTGAGTTCAAATTCGCGATCCTGTTTGTGGACCTCGACGGATTCAAACCCGTCAACGACGGGCTCGGGCACAAGGCCGGGGACGCCGTGCTGATCGAGACGGCCAAGCGATTGCAGGCCTGCCTGCGGAAGGGAGATATCGTCGGGCGCTATGGAGGCGATGAGTTTACGCTCCTGGTCCATAACGTGACGGGCAAGGCGGACGCGATTCGCGTCGCGGAGCGCGTGCTCAGGAAGGTGACGGAGCCGATTCTCGTCAAGAAGCGCGTCCAGATCGGGGTCAGCATCGGCATCGCGCTCAGCACGAATCTTCACCAACGACCTGAGGACTTGATCCGTGACGCGGATGCGGCCATGTATCGGGCGAAGTCCGAAGGCAAGGGGCGTTACGAAGTCAGCGATCAACTCCGGGACGTGAGCCTGCCCAGCGCGGTCCGGTAACGACTCCCTGCCGCTCGGCCCTGCGTCTGAGACCCCGCGCGGCCAGCTCTCGTCAGGACGTTCATCTTCACACCCGCCCTGCAATTCCGATTTCCCCCGGCGGTCTTTTCCGGCCGCCTCCGTTTCCCCACCCACGCGCGCCGCTGGGGCCCCCGATGTTGTGGGAGACGCTGATTCGCCCACATTGAATGGCCCTCGAAATAGATGCCGCCGGGTCCCCGGCGTCTCCGCCTCTCCCATCACCGCGAACGCTCACAGCGCCTTGGGAGACCGCTTTTTGCTCTCGGGGTATACGGAGGATGGGGTTGACAGTGCTCTGTCCGACGGGAGATAACCGACCCGCTTTGTAGGTCAGAAGTTGTTGCACACTAGTATGTCCGAAAATTCAGTACACCTCAAAAAGGGGTCAGGCCAACAGGGCGGCGTGCCTTCGCCCTGTGTGGCGATCGTCAGCCCGGTCGCCGCACGGCGGCGGGCATGGGCCGAGGCCCTCCAGGGTCTCTTCGTGACGGTCGAGGTGGCGCGGAAAGGGGAGCTTGTGGGGATGCTGTCACGCGTGCGACCCAGCGTGTTACTCCTGGACGGGTCGGGACGCAGCGCCATCGAGCCCTACGCGATCGCCGACGTTCGGCGCCAGAGCCCCCAGACCCGCATCTTGACCGCGCTGGAGCGGTCGGATCTCCAGGTTGAAGTCAGCCTCTTGCTGTCGGGAGTCCGGGGCTGCTGTCTGGCCTCGATTCCTGCCCGGCTCTTGAGGAAGGCCGTCGAATCAGTCACCCGGGGTGAATATTGGATCCGCCGAAAGGTTCTCGAGACGATGCTCGAGAACATCGTCTCGGTCGCCGACTTGCGAAAGGAGGAGTCGCTGGCCCGCGATTTCACGAGGATGCTGGATCTGCTGACGCCCCGCCAGCGGGAGATCGTGCGGCTGGTTGGGGGAGGCGGGAGCAACAAGGAAATCGCCAGCCGACTGAGCCTTTCCGAAAAGACGGTCAAGGCGCATCTGACCTCGGCCTTTCAGAAATTGGGCATCTCGGACCGGCTGCGCCTGGCCCTCATGGTCAATCTCCCGTCTTCCTCCTATGTGCCCCTGCCCTTTACCCAAGCCGCTCGTGATCCCAAGCGTCTGTCCTATTGGCTGAAACGCTAGGGGACGGCCCCTGCGGCTCCGCCTGCCGGCTTGCCTGTCCGGCCCCATCGTGCCCGCTGGGTCGATGGCGGGGCTCCGCAGCGCGCAGGCCCTCCTGGATGATGTCCGCCGCTCGGTCAGGGGACGGCTCGACCGGTGTCACTCGGAGAAAGGGGCCCGGATGGGCTCGATGGAGAGATTGCAGGAAGAGGAAAGGGTCGGTATCGGCGTGAATGTCCCGCACCCTGCCCTCGATCGGGAGGGAGAGGGGCTGCCTGATAATGTCGCGTAACAGTTGGGAATCTTTGGGGGTATAGGCCAGCGTACCCTTGGCCAAGGTAATGGTCCCGGCCATGATCGCTGGGCGCCCCGATCGCTGAATAAGGACCCGCACCCGCAAGGGCTCTCCTCCGGGCTTTCCCGCGGCTCAGATCTGCCACTCAACCCCTACACGGACGAGGGGTACCACATCGGGCTCACCGCTGGAAGCTGGCGACGTTGCCAGGTCCTCTCGCCCCCCGTCCGGCGGGGGCCCGGCAGGTCGCATTCACCCGCCCGAAGTACTCCGGACGTACCCTCCCCACGCACGCGGTATTCCTGTTTCTTCCAGATCGTCGATACTGGAACATGACCGCGCGAGGACCCCAGTTGGGTCTCGCATTCGGGTGAAAGACACAACGAATGCAACCGACGAAACAACACTTTGGTGGTTCACGGAACGTTGCTGCCAACGCTACCAGGAGGTTGACCATGAACGCGCAACGAATGATGGCTCTGATGAGCGCGATCGTGCTGGCGCTGGGGTTGTCGGCGACGTCAGCGCAGGCCGCGAACGGCACCGCGAAGTGGGACGAGCTGATTCAGGTGTTGCAGCAGGAGACGCAGGGAGTCGAAAGCCCCGACTACGGTGGCATGCTGCGCGACAGCCAGGTCTCGCTCAACCTGGCGAACGGGTATGTTCGTTTCGTGGTGACGGGCTGGCCGATGTCGACGGAATCTGCTGCCCCGTCACACATCAAAGGCACGCTGGTCTGCAACGCCTCGACCGGCGCTCAGGCCACCCTCGTGGACACGCCGTCGGTGCCGCTCAGTGAAACCGGTCAGGCCAGCTTCGGCGGCCAGCTCGAGATCCCGGCCTCCTGCGTCGGGGCCTCCGACGACCTGGCGTTCTTCGTCCGCACGGCGGTCACGGCCGCCCCATAAGCCTATTAGCGGGGCTCATCGGCCCCGAGGGTTCATAGAGCAAGGCCCCAGGCCTCTTAGGCCTGGGGCCTTTGTGTTAATCCTCCGACCGACCAGACCATCGACCCTCTAGTCGACTGTAATCTGATACATCCGATGGCGTCTAACGACAGGGCGTGGGGTTCTTGGCATCCTGCGGAGGTCTGTCCGTGGCGCGCAGCATAGTGTGACGACAGCGCTCCGTTGGCTCAAGGGCCTTAGTGAGAGGACATCGCGAGAACAGGGTTGCGGCGGGAGCTACTCTGAGCGTTGGTTGCCGGACCGTAAGATTTCACGCCACTCGTCTCGAGTGAACACGCCTTTCTTAAGCAACACGTCGATCAGCGCGTCGAATTTCTTGTCGAGCTCGGGCTCCGGCGAGGGAGCAACCTGGCGCGGTGTCGGGGATGCGGCAGGCGTCTTGGGGCTCTCGGCTGGGGGCTTCTCCTTGGCTTGCCCAAGGACCTTGAAGGTGGGGGCCAGGCCCGTGATGAAGCCGGAGTTTCTCAGGCGTACGGTGACCGATTCGCTCTTGGCGTAAGGGCCGAACTCCTCCTGTCCCTGGAGTGGAACGTGGAAATACGGCTTGCCGTCGTCAGTGGTGCCGTCGTTTCCGAGGACGTCGACCTGCTCGATGAGCGGCTGCTTGCTGACGGGGTCGATGGTCTGTCCCGCGAAATTTTTCAGCTCCTCGAGGATAATCACGAGGGAGTCGGCCTCGTAGGCTTGGTTGGTCAGGTTTCTCGCCCTGACCTCGTAGCGAAGCTCGCTGGAGAAGTTGTCGCGCGACTGGCGGGTGATTTGTGCGATCACGCGGCCGGAAAGATCAGACGACTCACCCACGCCGCCGGCGGCACAGACTCCGGTGGCGCTGAGGCAGCCGACCGCGAGCAGAGCTGCGGCCCGAAAACACGCACCGCCGAGACATGTTCCTTGTCCAACCTGCATCCTGTTCACCCTCTGGCACCAAAAGCTTAGTATAGGTGCGGAAAGAAGGAAACGACTTTTCGCTTCGGGAGGGTCGCTCGACCTTGACACCCTCTTTTCCCGGAAGCTATGCTCCAGTCCTGACGACGACGAGCATCCGTAGATCCTCATAAGACTCCTTCCCGAAGGCCGTCGCGGATCGTCGACGGCACGTGACCAATAGCGATGCGTACCCCGGCTCAGCAGGCCCCACTCCTCGTTTCGCGCGCCATGGCGACGGCCCTGCTCCGCCTCTACGACTACCCCGACCCACGGCGCCCGGGCCGCGTGATTCGCGGGTATGATCGCCCCCACGCATTGCGGACAGCCCGGATGTGCGCCGCGGTCGCCATGAAGCTCGGACACCCCCCGGCGCGGGCCACGTCCTATCAGATCGCCTGTCTGCTTCATGACCTGGGTCGGGCGGGGCTGGATCGCCGTCCTTTCGGCCAGATCTGGTCGTGGGCGCGGCGGAACGACATTCCGACCAGGCCAAGGGAATGGCGCGCCAGACACCCGGACACGCCCTATGGCCGTGAGACGGAAGCCTTCCTGGCCCGGTACCGCCGGGAGCTGGGTCGGGCCGGGATCGTCGTGGATGCCTGGGCGAAGGAGCAGATCGAGATGCGGCTGGGCTATGCGCGGCGTTTGGCTCGCCGACTGCGCGAGGTGAAGCCCGCGCTCAAGGAGCTGGGGGTCCGCTGGTCCGGCTGGATGAGCCAGGTGATGCTTTACTACTATTACCCCGAAAAATTGAACGAGTCCCCGCCGTGGGTCAAGCAGCTCGCCGAGGTCCTCGTGGCCTGCGAGCAGTTCGAGGCCTTCAGCAACCGACGGCGCGGCCGCGACTACTACACGCGCACGCAGGAGTCCTTTGCGGAGGCCTTCGCATACCTGGACCAGCTTCGGCAGGAAGGGATTCTCAGCGACGCCGTGGTACGGGCCGTGCGGGAGCTCGCCGCCGATGGAACCTTTGACGATATCTTGGCCGAAGCCCGCGGGAGCAAGCTGAACGGTCGTGATCTGGCCGTGCTGCGGACCATGGCGAGGGGAGGTGGCGCGTGGCGGTGAAGACGGTGCCCCTTCGGGTGAGCATGAAGGGGGACGCGCACATCGAGAATGTCACCAAGCCCGTCGAGCAGGCTCTCGCGAAGACCGGCCTCCAGGCCGGCATCGTGACGATCTTCATCAAGCACACGACGGCTTCCGTGCTGATCATCGAGGATGAACCCGGGCTCCGTGCCGACACGAAGGCTCTGTGGGACAACCTGATCCCGGCGGATCCCGCCTGGAAGCACAACACCCTCAACGCCGGGGAGGACAACGCCCACAGCCACCTGCGTGGCCAGATCCAGGGCGCGTCGCTCACCATCCCCTTCACCGGCGGGGCGCTGACCTTGGGGACCTGGCAGCAAATCGTCGTCCTGGATTTCGACACGCGGGCGCGCACGCGCGAGTTGGTGCTCCAGATCATCGGCGAGTAGACCCATCACACCGTCTTCCGATGAGTGTTCGCCAGATGAGCAAGCTCTCCAGCCATGCAGGATGTCCGGGCGCATCTCGGGAATAGTGAAACGTGAGAGTCTTCCTTTGTCATCCCCGCAGCTTTTAGCGGGGATCCATCTTGCTTTTCGGGGGGAGAAAAAATGGATTCCGGCTTTCGCGGGAATGCCGGAATGGGATGCTCTCCCGCTTTTCACTTTTCACGTCTCACTTCTGACTTTGTTGAGTATTAGGATCCAAGGCCCGCTGACCGCCTCGCTTTCTTTCCATTCACCGACGAGCACGGCTCCGCTCCCGCTCGTGTAGCGCGTGAAGCGAACCTCCCCGTTGGAGTTGCTTCCCTCCCGGTAGCGATAATCTCCGGAGTAGGCCACGGCGTCCGGGGACCGGGCAGTGACGTTGACCGTGTCACCGTCCCGCTCGAGCTCCAGATCGAGCTTATCGTCCGTCAGGGACACTTCGGTGAGCGGCTCCTCCCGCCACTGTCCCTCGTACCTGTGCAGCGACCAACTGGAAGACATGGCGTCCGGTCCTTTCCCCTTGCAATATCGGTCAGCCGACAGCGTCCCTCAGGTCGGTCGGCGCGGGTCGAGGGCCCGTGGCCACGTCTCCCACCTCCACGCCGGCCAGGGTGCCGAGCAATTCGGTGATACGGTTCTCCGCCCAATTCGCATCCTCGCCGCCCTTTGATCTTTGCAGAAACGCGCAATGGCCGCCGGATCGCGAGGCCCAGAGCGTGATCTGGGGGTTGGCCTTGACCTCTGGACGGTCGAAGATGCGGAAAGGGACGAAGGGGTCGTCCTGCGACGTGATGATCAGGGTCGGCACTTGGATTTCATGAAGGACGTGCCTGGCGCCAACGCGCTCGTAGTAGTCGGCCGCATTGGAAAACCCTCCATCGGGGGCCGTGTACTGGTCATCGAAGGCGCGCAGCGTCTTGATCCGGCGGAGCGGCTCCACGTCCCATTTGCCGGGGAAGTGCCGGGCTTTCCGCCGGAGACGCTGGCCGAGACGCCGCAAGAAGTGCTGCTGGTAGATCCAGTTCTCCCGTCGTTCCAGCGCCTCGACGCAGGCGGCGGGATCGATCGAGGGGGCGACCGCCACGACGCCTTTCAGCGCGGAGCATGCGGAGCCGATGGTCCCGGCCGCCCTCAGCACGAGGTTGCCTCCCATGGAATAGCCGACGGTCCAGATTCGCTTCAGGCCCATTTGGTTGGTCAGATCGTCGAGCACCGACAAGACGTCGTCGCTCAAGCCGCTGTGGTACAGGGTCGCGGCGAGATGCTCCGTCCCGCCGCAGTTACGCTGGTTCAGCCTCACCACGTTGAACCCCAGGCGCCAGGCCTTCCCGGTCAGGCCCAGCATGTAATGTGAATCGCTCGAGCCTTCCAGGCCGTGCACGAGCACGATGGTGGGCGCGGCCTGCGCATTGGGCTGCCAATGGCACTGTCCGAGCACTCGGGCCGTTGGGGCGACCGTGAAGAGCCGCGCCTCGACAGGCGTGCCGTTCGGGACCCCGCGGCGTGGCAGGACCCGTGAGACGATTGTCATGACATGGCGATTGCGCAGCACGAGATGGGGGTGAAACTCGAGTGATGGCGCGGAGGGAATCATGGTGCCGCACGCATCATAGCGAATCAGAGGACTGGGGGTAAAGGCGCGAGAGAGCGCCTGGCGACTCCTTAGGGAGGGACCAACTGGGGGTTGGTTACGAGGTGAAGATGGCTCCCCGGGCAGGACTCGAACCTGCGACAAGCCGGTTACGAGAGCCCCGATATTTCTACCGGGCTCGGACTATCTCTTCACCCGCTCCGGGAGGAGGGAGGGTGCCGGGCGCTGATGAGGCCTTATTGGTTGGGCTCCTCAGCCTCTAGTCTCTGCACGTTCCTACCTACAATGAGGCCCGTTCGGTAGGCTTCGCTCAGGGTTACCGTTCCATCTCATTCGTGCTGAGCGGGGCAGGCTTCCCTGAATTCACCCGGAGTTTCAACCGCAGTTTCCTACGGACGCTGCCTGTCGACAGCCGGCTGCTCTACCAACTGAGCTACCGGGGAACCGTCATCTCACAGGCGGGATATTAGCACAATGGGGAAGGAATTGTTAACAACCTACAGGTGGGTAAATTACAACAGCGGCCGATCCCCCGATAGGTCACTTCCTTCGTCGAGAAAGGCCTCGAGGTCCGCATCGTCCTCGTGTTGGCCCGACGCGCCCGCGCCGGCCGAGCGCGCGTAGTGCCGGGCCCAGTTGAGGTAGATGGTTCCGCTATCACGGATCGCCTGGGCACCCGTCATCCACTTCTGCAGCTCTTGGGACTGCTCGGGCGCGCGCAAGGCCTCGGCATGTCGCTCAAAGGCCTGGTTCAAACTCTCCATGGCCTGCTCGACGGCTTCGATCGACTGGCGGATATCAGTACTCATGCCGCGCCCCCTTCAGGACCAGCCGATTCAGGCTGATGTTTCCATGATGATGGTGTCAACGACGGCGCCGAAGAACGAACTCTCGAAATTCCGATGCTCCTCGAGGAGCTTCTTCAACGCAAACCGGCCGCGCGCGAGCTGATCCTTCTGCTCCTGCGGCGTGGCCGCTTTGAGAAACTCCTTGGCGACGGCTTCGTAGTTCGTCAGGCCCTCCGGGCTGAGCAGGTCCACCCGCGTGCCGTTCAGGGTCTTCAAGTCCTCGACCTTGACGTCCTCGCCCGAGAGGGTGACCGTCAGGTGGTCTTTCTCGATATACTTACCCTCGATCCGCAGAAAGCGCTCCTCCCCGGCCTTGGGCTCACGTTTGCCGATCGTGTAGGTCCCGTCCTTCAGGCGATTGATCAGACCATAATCCCGGCCGATGGTCGTGTCCCGTACCGTCACGACCCAGTCCTTGGCCTTCTTGTCCCTGATGAAATAGAGCGACAGCACGCCGATGTTGAGGCGAAAGACGGTCGAGCGAAAACGGTAAAAGGTGTTTCCCATCCCACCCAGGAAGGCGTGCTCGATGTTCTTGTCTTCTTGATCGAGAAACAGGCGGTACTTGTAGAGGCCGTCTCCGATCGCTACGGCCTCCCGCGTCTCGACGAGCTTGGTGAGCCGCGCCGTCATCGCCTCCACCGCGGCCTTCTTCTTGTCCGGATCCTTCAGCGCCGCGGGTGTGATGGCCTTGATCAGCTCCTCGACGGTGAAGGCACGATGGGGCTCGAAGTCCAGGATGGCGAGGACTCGATCACGCGGTTCCGATGCAGGGGTGGCGGATGAGGGCGCTGCCGTTGGGGTTGTCATACGATCTCCTCTGCGATATCACTGGCTATAAATAAAAACCCCCATGTCGGCGGAGCCGCATGGGGGCTTGGGGAGCCGAAACACACGACGAATCAGCCCGCGTACGCCTGTCCTAAACCCGCGGACTCTGCCTTCTTCCGGTCGAGCAGAATCTCCCCAGTCGCGCCGTCCACGGGGGCCATAAGAATGGCCTCGTGCTTGGCCGCGTTGCAGACCACGGTGCAGAGCTCACATCCCTTGCACTTGTCGACCACGACGAAGGCTTTCACCTTCCGCGTGTCGAGTCGGATACAGTCTGCTTCGGGACAATACATGATGCAGAGACGGCAGCCCTTCTCCGCCACGCACTTATCATCTTCAACAAAGGCAACGTTATACATGCGATGCCAATCCCTTTCTCGTTAGATGGCTCACACGGGGGCGAGCTTGTGATTCTCCGCCCACACGACCGCCAGCTCGTGAGATTTCTTGATGGTGTTCATGTTCTTGGCGAGCAGTTGCTCTTTCTTGGCGAATTTCTTCTTGATCGCCTCGTCGAGTGACGCGGTACCGCCCGATGCCACGAACTTCTTGCCGAATCGCTCCTGCAGCGCGCCATCCAAACCCTCGAGCGTGACCACATTCGTGATGCCGGCGCAGGCGCCGATCATGGCCATGTTGGTGGACAGCTCCGTACCGGCGACCTCGAGCGCGAGGCTGGTGCCGTCGAAAGTGTAGACCGAGACATTGAGCCCGGCCAGGAACTCGCGGTCGTCCTCATTGAGCAGATCCGCATTGGAGTTGATGATGAGCACCCCGTTCTTCTTGATGCCGGAATAGAACGGCGCCGTGTAGCTCTTCTGCAGGGTGATCACCTGCGGGTGAAACACCATGATCACGTCCGGAAAGACCAACTCCCCGCGGTCGTAAATCCGCTCGCTGCCGATCCGGCAATAGCTTTCGGCCGGCGCCATGCGCTTCTCGGCGCCGAAGAAGGGGTT